>MIBK01000024.1:11431-12390 GCA_001829505.1 Spirochaetes bacterium RBG_16_67_19 | reverse complement strand
CACCAGCACCACCTGCCAACTCCCCCACGGCGCGGACAGGGGCAGCTGGTAGAGCTCCGGCATCTCCCGCTCCAGCAGGTCCAGCGCCCTTCCCCCGGGGCTCAAGCAGGGTGAAAGCAGGGCGAGCCAGCGGAGGCGCTCCGGGGACAGGCGCGAGGGCTCGTCGCTGGATACCACGAGGCCTCCGCTCAGGCCCGCCAGGCTCAAGGCGCTCTGCACCTCCTCCGCGCTCAGGCGCGTATCGGTATCGCGGGCCAGCAGGCAGTCCGGATCGTTCCACCACCAGCGGCGGTGCAGGGAGGAGTGGGCCAGCACGTGGCGCAGGGCGTTGCGCAAGGAAGGCAGGGAGCGCTCGGCGCGCAGGAGCGGCCGGGTCCAGGGCAGGCTCCAGAGCTCCGGCCGCCAGCCCGGGGCCGTGTCCGGGCCGATGCGCATGGCATCCACGATCCCCAGGGCCGGGCCGTACGGGCAGCCGCAGCCCAGCAGGAAGGTCTCTTCCCCCAGACCCCGGCGCAGCGCCTCGAGGCCGCGGCGCAGGGCCTGGGCCCGGGTCAGGCTCGGGTCATGGCGCCGGGCGGGCAGCGCGCCGGCGTAGCAGAAGTCCGCCTTGATGAAGCCGAAGCCCCAGCCCCGCAGGGTCCGGCCCAGGCGCTCCAGGTGCTCCGGCACGGCCGGGTGCGTCGCGTCCAGGGCGTGGCCGAAGAAGGAGTAGAAATACCCGCTGTTTACGGGGCGGTCCGGGCGGCCCCGCAGGAGCCAGTCCGGGTGGGCCTGCGCCAGGCGGGAGTCCGGCTCGACCACGAAGGGGGCCAGCCACAGCCCGGGGACCAGGCCGTGGCCGCGCACCTCGGCGGCCAGCGCGCCCAGGCCGCGCGGGAACTTCGGGTTGCACTCCAGCCAGTCGCCCCAGGCGCGCTGGTAGCCGTCGTCCAGTTGGGCGGTGCCGAAACCGATCCGCC
>MIBK01000024.1:11042-11324 GCA_001829505.1 Spirochaetes bacterium RBG_16_67_19 | reverse complement strand
ACGCGCGGCTTCATCTCGCGGGCCACGGCCTGCGCGTACTCGCCCAGGGGCTCGGGGTGGGGCAGGTCCAGCAGCTCCAGGTAGCCCCACTCGGAGGCGCGCGACTGCCCGGGCTCCAGCGGCACCCCGTCGGCTTCGGCGGCCAGCTCCAGGGACGGCGGCCGGCAGCGGGCGTGCAGGCGGCCGAACTGCTCGGCCAGGGTCACGAGGCCGGCCACCACCGCCTGCTTCCGGCCGGCCAGCACGCCCCAGCCGGAGCCATGGAACTCTCCGCGCCGCCGG
>MIBK01000024.1:960-11025 GCA_001829505.1 Spirochaetes bacterium RBG_16_67_19 | reverse complement strand
ATCGAAGTGCATCTTCCCGGACCAGGGCGCGAGCAGGGAGCGCACGTCGCGCTGCCGCGCCCGGCGGAACCCGGCGAACACCCAGTCGTGCCACCCGGCCTTGAAGAAGCCCGCCGCCCCGCCACCCGTCTCCTGCCCTAGATCCACCGTCCCGCGCGCCAGCACGAAGCGTTCCAGGAAGAACCTCTCCCGGCTCTGGTTGGAGGCCTGCAGGCGCAGCAGCAGGAAAGGGCGCCGGTCGTACAGGCGCAGCGCCAGGCCCAGGCTCAGGCCGCGCACCGCCTGCCGTGAGCGGGCGGTGACCAGCAGGCCGTCGCCGTGCTCGTCGGCCAGCGGCCGCTCCTCCACCTCCAGCCCGCCGGCCCCCAGGGCCATCTCGAAGGGCTGCCCCTGCGGCGAGCGCAGGCACAGCAGGGCCCGGGCTTCCCGGATATCCGGCCCGGCCGAAGCGGCGCGGCACAGCGAAAACAGTCCGGAGCGGGAATCGATGGCCAGGCGCAGGGCGCCGCGCTGCAGGTCCATGGCGGAAGGCCGAGGCCGGAGGCCTATCCGGCGGCTTTCTTTCGGGTGCGGTAGGCCCCTTCCCCGTCGAAGAACGAGCCGAACCACAGGTCAAGGGGCACGGTGGCCTCCCCGTAGTTGCAGGACACGAAACGGTGGTGCAGGTAATGGAAATAGGAGCCGGTCGCCAGCTTGCCGCCGAACACCGGGCCCTCGAAGCCCACGTGCCCGAAGGCCGGGGTCAGGGCGGTGAGCTGGGAGTTGAAGAAGAAGTGCAGAGGATGCGAGGGGACCAGGAAGTGGATGGCCACCACGCTCAGGTACAGCAGGTGCTCCACCGGGTGCATGGCCATGCCGGACCACGGCCCGGGGTTGGGGTTCAGGTGATGGATGCGATGGATGGCGTGCATCAGGGGCCGCCAGTGCAGCAGGCGGTGCACGAAATAGAAATGCGTCTCCCGCCACAAGGGGGTCAGCAGGAAGAGGGCCGCGAACCACACCGGGTTGCGCACCGGGTCCAGATAGGGAAACCAACCGTTGGCTGCACCCCATACGTACAGGACCTCGTAGGCGGTCCAGATCGTGCAGCCGGAGAGGCAGGTGCGGAAGACGTTGTCGTAGGTCTGGTGGCCGAACAGGAACTTCTTGTTGTCGGGGGAAAGCCACAGGGGATGGTACTTGCGACGGTCTCCGTGCAATTTGAGCGTATAGAACACCAGGTGGTGCCCCCCGGCGATGAGCCACAACAGGACCATGTTCCGCAAGAACATCAGGGCGATCCAGCCGAAGTGCAGCTGCGCGGTCTGGGCCGGAGAGGGCTGCAGCACGTACCAGGTCAGGCAGGCCAGACCGAAGAAGAAGAGGTTGATCGGCCACAGGAAACCGGGGTAGCCGAAAAGCCATTTCAGGAAAGCCAGCGGGCGGATCGGCCAGGTAAGCAACGGGGCGTAGCGCACCGGATACGGCGGCCGCCAGTGCCCCTTTTCGTCACGAATCCCGAACTCGGTCTGGTTGGCCATAAGCTCAAGGATAGCCCAGAACCCTCCGGCACGCCAGCTTCATTGCCGCCCAGGACGGCCTCCATTATACTAAGCGATGCCTAAAAGGGTCCCGGTATTCCCGCACGAGGGGATAGGCAAGACTTTCTACAACGCCCTGCTCCTCCTGGCCGCGCTGGCCGGCACGGTCATCACCTCCTACCGCCTGACCTTCGGCGTGAGGGACTTCGACGCGCTGTACTGGCTGATCACCGCCGTGTACCTGCTGGACATCGCCTGCGGCTTCAACCAGGCGGTGAAGAAGGGGCTGGTGGTGCTGGCCGATCGGAAAAGCATCGCCCGGCATTACCTGCGCGGCTGGTTCACCGTGGATCTGGTCGCCGCGCTGCCCTTCGGCTGGCTGATCGCCCTGCTGTTCCCGCAAGCCGCGGCCGCCAGCGGCGGAATGGGCGCCGTGCTGGACCTGCTGATGATCGGCAAGGCCCTGAAGATGGTCAAGATCGGCAAGGTGAGCGCCATCTTCCGCGACATCCGCGAGAGCCTGAGCGTGAACCCTGCGCTCATGCGCCTGGTGACCTTCGGCTTCTGGTTCGTCACGGCCCTGCACCTGATGGCCTGCGGCTGGGTGCTGATCGGGGCCGGCGAGCAGGGACGCCCGGCGGCCGACCAGTACCTGCGGGCCCTGTACTGGTGCCTGACCACCATCGCCACCATCGGCTATGGGGACTACACCCCCGACAAGAACAGCAACCTGCAGATCGCCTACACTCTCGGGGTGATGGTGTTCGGCGTGGGCATGTACGGCTACATCATCGGCAACGTGGCCACCCTGATCGCCAACCTGGACGTGGCCCGCGCCGTCTACCGCACGAAAATGGAGGAGATCAACGACTTCCTGCGCCGCCAGCGCGTGCCGGCGGGCCTGCAGAAGCGCGTGCGGGACTACTACGCCTACCTCTGGGAAACGCAGCGCAGCGTCTCCGCGGTGCCCATCGCCGCGGAGCTGCCGCACTCCCTGTCCCAGGAAATCCTGCTGTTCATCAACCGCGAGCTGATCCAGAAGGTGGCCCTGTTCCGCAACGCCGACGAGATCTTCATCCGGGAGATCGTGCAGCGCCTCACCCCCCTGTCCTTCCTGCCTGATGACTACATCATCCGCCAGGGGGAGTACGGGGACTGCATGTATTTCCTGTCCGGTGGGGACGTGGAGGTGCTGATCGGCGGCTCGCGCGTAGCCGTGCTGGGCCACGGCTCCCCCTTCGGGGAGACGGCCCTGCTGGAGGGGGAGAAGCGCATGGCCAGCATCCGCGCCCTGACCTACTGCGACGTTTACCGCCTGTCCAAGGAGGACTTCGACCAGCTGCGCCTGCGCTACCCGGACTTCGACGCCCAGGTGAAGGAAGTGGTGGCCGTGCGCCGGCGGGGCGCGCCGGAAAAACCGCCGGTCTAGGTCCCTGCCTTCAGGCCTTCTCCGCGGCGGCTCGCCTGGCCATCTCCGCGCGCAGCGCCGCCACGTCCGCGGGCATGAAGAACGAAGCCGCGATCTGAAACACGAAGCACAGGGCCCAGGCCCCCACGCTGATCCAGAGGATGGCGTTGCCCAGCGAGGAGCGCATCGCGATCAGACCGGCCAGCAGGGGGGCGAGGGCCGCGCCGATCTGATCGAAGAAGTTGAACACCGCGTTGGCCGTGGAGCGCACCTCCGGCACGGTCACGTCGTAGACGCCGGCCACCATGTTGGGCGCGGCGAAGGGCATGAACAGCGCGGTCGCGCCCAGCAGCAGGCCGAACTGCAGCTGGTTGGCCACCGGGGTCCTCAGGGTGAACACCAGGAAGATCGCCCCCAGGGCCACGCCAATGGCGCTCACCAGCAGGCGCCCGCGGGTGTTGCGCTTGAACCAGGCGTCGCCCAGCGTCCCGCCGATGGGATACCCTCCGGCCAGCACGATGATGGCGATGCCCATGGTCAGCAGGACCTGCATCTGCGAGTACCCCCGCTCCTTCTCCAGGTAGCGGAAGAACCAGAGGGTGATCACCTGCCAGGGGAACACCCCGAACAGGGACTGGCAGTAGATCAGAATGAGACTGCGCTTCTTGAACAGGCCCCCGACTTCCTTCCAGCTGAAGCGGTACTCCTTCTTCTGCTCGATGCCCCGCAGCTCCGGCTCGCTGCCCCCGCGCTTTGGCTCCCGGACCCCGAACCAGATCAGCACGGACAGGGCCACCCCGAGGGAGCCGGTGATGAAGAACACCCCGCGCCAGCCCACGCTCTGCTGCATCGTCAGGGCCAGCACCATGCCCCCCAGGTAGCCCAGCGGCATGGCCAGTTCCATCAGGCCGTTGACCCTGCCCCTCTTCTGGGGCTCGAAGTAGTCGGCCACCACGTTGTACAGCCCCGGGTAGCTGGAGTCGTCGATGCCGGTGGCCGCCCGGGTGGCGATGAAGCCCGGAAAGGTGCGCACGATGGCGCTCAGCCAGGTGGTGGCCCCCCAGAGCAGCGAGGCCAGGGCCAGCAGGCGCGTGCGCACGAAACGGTCGTACAGCCAGCCCCAGAGCCAGTAGCACACCGCGCCGACGATCAAGGCCCCCGTGAAAACCCAGCCCATCTGGGCCTCGTTGATCCGGAAGGCCTCCATGATGGGGGTGGTCAGGGGGCCGATCAGCAGCTTGTCGGCTTGGTGCAGGAGGATGAACAGGAAGAAGGTGAAAACGACAAACCAGCGGTACCGGGTTGACATCTCCAGGCCTCCTGTCGCGTGGGTCGCTACAGGTCTAGTGTAGTGTCTTTTGCCTGGGCACGCAACTCAAGCGCGCCCACCGGCTTCCGCTGGCTTGTTCCGGAAAGAGACTGTTCTGCCGCCGTGAAGCGGTCGGAGGCTGAGCCCGCCCTACCAGCGGTGAGAGTCGCGCCCTCCGCGGCTCCCGCCGTCCCCGCGCGGCTTGTCGAAAGCCTCGTTCACGCGGATGGCGCGGCCGTCGATCTGCTGGCCGTTCAGGGCCGCGATCGCCGCCTTGGCAGCCTCGTCGCTGGCCATTTCCACGAAGCCGAAGCCCTTGGACTGGCCGGTGTACTTGTCGGTGATCAGGTTCAGCGACACCACCTCGCCGTGGGGCTCGAACATCTTGCGGATGCTGGCCTCATCGGTGGAGTAGTTCAGGTTGCCGATGTAGAGTTTCTTTGCCATACCTTCCCTTTTTTGAGAGAGAGACTGGATAGAAATGTTTATCGACGATAAACATGAAGCCTAAAGTTAACCTGCGGTGTGTACGGGGTTCCTCATCGATCGATGTTGGTGGGGGAGATCAGATAGGAAGAAAGCCGCAAACAAGTCAAAGCCTTAGCCTGAAACCAATTGTCGCTTGAAGCATAATGAGTTCCACGGGACCTGTCAAGCGAAGATCGAAAAAAAGTTCACGGCCGGTTCTCCGTCGGCAGGTCGGCAATGAGCGCCTGGTTGGCGTTCAGGCCCAGGTCCCTGTCCAGAACCAGGCCCAGGTTGGCTCCGTCGGTGACCGCTCCGCGCAGGTTGCGCACCTGCTTCACGTCCCCGATCCTGGCCGCCGTCAGGCCGGCCTCCGCGTACTTCCTGAACAGCGCCTCGTCGGCCACCACGTCGGCCAGCACCACGTTGTCCACCTTCAGCGCGGACCGTTGGAAGGAGCCGTCGATGAGGATCACCTCCCCGTCCTCCTTGATCTCCAGCAGCGAGGAGTCCGGAATGACCGTCACCGGGTGGGCGAAAGTCTTGCCGCTGAGCGCCTCGCCGTTGCCGCCGGCGAAACGCTTGACCATGACGTCCTTGTGGACGGGCTCCATCCAGGAGGCGAACTCCCGGTGGGGGGTCACCACGTACACCTTCTTCCCTTCGTAGGCCAGCTTTTCCACCGCGTCGGCCGCCCCGAAGTAATCGCCCCACACCAGCACCGTGTCCCCCACGGCGGCCGGCTCGGCCTTGCCGCCCTTGGGCCAGTACTCGCAGTTCTTCATTTTGCAGCGCAGCACGTCCTGGAAGGTGCAGACCCGCCTGGAATCGATTCCCCGGATGTCGGGGCGTTTGACCGCGGCACCCGTGGCCACCAGCACCGCGTCGAAGCCCTTCAATTCCTCCGGGGTCGGAACGCTCTTGTACTCCACCTCCACGCCCAGCCTGGCGACCTGCCGCCGCTGCCAGTCGGCGTACCAGCGCATTTTGCTCTTGCCGTGCACCGTGCAGCAGTACAGGATGGCCCCGCCCAGCTCCTCGCTCTTCTCGAAGATCGTGACCTTGTGCCCGCGCAGGGTGGCGATGCGCGCCGCCTCCATCCCGCCCGGCCCGCCGCCCACCACCGCGACCTTCAGCTTCTCCGCCGCCGGTCCGAAGTGCAGGAAGCGCTCGTCGCCCACCGCCGGGTTGATGGAGCAGCGCATGTCGCGCTTGATCATCAGCGACTCCTGCCAGCAGCCCACCAGGCAGGAGATGCACTTGCGGATCTCCTCCTTGCGGCCGGCCCGGGCCTTGTTGGCCCAGTAGGGGTCGGCGACCATCTGCCGCGCCAGGCCCACCAGGTCGGTCCTGCCCTCGGCCAGGATCTTCTCGCAGTAGTCCGGGTCGCGCAGGGTGTGGCTGGTGATCACCGGGATCTTCACGTTTTTCTTGACCTCTTCGGCCGTGTAGGTGTTCCAGCCCTGCGGGTAGTACATGGGGTCCATGAGCGGCCCGGGCGCCTCGAAGATGCCCGCGCTGATGTCCAGAAAGGCCAGCCCGTGCTCCTCGAACAGCCTGGCCGCCCGCACGGTTTCCTCCAGCACCCGGCCCCCCTCGACGTACTCCTCCCCCGAGTAGCGGATGCCGATGGGAAAGTCCGGCCCGCACTTGCGCTGGATGGCGTGGATGATCTCCAGGGGAAGGCGCATCCGGCTCAAGAAATTGCCGCCGAAGCGGTCGTTGCGCTTGTTCACATAGGCGCTCATGAACTGGGCGATCATGTAGCCGTGCGCCGCGTGCAGCTCCACCGAGTCGAAGCCGGCCTGCTGCAGGCGCCAGGCCCCCTCGGCGAACTTGTCGATCAGGTCGTAGATCTCCTCGATGCTCATGGCCCGGATCGACTTGCCTTTGGCCTCCGCCGACGCGTACACCACCTCGTGCCCGGCCGAGGCCGGCAGGTTGGCCACCTGGTCCGTGGCCGAGATCAGGTCATGGCGCGGCCAGGCCGCCTGGCGGCCCGGGTGCTGGATTTCCAGCGAGCATTTGGCCCCGTGCCGGTGCATGGCCTCGGCCAGCGAGGCCAGTCCGGGAATCAGGGGATCTTCGTCCACCGCCACGCAGGTGACGGTGGGCCGCCCGGTGGCCTTGTCCGGGGTGGAGGCCCCGACGATGATGAAGCCGCAGCCGCCCTTGGCGACCTGCTCGTAATAGGTGATGACCCGCTGGTTCACCGAACCGTCGGGGTTGGCCGAGGAAATATCGGTCGGCACGTGGCAGACCCGGTTGGGCACCTCGAAGTTGCCGATGCGGATCGGGGAGAACAGATGGGGATAGCTGGTCTGGCTCATACGCACTCCTTGCGGTCTCAGGACAGGGTCAGGAACTGCTTCAGGTAATTGCGGCTCTGCACCAAGGAGGCCTGGCGCGCCTCCAGCGAGTTCTCGAAGGCCCGGTCCTCCACCTCGATGCAGGCCGCGCCATTATACCGGATGTCGGTCAGCGCCGAGAAGAACCTGCCCCAGTTCACGTCCCCCAGCCCGGGCAGCTTCGGGGAGTGGTACTCCAGCGGCGTGGCCAGGATGCCCACCTCCGCCAGCCTGTCCGGCAGGAGCTTGGCGTCCTTGAGGTGCACGTGGAAAATCCGGTCCTTGAACTCCTGGATCGGCCGGAGGTAGTCCATCTGCTGCCAGACCATATGGGAGGGATCGTAGTTCAGCCCGAAGTTGGCGGAGGGGATGAGCTGGAACATGCGCCGCCAGACCACGGGGCTGACGGCCAGGTTCTTTCCCCCCGGCCACTCGTCACGGCTGAACAGCATGGGGCAGTTCTCGATGCCGATCTTCACCTTCTTCTGCTCGGCGTGCTTCACGATCGCCGGCCAGATCTCCTGGAAAAGCTGGAAGTTCTCCTCCAAGCCGCGGGTGTGGTCCCGGCCCACGAAGGTGTTGGCGATGCCCACGCCCAGCCGGGCCGCGGCGTCGATCACCTTCAGCAGGTGCTCCCGGTACACCTCAGCCTGCGGGCCGGCCTCCAGGAGGTTGGGATAATAGCCCAGCCCCGAGATGGCCACCCTCTTCTTGTCGCAGTATTTCAGGATTTCCGCCGCCCGCCGCTCGTCCAGGGAGGCCACGTCGATGTGCGTGACCCCGGCGTAGCGCCGCTCCGCCTTGCCCGCCGGCCAGCAGAGCATCTCCACGCAGTCGAAGCCCTTCTCCGCGGCCAGGTCCACTGTGGCCTCGAAGCTCAGGTCCGCGACCACCGCGCTGACGAAACCCAGTTTGATCATACCCTGCCTCCCTGCTCCGGCACCTGGATCCAGGCGCTCTTCTTGTTGGACTGCACGATCGCCTCGCACAGCTCCAGTTCCCGCAGGCCGTCGCGGAAGGTGGGGTACTTGGGGTCGGAGTCCCGGCCCCCGGCGCGCACCGCGGCGTACACCTGCTTGAACAGCTGCTTGGAGGTGTCCGGGAAGCCCTCGTTGTGCCCGCCCGGGAAACTGATCAGCTGCCGGCTGTCGGCGTGCACCAGCGAGGGGTCGCGCAGCAGCAGCTCGTTGGCCGCGTCGCGGCGGCCGACCCACAGCTGGTTGGGCAGCTCCGACTCCCAGGCCACCGACTTTTTCGAGCCGTCGATCTCGAAGTACAGCCGGTTCTTGCGCCCCGCGGTGACCTGGCTCACGGTCAGCACCCCGCGGGCCCCGCCGCCGAAGCGCAGCATCACGGTGGCGTAGTCTTCGGTGTGGATCGGCACCGATGCGTAGTCCTCGGGAGCCAGCAGCTTGCCGGCGTAGGTCTCCACCGGCTTCAGGGGCTTCTTGCGCTCCCGGTGGCAGATCATGAAGTCCGCGTTGACCTCGCCGATGCGCAGGCCGGTGAGGTACTCGATCAGGTCCATCCAATGCGAGCCGACGTCCGCCACGGCCCTGGACTCGCCGGAGAACTGCGGCTCCAGGCGCCAGTTGTAGTCGGTGTCGTAGAAGAGCCAGTCCTGCAGGTAGGTGCCCCGTACCGAGTAGATCCGTCCCAGCTCCCCCTCCCGGATCATGGCCCGGACGTGGGCCATCAGGGGGTAATAGCGGATATTGAAGTGCACGGCGCAGGCCTTGCCGGAGGCTTCCCCCAGCTCCACCAGCTCCCGGGCTTCCCCGGCGGTCATGGCCAGGGGTTTCTCGCAGACCACGTGCTTGCCGGCGGCCAGCGCATCCTTGGTCTGCGGGTAGTGCAGGTGGTTGGGAGTGCACACGTGCACCACCTCGATTTCCCTGTCCGCCAGCAGGCGGCGATAGTCCCCGTAGGCTTTCGGAATGCCGAGCGCTTCAGCCTTGGCCGCCGCCTGCTGGTCCGAGCTCCCGGCCAGGGCGGCGACTTCGATACCGGGAAGGCGCCGCAGGGCCTCCGCGTGCGCCGGTCCGATGAAACCAGCCCCGACGATCCCGGCCTTGATCGATTTCATGCCCGAGATACTATGGGGATCGCTCCGAGCTGTCAAGTTTGCCCGCTAGATCGAGTAGGAGGAAAAACCCCCGTCGATGGGGATCAGCGCTCCGGTGACGAAGCGGGAGGCGTCGGACAGCAGCCAGATCACCGCACCGAGCAGCTCCTCCGGCTCGCCGTAGCGGCCCATGGGGGTGTGGGCGATGACCGCCTTGGCCCGGGGCGTCAGCTCTCCGGTCTTCTGGTCGATGTGCAGGAAGCGCAGCTGCTCGGTCATGAAGAAGCCGGGGATCAGGGCGTTCACCCGCACCCCGGTATGGGCGAAATGCACTGCCAGCCAGCGGGTGAAGTTGGCCACCGCCGCCTTGGCCGCCGAATAGGCGGGGATCTTGGTCAGGGGGGACAGCGCATTGAGCGAGGACATGTTGAGGATCGATCCCCCGCCTTTGCGCACCATGCCCTCGGCGAAAACCCTGGTGGGCAGCGAGGTGCCCAGGAAGTTCAGCTCGAAGGTGCCGCGGAAACCGGCCAACTCCAGGCCGAGGAAGCTCTTGACTCCCTCGCGGTCCAGGTCGGCGCGCTCGAGGAACTCCACGTCCGTGCTGCCCCGCGGGTCGTTGCCCCCCGCGCCGTTGATCAGGAAATCCGGGGTTTCCCAAAGCGAACACACCTTCGCGTAGACTTGGCGCAGCTCGGACTCCTCCAGGACGTTGCAGGCGAAGGCCTCGGCGGTGCCGCCCCCCCGGCGTATCACCTCCACCCGGCTCTTGGCTTTCGCCAGATCGAGGTCCAGCACCGCCACGCGGACGCCCAGGGCGCCCAGGGCTTCGGCCATGCACCCGCAAAGCTCCCCGCCCCCGCCGGTGACCACCGCCACCCGGCCCTTCAGGCTGAAGTACTCCTCGACCGTCTTTTTCATGGGCTGGATTATCGCCAAAGGCCGGCACC
>MIBK01000024.1:0-913 GCA_001829505.1 Spirochaetes bacterium RBG_16_67_19 | reverse complement strand
CAGGGGCGTTGACAGCGGGTCGCGCGGGGGCGAAACTCGCCGGTATGAAGCAACTTCCCTACCCGCTGGAGTTCATGCACAAGTTCAACCTGCACAAATGGCTGCGCCTGGAGATGCGGGACGACGACCTCCCCGCCATCGCCCGCATCTACGGGGTGCCCCGCGGCCGCCTGGCCCGCATCGAGCGGGGCTATCGGCGGAACGTGGATCGCCTGGCCGCTTCCCTGCCCCGCCGCGCGGAGCCCCCGCTGGACAAACCGGTGCGCATCCTGGCCCTGGGGGATTCCATCACCAGCGACCGGGAAAGCTGGGCGCGCATCCTGGGCCGTTATTGGCGTGAGGACCCGAAGCGCCGCATCCTGGACAGCGCCGTTTCCGGCGACACCACCGCCAGCCTGCTGGAGCGCTACCATTCCACGGTCGGCAACCAGGATTTCGACTGGGTGGTGCTGTTCATCGGCACCAATGACTGCCGGCAGCTGGACGGCAAGACCCCGATGGTCAGCCTGGGGGAGTACCGGCGCAACCTGGAGATCCTCCTGGACCGCCTGGAGGGCAAGCGGATCGTGCTGGTCACCCTGCCCCCCGCCGACAACGCCCGCTTCCAGGCCTTCTTCCCGGACTCCGGCAACTGCTATGAGGGGGAGCACCTGGCCGAGGCCAACCGTGTCCTGCGCGAGCTGGCCGTCCGCCGGAAGCTCGCCCTGGCCGACCTGGCGGCGGGGCTGGAACCCCTGGGCACGGAAGCGCTGGAGGCCGACGGCCTGCACATGAGCTCCGCCGGGCAGCTGGTGCTCTGCCGCCTGCTGCTGGCGATCCTGCCCTGAAGACACACGCCTCCCGCGCCGGACGCATCGCGCCGGCAATAGTGCTGGCCGGATGCCTGGCGGCGCCTGGGCGACCGGGGCGCACG
>MIBK01000023.1 GCA_001829505.1 Spirochaetes bacterium RBG_16_67_19 | reverse complement strand
CCCCCCGCTTAGGGCCACCACCGCGTCGAGCCAGTCGACAGCCTTGTCAACGATGATTTCCAGCAGCTCCTTCACCCACTCCGGCTTGTCGTACATGTCCATCGAGAACTTCTCGACGCTGCACAGGTCGCCCGCCAGGCCGGCGATGCCGATGATGCCCGAGCCGCCGGGGAACACGCAGTCGACCGCGGGCAGGCGCTGCCCGTCCTCGAACTCCAGCTGGAAGTCTCCCGCGATCTTTTTCATTTCGTGGTAATAACGGATCATCTTACCGTGCAGTCCCCCGTTCACCCAATCCACCCGGCGCAGCCGGGACAGGTCCTCGTCGCTCTGCAGAAGGTGAGGGCGCGCCACCCAGGGGGAGTCGTCCTCGGGGAACACGGTCCGGGCTCCGAAAGCGTCCACGTCCTCCACCCACATGAAATCAGGGTAAACCACGATTTGGTGGAAATCGGACCTGACGTTTTCGAGGATCCACTTCTGCCCGAGCAGCTGGCATTCCAGCATGATGCGCGGATCGCCGGTGTACTCGTGGAACTTCTCTCCGAAGCCGATCAAGGGCAGCCAGTAGCGCGCCCCTATGTAGTGCAGCACGGGGACGCGGTCTGGGCGCTGGAAGCTCAGAGCCTTCTCCCAGCGCTGTCTGCGCTGCTCGAGCTCCCGGTACGGAAGACGGATGTGAATGGTCTCCATCCCTCACCTTCCTATCGGATAGTGGCCATACTTTTCGCAGGCCAGGTGCATAGTGATCGCGTTCTGCACGGGAACGTCCTCCATGATCCCGTTGCAGGTGGTGAGAACGTAGCCCCCGTCCCGGCCCACGTCCTCCACCAGCCCCTTGACCGCCTGGTCGATCTCCCACGGCGAGCCGAAAGGCAGCAGCTTGCTGATGTCGACGTTGCCGATCAGGGAGAGCTTCTTCCCGTAGCGCTTCTTGAAGACGCGGATATCGTTGCCGGCCGAAGGCTGCATGGCATGCAGGGCGTCCACGCCCAGCTCCACGATCATGTCGATTGTCGCCGTCTGCCGGCCGCAGGAGTGCAGCACGCAAGGCACGCCCAGCTTGTGCACCGCGTCCACGATCCTCTTTTCGTACTGGAAATCCAGCCCCCACAGGAGCTCGGGGGCGATGAAGGGTCCCTGGTTGAAGGCGTAGTCGTTGGCCAGCCAGATGCAGTCTGCCCCGCGCCGGACAGCCTCCCGGGCGATGCGGATTTGCAGGTCGGCCAGGCGCTCCATGAGCAGCTTCAGCTCGGCCTGGTGGTCGAAAACGTTGAACATGTAATTGGTGAAGCCGATGAGCAGGTAGATCTTGAAAAACCCGGTGTCCAGCTGGCACACGGTGAACAAGTCGCTGTCCTTGACCCAGCGCTCCAGGTTGTCGAAAGAGAAATCCTTCACTTCCGGGAACTTATATTCTTCCGCCCGGGTGATGTCGGGGATCGGGCTCTCCAACTCCTCTGTGGAATGCGGCGCGGCGACCACCTTGCCCCCCCAGACGTCTCGGATGATCGGGTAGCCTTCCTTGGTCTCCCCGACCTTGGTCAGGGGTTCGCGCGGGAAGACGTGCGCGAAATCGAAGCCCAGGAATTCCCGTAACCGCCGGTGCCTTTCGAAGAACGCGTCGCTGAACGGCTCGGTCATCCAGTACACGAGAAAGTTGCCGTGCTCCTCGGGAATCGTGTCGCCGAAAACCGCCTGGGCAATGCGGGGGTCCACGGTCACATCGCCGTGAGGTAGCTTGTCGGGCAGCTTCTTCTCATAGATCGCAGCACGCATCCGCTCTTTATGGTTCATCCTCATTCCTCTCGGCATCAGGCGTACTTGAAGTAGCGCTTGTAGTCTTCGTACAGCAGGTGCTGCGGTGGCTCGTCCTCTTCGATGGCCGGGAACCGGCCTGCCTTCTCGTAGAAGCGGTTGTCCACGTAGTCGTCGTTCACCCGGCTCACCTCCCCCACCAGCACCGTGCCTTTGCCCTCCCGGCCCCAGAACTTGTGGTACAACCGGGAAGGCAGGCACACGGAGTCCCCGGGCTTCAGGGTGATGGTGTCGCCGGCTTTCACGTTCACCCGGGTGCCGTCAATGCTCACCGTAACGTCGGTGTCGGCCAGCTGCTCGTCGGGGGTGGAGTTCCACAACTGGATCACCAGCTCCCCGCCGCCGCGGTTGATGATGTCCTCCATTTTTTGAAAGTGGAAGTGCGTGAGGGTGACCTGCTTTTCTTTGGTGATCAGCAGCTTTTCGGCGTAGACTTTGCCGTTTTCCTTCTTGAGTTCCGCGAAGGTGCCGTTGCGGATGGTGAACAGGATCAAGCCGTAGTTGGCGAAATCGTCGCGGCCGAAATCCGTGATGTCCCAGCCCAGCTGGCACTCCACGATTTCTTTGCACTCCGGCCCCTTCTTCTCCCAGTCTTGCGGGGACCAGTAGGCGAAGGGCGGCAGCAGGAATTTCATCTTCCTGCAGAAATCCATCGTTTCCCTGATGTGCCTGTTAATTTCCGATCGCTTCATGGCGACTCCTCTCCAGACATGCACTGGTTGATTTTCGAATGACCAGGTCCGGCCGAACCCAGTGCACCTTGGCCGAAACCGCTTTGCCCCGGATCTGCCTGAACAGCAGCTCCACCGTCAGCCTGCCGATCTGCCGGGTGTCCTGCCGAACCGTGGTCAAGGGAATTTCTGGAATGGAGGAAAAAATCACGTCGTCATAGCCAGCTACGGAGATTTCCTCGGGAATGGCATGTCCCAGCTCCTTGATCGCCCGCTTGGCGCCCAGGGCCATGATGTCGTTGATCGCCATGACCGCATCGGGCTTGCCCTTTTTCAGGATGCGCAGGGTGGTCGCATAACCGCATTCGAAGTCGGTGTGCTCGCACTGCACGACCCTCTTGCGGTTCAGCGCGAGGCCACGCTCCTCGAAGGCCCGGCGGAAGCCCTGGATCCGCAGCTTGGATGGCACCACCTCGGGACTTTTACTGACCAGCAGAAGGATGTCCCGGTGACCAAGGCCCAGCAGGTAGCGGGTCAGTGCATAGGAGCCTTCCTCCAGGTCGGTCATCACGCAGGCGCATGGCACCCCGGCGTAATAGGAGGTGGAAAAAACGTAGGGGATGCGGTGCTTCCTCAGGGTTTCGAAATACGAAAGGTCCCGGCGGGGAAGGAGGGTGGGCACCAGGATCACCCCATCCACCCTCTTGCCGATGAAATCCTGGACGATCCTCGCCTCCAATTCCAGATCGTCGTTGGAAACCGAGAGGATCAGGTTGTAGCCGGCCTCGAGGGTGAATTGATCAATGTAGCGGGTGAGGCTGCCGAAGAAGGGGTTCTCGATGTCGGTGACCACCAGTCCGATGCTGTGCGTCCTGCGAGTCGCCAGCCCGCGCGCCAGGGTGTTGGGCGAGTAACCCAGCACCCGGGCCGCTTTGATCACCCGCTCGCGCGTTACGGGGTTTACCCCCGGCTTGCGGTTCAGTGCCAGCGAGGCGGTGGCTTCGGAGACCCGGGCCTTTTTTGCTACATCGACCAGTTTGACCATGCGCCTGTTCCGGTGCGCGGCGCTACTCTGAGATTCTCAGCTTGTAGATCGTGCTGTCCTGGCTGTACACCACCAGCAGGTGCTCGCCGTCCCAGGCCAGGTCGCGGATGCCGCCGCCCGGCTTGGGCCCCTTGATGAAGCCCTTGACCTCGCCCTCCGGGGTAACCCGGGTGATGCGGTTGGCTCCCTTGCTGCCGACCCAGAAATACGTGCCGTCCCAGGCCAGGCCCATGTCCGGGGGCGGGGCCAGTTTGCGCAGCGGCAGCTTGCCGAGCTCGTTGCCGTCCCGGTCCAGCTGGTACAGGTTCTTATCGCTCCAGTGCAGCACCCGCAGATGCTCCCCGTCGAAAGCGATCCCGACCGGGATCAGCTGGCTCACGGAAGGGACGCCGAATTTCTTTATGATCGTGCCGTCCTTGGCGAAGTTGTACACGACCCCCTCGTTCCAGTGGTTGGCCCAGATCGTCTCCCCGTCGCAGGTGATGTTGGACATCCCGAAGTTGTGGATGTCGTCCAGGCTCCTTACGGGAACAGGGAAGGAAAACTCGACGGACCCGTCGGCGGCCAGCCGGGCGATCCGCCACTCCAGCGGGCTGCTCTGGTAGATGGTCACCCACACGCTCTGCCCGTCCCAGGCCACCCCGTTCATCTTGAGCTCGGGGTTCACGATCGTAGCCGCCACCTCGGCCTTCTGCGCCGCCAGGACCGCCGGCCTCAGGCCGGTCAGGATGAACACTGATACGATCGCCAACCAGCTCGCTTTCGGCTTCATCGCTCTTCTCCTCCTCTTCACGACCTCAAACCTTCATGCCCGTCAGGGTCATGCCCTTGATCAGGCTGCGCTGGGCGAAAATGAACACCAGCAGGACCGGGATGACAGCCAGGGTCGCCCCGGTCACGATCATGTCGTAGCGTTTGGCGTGCTGGAAGGTCAGCGCCGCCACGGCCAGGGACAGCGGACGCATCCTGGCCTTGGAGATGATCACCAGCGGCCACCACAACTGGTTCCAGGTCCACAGGAACGTGAAGACCCCCACCCCGCCCATCCCTGCCGTGGACAGGGGCGCCATGACCCGGGTGAAGATCCACAGGTTGGAGGCGCCGTCGATGCGCGCCGCCTCGATCATGTCCATCGGGATCCCCTCCATGAACTGCCGCATCAGAAAGATGCCGAAGGGACTCACGCACAGCGGCAGGATCAGGCCCAGGTAGGTGTTCTCCAGCCCGATCTTGGAGATGAACAGGTACAGCGGGATGACGATGATCGAGAAGGGGATCATCAGGCCGGACAGGAAGACGATGAAGATCACCTCCTTGCCCGCGAACTTGAACTTGGTGAACACGAACCCGGCCAGGCTGCTGGAGAGGATGGCGATCAGGGTGACGGAAACGCAGACGATCAAGCTGTTCAGGAAAAAGCGCCAGAACTGCAGCCGCTGGAAGATCGTCGAGAAGTTGATCAGCGTCCACTTCCTGGGCAGCAGGGTCTGCGGGATCTTGATGATCTCCAGCGCGGGCTTGAACGAGGACAGGATCATCCAGGCGAACGGCAGGACGAACAACAGGCAGATCGCCACCAGTACCAGGTGCGTCACCGCCTGCCCGGCCGCTTCCAGATTACGCCGTCGCGACATCTCCATACCTCCCGGGTTTCAGTGTCAGTACTCCCATTTCGGGCGCAGGATCCGGTATTGGACGATGGTCAGGATCAGCACGATCGCAAGGATGATCGTGGCCACCGCCGTGGCCTTGTCCACGTTGGGCCGCAGCATCCCCTCGTTGTATACCATCAGGCTCAGCACGGAACTGGAGTAGCCCGGCCCGCCCGACGCCCCCCCGGTGCCCCCGCCGGACTGGGTCATGACGAACACGAAGTCGAAGAACTGGAAGGCATTGATGACCGTGTACACCACTAGGAAGGCCAGGGTGTGCCCCATGATGGGCAGCTTGATCGAGAAGAAGGTCCGCCAGGCTCTCGCTCCGTCCACCCGCGCCGCCTCGACGAAGTGGTAGGGAATGTTCATCAGGCCGGTGAAAAAGATCAGCGTGGTGAAACCCATGTACTGCCAGGCGTCCGTGGCGATGACGCAGAAGATGGCCTGTTTGGCGTCAGTGAGAAACGGCTGGGTCGGCAGGCCGATGGTCTTCAGGACCGCGTTGAACAGGCCGAAGCTGGGCTGGAACAGGTAGGTGAACAGGATGCCGACCGCCGTGGCCGAGCAGAGGGCGGGCAGGAACACGGCGAGGATATACACCTTGGTCCCGCGCCGCAGGCGTTCGAACAGCAAGGCGATGACGAGCCCTATCGGGATCACCAGCGCCGTCTTGGTGAGCACGTAGATGAACGTGTTGGCCAGGGACTTCTTGAAGCGCGGGTCGATCGTGAACATGTCCAGGTAGTTTTTCAGGCCGACGAACGTGCTCTTGGCCGGGTTGTCGGCCACCCACAGGTGCAGCGAGGCCCAGATGGAGTAGACGGTGGGGTAATACATAAACAGGACGTACCAAACCAGCAAGGGACCGAGTACCATGAGGGGAAACAGGTATTTTCTTTTAATTAGAAAACTCTTGGCCATACCTTCATCTCTTGAACAGAACCCGGGGAGGTTCGGCTCCCCGGGTTCGACGAAACGCGGTCTCTACAGCTTCAGGTTGGCAGGCAGCCCCTCATAGTAGATGTTCGTTTTCGGGGCGTCGGGATACTTGGCCCGCGTGCGCGCATCCTGCTCGTTCAACTCCTTCTCCATCTTGGCCAGGGCCTGGTCGACCGTGAGCTGGCCGTGGATCAAAGCATCGATGTTGGGCCAGTTGATGTTGTACAGCATCACGTCGGCGTCGGCAAACGGCCCCCAGAAGCGGTATTGCCCCTTCTGCATGGCTTCGATCACCGGGGCCAGGTACTTGCCCTTGCCGGTCTTGTAGTAGTCGCTCTTGAAAACCAGGTTCTTGAGCGGGGACAGGCCCGGGTTGGCATCCAGGAACAGCAGCTGCCCTTCCTCGGAGGCTAGGTACCTCAGGAACTTGAAGGTCGCCTCCTTCTCCGCACCGCTCACGTACTTGGGCACTACCATGTTCCAGGTGTCGGTATGGCTGAAGATCGGGAGGTTCCCCTTCTTGAAAGGCGGCTTCATGATGAAGCCGAAGTTCAGTTCCGGGTACAAACCCTCGGCGAAGGGCAGGAATTCGGGCCACATGAACCCCATGGAGGTCAGGTTCTGGCTCAGGGCGCTCAGAGTGTCCGGCAGATTGGTGGCGTCCACTTTGTGAGTGAAGAACAGGTCGCTGAAGAACTGCATGACCTGCTTGGCCTGGGGAGTCTGCAGGGTGAACTTCTGCTTGCCGTTGTCCCAGAACTTCCCGCCGATTTCCGCGATGTAGCTATAGACGTAGTTGGGGTCGTTGGACTCCTGGAAGGACAGGCCGCCGCGCACCAGCTTGCCGCCCTCGGACTTGGCAAGCTTCTTGGCGTACTGCAGCAGCTGGTCGGTGGTGTCGAACTTGGCAGGAACTGTAAGCCCGGCTTCCTTGAGGTGATCGAGGTTCACCAGGATGCCGCAGTCACCGGGGGGATCCGGGATCCCGATGGCCCAGATGGCGTTGCCCTTGTTGCACTGCAGGTAGTTCTCCGGCAGGAAGTCCTTCTTCACCTGCTCGACGGTCACCACGCCGGGTGACACCGGCTGGATGGTGTCCGTGGTGGCGAACTCGAAGACCGTCGTGCCGGGCGTGGTGAACCCTGTGGCTTCACCCTTGCCGGCGGCCAGCGCCGCGCGGATCTTCGCGGTCATCTCCGCCTGGCCGGGCTGGGGCTCCAGGGTCACCCTGATGGACGGGTTGGCCTTGTTGAAAGCCTCGATCACGTTGGTGTAGCCGTTGACGTGGGGGTCGAAGGCCATGCACCACACGGTGATGTCGGTCTTCTTCTGGGCGAATACGCCCTCTGCCGCGACAGCGAGCAGTAGAGCCGCCAGCAACAGCACCCAGAGGATTCGCTTTGTCATTCCGCAACCTCCTGTTCAAGATGGTTTAAAGCGCTTTATTTCTAAAGCGCTTTAAAGCGGCATCTTAAGCTCGCCGGAGGCAGTTGTCAAGTGAGATTTCGCTAAGAGCAGGAACACCGGCCCCTGGAGAGCCTAGAACTCTTTGCCCCAGGCCAGCTCCACCATGGCGAAGAAGTACGTCAGCTCGTACCAGGTGTCGTAGAATATGCCGGCGAAGCCGCCCACGTTCCAGTAGCGCCCGCCGGGGAAGCGGAAGCGGTAGCCGGCGTTGCCCCCGCCGGTGATGATCAAGTTCTGCTCCAGGTTCAGTGATACCTCGGCGAAGCCCCCGGCGTAGATCCGGTTGTTCCCGGCTGCAGGGAAGAAGCCCAGCACGGAAACGCCCACGCCGATGTCCGGGTTGTCGAAAAGCACCCAGGGCAGCAGACCGGCGTAGCCCACGCGCACGTGGGGAGCCACGGTCAGCCCGTCCCCGGCGCGGAAATGGAAGCGGGCGAAGGGCCCGAACTGCAGGAAGCCCAGCAGGTTGACCTCGAAGGCGTAGGGATCGATCAGCGCTCCACCCATGCCTGGCAGCTCTCCCATCCCCTCCCCCCCCGCGGTTTCCTGGGTGATGCGTTTTATCTTGTCCATGGGGATGGGAATGTCCAGGCCGTCGCCGGTGCGCAGGAGGACGCCCTCCACCGGGTAGGTCTGCCGCTCCACGATCGTTCCCCGCAGCACGCTGCCGTCCTTCAGGTACACCACGTCCACGGTCTGCTCCGCCGCCGCGAGCAGCCCGGCCGCCCCGGCCAGCATCAGCAGGATGGCTACCAGTCGCTTCATGTTCCCTCCTCCGCCGTTCCCGGCTTGGCTAAACATTACTGATGTTGACAGGGGAATTCAACTTCCCCAGAATCGGGGGATGTTCAGCGCGCGGCACCGCCCCTGGGCTCAGGCCCTCTTCTCGCTCTACCTCACCGGCCTGCTGCGGCGCCACTTCCACGCGCTGCGTCTCCTGGGAGAGCCTCCCGCCCCGCCGCCCGGGCTGCCGCTGCTGATCCTGCCCAATCACGGCAACTGGTGGGACGGGCTGTTCCTCTGGGAGCTGAACCGCCGCCTCTTGGGGCGGCGGCTGCACCTGATGGTACTGGAGGAGCACGTGGCCCGGTTCCGCTTCCTCCAGCGGCTGGGGGCCTTCAGCATCCGGCCCGGCAGCCGGCTGGAGGTGGCCGCCTCCCTGTCCTACGCGGCCTCGGTGCTCGGCGATCCGGGCAATGCCCTGGGCCTGTTCCCCCAGGGAAGAATCCGCCATCCCGCGGAGCGGCCTCTGGGCTTTCAGCGCGGCCTGGAACGTATCCTGCGCGCGCACGGCGCCCCGGTGGCGATCCTGCCGCTGGCCATGCGCTGCGAGTACTACGAGAACCAGCGCCCGGAAGCCCTTTTCCTTTTCGGCCGGGTCCTGACGGCGGGCCCCAGAGCCTTCCCGGAGGTCGTCTGGCTGGAACAGCGGGTGGAGGCCCTGCTGGAGGAGGCCGGGCGGGCAGCCGTGGAAAGGCGCCCCGGCCGCGTGCTCCTGGAAGGCCGGCTCCAGCCGGGGGAGCGACGCCGCCAGCGCGGCAACAACGCTTGACTTCGGCGCCCGCCCCCCCTACAGTGCTACCGAAGAGGCATCGCAGGTGAGCAGCTCCAGACCCCAGCCGCGGGAGGTACGTCCGGTCCGGCGCTGGTTCTACCAACTGATCATGCTCCTGCTGGGCAAACCCATCCGGTACCTGTTCCGCCTGCGGCCGGTCAACACCCGGGCGGTGCCCCGCAGCGGCGGCGCGATCCTGGTGGCCAACCACGTCACCCTCTTCGACCCCATCTGGATCTACGACGTGCTGCGTCGTCCCGTCTATTTCGTGGCCACCGAGGAGCTGTTCCGCGGCCGCCTGCTCGGCGGAATTATGCGCTGGGTCGGGGCCTTTCCCAAGCGCAAGGCCGCCTCAGACCTCAAGACCATGAGAAACATGATGCAGGTGCTGGGCAGCGGCGGCCTGCTGGGGCTGTACCCGGAGGGGGTGCGCACCTGGGACGGCACCAACGGGCCGCTGATCCCCACGATCGCCCGCCTGATCCGCCGCATGAAGGTGCCCGTGTACACCTGCCGGCTGGAGGGCGGCTACCTGGCCTGGCCGCGCTGGGCCTCCAAATGGCGGCGCATCCCGGTGCGCATGGTTTTCAGCCGCCTGTACGCCCGCGAGGACATCCCCGAATCCGAACAGCAGATCCTGAGCGACATCGCCCGGGCCATCGAGATCCGCGACTACCAGTTGCCCATCGACGACCCCCGCCACCACTTCACCGGGCTGGCCGCCGGCCTGTCCAAGGTGCTGTACCGCTGCCCCAACTGCTACACCGTGGAAGGCCTGGGCGCCGTGCGTCCCCTGTCCACCAACCAGATCGAATGCCGCAGCTGCTTCTCCACCTGGCGGGTGGACCTGGCGAGCCGGGTGACCCCGGTGGACGAGCACGGCCGGGACGTGGGGGAGAGCCATACCGTGGCCGAATGGTACCGGCGCATCCGGGACCTGCCCCTGACCCCGATCCGCTCGGCGCTGGCGCCCCTGAATCCCGGCGAGAAACTCTTTCTGGTCAGCAGGGCCCATTTCCTGTTCCGGGAGAAGCGTTTCCCGCGGCTGCGCCTGTTCGCCTTCGGCCGGGCGCTTCTGACCGACCGCCGCCTGCTGTTCAAGGGCAAGGCCGGCATCCGCCTGGACGCTCCGCTGGCCGAGCTGGACTCCCTGAGCGTGGAGCCCGGCGACAAGCTGCACTTCGTGTTCCGCGGCCTGCTGTACCGCATCCCCTTCCGCCGGGAAAGCCCGCTGAAGTGGATGGACGCCTTGCAGACCCTGCGCGCTCCCAGCGCCGGACGTCCAGGCGCTCCCGCCCCGGTTTCCGCTACGGCCGGCTGATCGCCCCCCGGCGACCCGCAGGTTCCGCCAGGTAATGCCTGCCCGATCCTACCGCGCCCGGTGGGGTTGTGGTACGATGAGGGCAGCCACAGCTCCGGGCGGCGCGCCCGGGCGGCGCCAAGGAGGTGGCCATGCACGCGCATTCGGTTCTTCGCCTTTCCGCCTGCCTGCTGCTGCTCCTGAGCTTTCCCTTTACCGCCGGCGCCCAGGAAGCCAACCAGGGCTTCCTCACCGTGCGCCAGATCCTGGAGGACAATTGCTCGGCCTGCCACGACTGGACGGCTTCCTTCCAGGGCGTCGCCGACCCGTCCCGGGTGACCCCGGGCTCGCCGGACAAAAGCCGCCTCTACACCATGGTGGCCTCCGACGAAATGCCCATGGGCGGCCAGCCGCTGCCCGTGACCCAGAAGAACCTGCTGCTGGCCTGGATCGCCGCCGGCGCCACCGAGTCGGAGGAGCCGCTGGTTCTGACGCTGCCGGAAGCCGCCCAACCGGAAGCCGCCGCCGCTCCGTCATCCGCGCTTCCAGCCCCGCCGGTGCGGCGCTTCAACAAGCTCAAATTCCACCAGTTTTCCGGCTTCACCTCCGCCTCCCTGTTCCTGGCCGCCGGGGCGATCGGGGTGGTACAGGTCGGCACGCTGATCAGCGCATCCCACTCCTACCGGGACGCAAACGGCATTGACGAAAACGACATCAGCTCCCAGTGCGCCAGCTACATCATCGACTTATGGAACGACCCCGAGCACTTGGCCCTGCGCTGGACCCACGTGGGCCTGCTGACCGCCGGCGAGGGATTCTACCTGTACAACACGGTGACTGGCATCGGCATGCTCAGCAAGGAGCGGCCCGGGCTCAGCGCCCAGGATCTGCACCGCTACGCCTTCTTCACCCACGCCAGCTTGATGCTGGCCCAGATCATCCTGGGGGTTTTCACCACGGAGGTGCTGTCCCGCGGCGACCACTGGTCGATCATCGGGCTGGGTGTGGCCCATACCGCGGTGGGCTTCACCATCCCCCTGGTGATGATCGGTTCGGGGGTGGCCGTCCGGCGCATGCTGAAGATGTAAAACGTCGTGAAAACCACCGGCGCCGTGCTCTGGGACCTGAGCGACCTGTACTCCGGCCGCGAGGACCCGCGCCTGTCCGCTGATTTGGAACAGTCCCTGGCCCGGGCCGAGGCCCTGGGCGGCCGGCTCCGCGGCCGGGTGGCCTCCCTGTCCCCCGCGGAGCTGGCCGCCGCGGTAGCCGAGTACGAGGCGATACTGGAGCAGTCCGGGCGCGCGGGCACCTTCGCCTACCTGGACTGGTCCACCGGCACCGAGGACCCGGCGCGGGGCGCCCTGCTGGCCCGGCTGCAGGAGCACTCCTCCCAGCTGCACCAGCGCCTGCTGTTCCTGGAGCTGGAATGGGCGCAGGTGGACGAGGAGCGGGCGCGCGAGCTGCTGGCCTCCCCCGATTTAAGCCACCGCTTCTGGCTCCTGCTGGCCCGCCGCTACCGCCCGCACTTGCTCCGCTACCGCCCGCACTTGCT
>MIBK01000022.1 GCA_001829505.1 Spirochaetes bacterium RBG_16_67_19 | reverse complement strand
GTGCCCCTGGCGCTGCAGCTCCTGCTGATGGCAGAAACACGCTCTGGATTTTCCTGCTGATCTTCGTGCCCCTGGTCGGAGGGCTGGCCTTCCTCATCGTCGAGGTGCTGCCCGGAATCGGCAAGAGCCGCGCCGCGCGCGTCGCCGGCACCGCCGTGGCCAAGGCCATCGGTTTGAGTCGCCGTCGCGAGCTGGAATCCCTGATCAGCATGCAGGACACCGTGCGCAACCGCCTGGACCTGGCCGAGGAGTACCTGGCCGCGGAGGAGCCGCACAAGGCGGTGGAAGTTCTCCAGCCCTGCCTGGCGGGCGTGCACACCAGCGACCCGGAGCTGCGCCGCAGCCTGGCCCGCGCCCTGCTGGCCAGCGGCCGGGGCGCCGATGCCCTGCCCCTGCTGGAGCGCCTCTCCTCCGAGGGCAGGCTGGAAGCCGTGTCGGACCGGCTGCTGCTGGTGCGGGCCCGGGCGGAGAGCGGGTCCGTCAACGCGCTGGAGGCCTACCGCGGCCTGTACGAAGGGGACCGTGGTTTGGAGGCCGGCTACTGGTACGCCGCCTGCCTGGTCTCCCGGGGATTGCGCGACCAGGCCGGGGAGGTGGTCCGCGACATGAGGGAGCAGCTGAGGCGCTTCCCGCAGTTCAAAGGCACCATGGGCAAGGCCTGGCTGGCCAAGGCCGCCCGGCTCCTGGCCGCCAAGTAGCCGCGGCCGCGCTCAGGGTTGCTGCCCGTCTCCGGCCAGCAGCTGGCCGCCGCGGATCAGCTCCGCCAGCCTGCGCATGAAGCGCGCGGCCGGGGCCCCGTCCACGATCGCGTGGTCGAAGGACACGGTCAGGCACAGGTGCTCCCGCCCTTCCCGCTGGACAATGCTGCCCACCGTGACCACCACGGTGGCCGAGCTCAGCGGGAGAAACCACAGCGCCCCCTCGCCGAACATGCCGACCGCGGTGACAGCAACAACCCCGTAGCGGTCCGCCAGGCGGATGCTGCGGGAACCCAGGCGCATGAAGGCGCGCAGAAGAAAACTGGGCAGCAGGGTCACCCAGCTCAGTCCGGACAGGCTGCCCAGGCGGTCGGGCGGGTGGCGCTGGTGCTCGCGGATTTCCTCATGGATCTGCCGGAAGCTCTTGGCCTGCGCCCTCTGAATTCCCACAGGTTCCGGCACCCGCTCGCCCTGCAGCTCCCGCTCGATCAGCACGGCCACCGTCACGTCCTCCAGCAGGATGAGCCGGCGGCCCTTGCGGAGGCTGTTGAGCAGGGGGTTTTCGGCCACCGCCCGGGCCAGGCAGGCGACCACATAAGCGGTCAGGGAGAGCTTCTGCTCGCGCAGGATGCGGCGCGGCTCGGTGATGTCCACTTCGGTTAGGCTGTGGATGGTGGAGCGCTTCGCGGCCACCGCGGCGCTGGCCGCCGCCGCCCGGCGGAGAAGCGAGAAGGGCACCGCCCGGTACTTGGGCTTCATCCCCGGATCGGCGACTCCCGCAGCAGGCAGGCCAGCACGCCGGCGCCCACGCTCAGGGCCATCAGGGCCAGCAGCGAGGCGGTCATGGTTCCCGGCAGGGCATCCATGGCGAAAATGAAGAGGATGCCTGAAATCTGCCCCATGACCACCAGCAGGCTGTTGGAGGTGCCCTCCGGAGCCGGCCGGGTCAGCTCCGCCCCGTACTGGAAGCCCACCGGGCCCGCGGCCAGCAGGAAGAAGCCGAACCAGAAGCCGGAGGCCAGCAGCAGCCAGGAGGTCCTGGCGAAGGCCAGGCCGGCCAGCCCGGGCAGCAGGCCGAACAGGGCCAGGATGATGAACGGCTTGCGCCGGCGCAGGCCGTCGGAAACCAGGGGCACGATCACCGCGCCGAGGATGCCGCCGATCAGCATGGCGCCGCCCAGCAGGCCGGCCTGGGCGCTGTTGAAACCACGGGGCCGCACGATCGCCTCGATCCAGGTGGTGACCCCGTTGAACAGGCCCAACCCGATGAAAAAAATGACCAGCAGCAGGAGAAAGTCCCGGTTGCGCAGCATGGCTTTCAGTCCTTCGAACATGGGTAGGCTCGCCGAATCCGGGGCGCGCTCCCTGGCCGCGGCCAGGAAGATCACCGCCGCCGCGGTGGCCACGAAGCCGTAGGCCAGCAGCATTCCCCGCATCCCGTAGCGCAGCGTCAGCATCGGGGTCAGGATCATCGCCGCCAGGATGCCCAGGTAGATGGAGAGCGTGGCCAGGCCGGCGGCCGTGGCCCTCTCCTCGACGGGGAACCAGCAGGCCGCCAGGCGCGTGATCGAGCCCAGGATCAGCGGCTGCCCCACCGCGATGCCCAGCTGAGCGACGAACACCAGGGCCAGGTTGGAGGCGAACGCGCCCCGGGCCAGCGCGCCGGCGGCCGTGAGCAGGGCCCCCACCCCGACGGCCAGCCGGAAACTCCGGCTGTCGATCACCCAGGCCGAGGGGATGGCCAGCAGCACGTAGACGATCATGAACACCATCGACAGCAGGCCGATGACCAGGTCGGAGGTGGCGTAGTGCCGGGCCGCTTCGCCGGTAATCGGGGCGAAGGTGATCCACGACGCCTGGTTGATGAAAATCACCAGCATGAAGACCGCGAGCACCAGCCAGCGGTACGGACTTTTCATGGTTTGTACCCCGCTTTGATGAAGTCCAGGACCGAGCGCTCCGCCAGCAAACCGTCCGCCGCGCCGGTCACCGCTTCGTACAGGCCCAGCGCCGCCCCTCCGCGGCGCGTCGGCCGCGCCGAACCCCGGAACAGGCAGGCCATGAGGGTCTGCAGGCGAATGCCGTCCAGGGAGCGGGCCGGCATCAGCAGCTCGCCCGACGGCCCGGCGAAGGTCACCAGGCCGTTGGCCAGCAGAAGGTCGGTGTAAACGTTCACCTCGAGCGGAGAGGCGTCCAGCCGCTGGGCGATCTGCTCCCGGCTGGGTGCCTTCTCCCCCCGGTAGAAACGGCCCGCGATGTCCAGGAAGACCTCCAGGCCCAGCAGCAGGCGGTCCGCCGGGCTGAGCTCCCGGGGCGGGCGCCCCAGCCAGGCGGAGCGCCGGTGCTGATGCAGGTAGGCGATCTCCAGGGCCAGCAGCACCACGGACCAGGCCACGTACAGCCAGATCAGGAAGATCGGCACCGCCGCCAGGGAGCCGTACATCACGGACATGCGCAGCACGTAGGTGATCCACAGGAAGAACAGCCGGCGGGCCAGCTCCCAGAGCACCAACCCGGCCGCCGCCCCGACCAGGGCGCTGCCGAAGCGCACCCGGCCGGAAGGCAGCAGGGCGATCATCAGCAGCAGGGCCAGGAAGATGAACACGGAGGGGGCCACCGCCGTGGGGAATGACAGGCTCCTGCCCAGCTCGGCCACCGCCGGCCCACCGACCAGCGAGCGGGCCACGCCGAACAGGTTCAGGCCGATGCTGAGCAAAAAGCTGCCGACGATCAGGATGGAGGCATAGGTGGCCAGGCGGTGCAGCGAGTTGCGCCGGGGCCGGCTGCCCCAGACGGCGTTGAAGGAGTTCTGCACCGCGTTCAGCAGGAACACGGCCGTGGCCAGGAAGAACAGCAGGCCCGCTACCCCCAGCGCCCGCGAGTTGCGCACGAAGCGCTGCACGTAGGCCATGATCTCCTCCTGGCTGGCGGGCACCAGTTGGGTGAGCAGGAAGGCCTCGAAGCGCTCCAGCAGGCCGCTGAACGAGCCCAGGGCGGAGAAGAGTGAAAACATCAGGGCCAGCAGGGGCACCAGGGCCAGCAGGGTGGCGAAGGCCAGGCCTCCGGCGCGGGCCAGGCATTGGTCGCGCTGGTACTCGGCGAACAGCGTCTTGAAGAACTGCACCGCCGCAGCGGGGGCGCGGGCAGGCTCCCGCTTGGTCATGCGCTCGGTCATCCGCATTCTCGCTCCGGCCCATTATAGAGCAGGAGCGGGCTCCCGGCAAACCTGCGGGGACCGCCGCCGGGCTTCAGCCGCGGGTCCGGCCCAATAGCTCCAGCACTCGGCCGCGCGCCGGCAGCGCGGGAATGACTCCTTTCTTCGTGGCCGTCAACGCTCCCGCCGCGTTGGCGAAACGGCATACGGCCGCCAGGCTCTGCTCCGACAGACCGGCCAGCTGCGCGGCCCGGTCCTTCGCGAAAGGTCCCAGCAGGGAGGCGGCTTCCACGAGCCAGGCGCCCACGAAGGCGTCCCCGCAGCCTGTGGCGTCCACGGCGGGCAGGCGGAAGCCGGCGTAGCGGGCGCAGCCGGACCGCCTCACCAGAGCGCATCCCTGCTCCCCGAGGGTGACGATCAGGATCGCAGGCCCGAGGTCCAGGAGCGCGCCGCCGCTTGATTCCGGGTCGTCGCCGCCCGCCAGCAACCGCAGCTCCGACTCGTTCACCTTGAGCAGATCGGCAGCCGCGGCCGCCTTCCTGATCTGGGGCGGCGCCTCGGCCGGCTCGCGCCAGAGCGTGGGCCGGTAGTTCACGTCGAAAGAAACCAGGGCTCCCGCCTCCCGAGCCAGGCGGGCGGCCTCGAGGGTCGCGCTCCTGCAGGGTTCCTCGCTCAGGCTCACCGAGCCGAAATGGAAGATCGCCGTTTCCCGCAGCAGCCCGGCGTCGATGTCTTGCGGGCTGAACAGGGCATCGGCCCCGCGATAGAAGAGGCACTCGTAGGAGTTAGGGGTGGGCAGGGTCAGGAAGTTGAGGGTCGTCCGGGCTTCCTGGTCGAAGCGCAGCCCGCGGGTATCGACGGCGTTCTCCGTGAGAACCGAGGCCAGGCGCCGGCCGAAGCCGTCGTCGCCGACCTTGCCCATGAAAGCCGCGTCGGCCCCCAGCCTCGCCGCCGCCACGGCGACGTTGGCGGGGGCACCGCCCGGGACCGGCAGGAAAGCGGAAACGGCGGCGAGCTCCGCCCCCTGTTCCGCGGGGAACAGGTCCATCAACAGCTCGCCCAGGCATACGATCGTCAAGGCCTGCTCCTGGGGGCGCCCGGCCTCAGGCCCAAAACATCCGCCCGGGCTTTTCCTTCATCACCACGTTGGCCAGCAGAGCGATGCTCTTGGAAAGACCCTCCTCGATGGACATCAGGGGGTCCTCGTGCTCGATGGAGATCACGTAGTCGTAGCCGACCAGGCGTAGAGCGCTCATGATGTCCTTCCAGACCTTCTCGTCATGTCCATACCCTATGCTGCGGAAGGTCCAGGCCCTGGTCGGGATGTCCGTATAGGGCTTCCCGTCGTTGCAGCCGTTGACCGCCACGTTCCCGGAGTCCACCTGGCAGTCCTTGCCGTGAACGTGGAAGATGCAGTCTCCGAGGGCGCGGATCGCGGTCGGGACATCCACGCCGTTCCAGAACAGGTGGCTGGGATCCAGGTTGCAGCCCAGCACGGGTCCCACGGCCTGGCGCAGCCGCAGCAGCGTCTCGACGTTGTACACCAGGAATCCGGGGTGCATCTCCACCGCGATCTTCACTCCGTGCTCCTGGGCATAGCTTCCCGCTTTCCGCCAATAGGGAATAGCCACCTGGTTCCACTGGTAGTCGAGCATGCTCAGGTTGTGGGGCGGCCAGGGGCAGGTCACCCAGCTGGGGCTCAGATCCCCCGCCCGTCCGGCCGGCAGGCCGGAAGCCACGTTGACCACCGGCACTTCCAGCAGGGCCGCCAGCTCGACGGTCTGGCGAAACACCCGGTCGGATTCCGCAGCCAGGGCCGGATCGGGGCTCAGCGGCTCGTAATGACAGCTGAAGGCGCTGATGGCGAGCCCTCGCCGGCGCACCGCCTCCAGATAGGCCTTCCGTGCCGCCGCGCTGGCAAGCAGCTCCTCCAGCGGGCAGTGATGGCTGCCGGGATACCCGCCCGTGCCGATTTCCACGGCGGAAAGGCCGGCCGCGGCTATCTTCTCCAGGGCCTCTTCGAACTTCAGATTCTGGAACAGCACAGTGAACACGCCAATGCGCATTGCCTGCTCCTTTCACGAGTGTTTGTTTCTCCCGTCCCCGCGGCGCTACTGCGGGCGCGCATCCTGCTGCCGCCTCAGCTTGACGACCGTGCTGGATTCGTTTAGCTGGACGTCCGCCCAGCAGATTACCGCTCCCTTGGCCACGGGCCGGACGAGCTTCGCTCCCGGCGCCAGCCCTACCGGCAATGCCTCCAGTTTTTCCGCTTCCGCCGCCCGGTCCATGCTTCCGTGGAAGGTGTACCCTCCGAAGTCGTCGAGAGCATCACCGGGAGCCAGGTCCTTCTTGGCGATGGTGAGAACCTCCACCACCGGATGATCCAGGGGCACGAGCCAGGGCTCCCGGTAGAGGTGCGCACGCGCCACCGATAGAGGCGCCTCGATGAACCAAAGGTGGTAAGGGCGGAAGAAGGTCGTGTACTTGCCTTTGCCCGCTTTCAGGTATTTCAGGTCCCCGGCCAGGCGGGCATTGTCGACGCGCACCGTCAGGAAGACCCCTCCCGACATGTCGCTGCCCTGCACGAAGTCCACGACCCCGGGGAAGGGGCAGATCCCGCCGTCCTCGCGCAGGGCGAAGATGTCGTTCACGGTCCGGCGATCGGCCTCCGGCCCCACCATGCCGCGCTTTATCGGCAGACAACCCGTGGCGTTGGCCACGCAGGTCATCTCGAACATCGTTTTCGTTCCATCAACGTAGGAGGCGATCTGGTAGGGATCCTTGCCGTCCCTGCGGGCCGACTCGGCGACGGTCTCCGGGGTGGCCTGCACGTTCAGCGCGTTGTTCTTCCCCTTGCCGATGGCGATGGGCTGGAAGCCGAGGGTGTTCACGTACTCCCACAGCTCCATGAGGCAGCCAGGCTCATCGCCGTTGGACACGGTATAGAGAACCCCCGCCTGGTCCGCGAGCTTCTTCAAGATGCGTCCCACGGTGACGTCCGCTTCGATGTTCACCAGCACCACGTTCTTGCCGTGCTGGATGCAGGAGAAGGCCGTTTCCGCCCCGATCGCCGGCGACGGGGTGACATCCACCACGATGTCCACGTCCCGCAGCTGCGCGGCCAGGCTGTAGGAGCTGGTGACGACAGCCTTCCCCTTGGCCAGGGCGTCGCTGGCAGCCGAGACACTCTCCGTCTCGACGATCCTCCCCGCCGGCAGGCCCGTGGATTCCAGCACCTGGCGGGCCAGGGCTGTATCCGTGTCCGCCAGCAGGTTCACGGCCATCCCCTTCATGCGCGCGACCTGGGTGACGAAACCGCCGCCGATCCAGCCCGCGCCGCTCACCGCGACCCGGATGCGCCGGCCCTGACTTTCCAGCTGCAGCAGATCCTGGCGCAGCATCTATTCCCCCTTCCTTTTGGCCGCGATCGCTTCCTCCGCGGCCCGGACGATGTCCTGGGCGGTGAGCCGATGACGGCTCATCAGCTCCTCCACCGACGCGGATTCCATGTACGTGTCCCGTATTCCCACGAAGCGGACCGGCACCGGGTGCTCTTCCGCCACGATCAGGGCCACGGAGGAGCCCAGGCCGCCGCGCACCAGATGCTCTTCCGCGGTGACGATCGCTCCGGTTTCGCGCGCCGCGGCCGCGATCGCCGGGCGGTCCAGGGGGTTCAGGCTGAGCATGTCCAGCACCCGGGCCTGGCAGCCCTTCTCTGCCAGCAGGGCGGCCGCGTCCAGGGCCACCCCGGTCATCATTCCGCAGGCCAGGAGGCTGACGTCGCCTCCGGGGCGAACCAGGTTGGCCTGGCCGATAGCCAGGCGGCACTTGCCGTCGGCATAAACCTGGGCGAAGGCGCCACGGCTCGAGCGGATGTACACCGGCCCCTTGTGCTCGGCGGCGGCGAAAACCGCCGCGGCCATCGAGGTCTGGTCGCTGGGGACCAGAATCGTGAAGCCGGGCAGCGCGGAGGTCAGGGCGAGATCCTCGATGCTCATCGAGGTAGGCCCTTCCCGCCCCGTGGAAATTCCCGCGTGGCTGCCCAGGAGCTTCACGCTAAGCCCGGCAATGGCCACCTGCAGGCGGAGCTGGTCGTAGGCATTGCTGAGCAGGAAAGAGGGCAGGCTGCCGACGAAGGGAATGTAGCCGCTGGCGGCGAAACCCGCGCTGACCCCGACCAGGTTGGACTCGGCAATGCCGATGTTGAAGAAGCGCTCGGGGAAGGCCTTGCGCATTGCTCCCATGCCCGTGGAGCTGGACAGGTCCCCGTCCAGGGCCACCACCCGCGCGTCAGCCCGGGCCAGCTCCACGAGAGCTTCGCCGAACGCATCGCGCATCTGTTTTGTCCCGGCGGGCAGGCCCGCCTTCTCACCTATACGCATTCTGCAATTCCTCCCTGGCCTGCTCGAGCTGCTCCCCGCTGGGTGCTTTGGCATGGAAGGCGAAGTCCTTCTCCATGAAGGAGACCCCCTTGCCCTTTACCGTGTGCGCGATCAGCACCTGTGGCCGGCCGCTCGTGGCGCGGGCGGCTTCCAGGCGCCGGGCGACTTCGGCCGCGTCATGGCCGTCCGCCTCCAACACCTGCCAGCCGAAGGCGCGCCATTTGTCGGCGAGCGGCTCCAGGGCCATTTCCCGCTCGATGGGGCCGGTCTGCTGGTACTTGTTGTAATCGACGATGGCAGTGAGATGGTCCGCCTTGAAGTGCCCGGCGGCCATCGCCGCCTCCCAGACCTGCCCTTCCTGCAGCTCCCCGTCGCCGGTCAGCACGTAGGCCCGCGAGTCCCGCTTCGCCAGGCGGGCGGCCAGCACGGTGCCCAGGCCGAAGGACAGTCCCTGCCCCAGGGAGCCGCTGGTCACTTCGATCCCTAAGGAAGCATTCTGCTTGGGATGACCATGGTACGGGGAATCCATTGTGCGGAAGCGCTCCAGCTCCGACAGGGGAAAGTAGCCGGCGCGGGCCAGAATCGCGTAAAGAGCGGGTGCAGCGTGCCCCTTGCTGAGAATGAAGCGGTCGCGCTCCGGCCACTCCGGCTCCTTCGCCCGATAGCGCAGGATCCCGCCGAAGTACAGGGCGAGCAGGATTTCCACGGTGGAGAAGCAGCTGGTCGGATGTCCGCCCTGCCGAGCGGTCATCTCCAGCACATCCAGCCTCACCTGCCTGGCCAGGGCGCGGTAATCGGGTGATTGCGGCATCTGTTTTCCTTTCATGAGCCGGCGCCCCGCAGATAGGCCTCGATCTGCCCGGCGGTGGGCTCGACCGGATCCGGCCTCACCCCCGGTAGATAGCGGGTGGCTTCATAGAGGGCCGGGGCGTAGCTGCCGTGGATGCCGGCGACGTGGTGCACGTACGGACCGCGTATGATCCGCTGCTCCCAGGCCGGCCAGTCGTTCATTTCCACCCACAGGTAGGTGCCCAGGGTATAGGGCCCCGGGGTGCTGCGGGCCTGGCCCATCATCAGGGAGTATTCCCCATCCAGGCCGTCGAAGCGGGCGATGGTGACCTCCCCTCCCTTGATGGCGAAGTTACCCGTTCCGGGACGGTGGGGCGGGATGACGAAGTGGGTTCCAAGGAAGCGCGGTCCCTCCCCGGCGGCCAGGGCCATGGGAAAGTTCCCGCAATGCCAGAGCAGCTCCGCGTTGTCATTCGTCGGATGGCGCTGGGTGAGGTCCGCGAAAAATGGCGGCGTGCCCCAGCGCGCCGCGGCCTGCAGCATCGCCGCGGTGAGGGCGCCGTGGATGTCCGTTTCGCAGGTCACCGGGACATTCATGGTCGCCAGCTCCCCATTGACCCAGCAGGGATAGATTCCCAGGTAGTCGGGCAGGTCGTCGTGGCACTTGAAGGCGATCGCCGTGAGCTCCTCCCGCTCCGCCCAATCGTGCAGGAACAGCTTCAAGGCCGCGATCCGCAGCAGCGCGTCGTCCTGGACGTTGCGGCGGTCGGCGCGCGCGCCGATGGCCTCGGCCTCTTTTTTGGCTCGCGGATCGGCGGCGGCGATCTTCTTGACCCCGTCGACCAGGCGCACCAGGTCCAGGGGCACCATCTCGATTCCCCAGCGCAGCAGCAGGTCCTGCTCGTTGATGATCATCGTGTAGAAGTTGGGAGGCCGGGTGCTCACCTGGCCGATGCGCGCTCCCCGAAAGGCCCTGGCCGCGGCAACGGCTGACAGGAAGGTCCGCAGGCCGCGCTCGAACACCGGGTCCTCCAGCCGGGAGTTCACGATGTAGGAGAAGGGAACTCGGTACTTTTTCAGCACGTTCGCCGTGGCGAACAGCCCGCATTGGGTGTCGCGCAGGCGGTTGCCATCCGGCAGCGGGGCTTCGTCGCGGGGCCCCCACAGCAGGAAAGGCTTGCCGAGCTCCCGCGCCAGCTGGGCCACGACCTCCTCGGTTCCGAAATTCACGTGCGGGCAGAACACGGCGTCCACCCCCGCCCGCTTGAACAGCTCCACGGCGGCTGTCGCATGCCCGCGCTCGAAGAGCATTCCCTCCGGATTGACGGGGTCGATGCCGACGAACTCGATTCGCCAGTCGCGCAGCTTCTGCTCCACGCGCGCCTTGTAGCGCGCCGCGTCTTCCGCGGAGAAAACGAACCTGCGCGTGGGGGCGACCCCCAGCAGCAGCTTTTGACGATCCACGATTTTCCTCCTTCTATCCGGCGCCGCCCACCAGTTCGTTGTGCAGGGCGTAGCGGTCGGCGCGGTAGTAGACCCTCAGGTATTCCATGGGGATGTTGTCTTGGGAGAAGGTCACCCGCTCGATGTACAGCAAAGGGGTATTGGCGCGGATGGACAGGGAACGGGCGATTTCCGGGGGCGCGCTGATGGCCTGAATCGTCTGCTCGGCCCGCGACCAGCGTATTCCATACTTCTTCTGCTTGATCTCCCGCAACGAGTTCTTGGCCAGGTCGTACTTGGTGATGCCCGGGAAGTAGCGATGGACGAGAAAGGACTCCTCGATGCACATCGGCTCATCGTCGGCCAGGCGGAGCCTGGAGATATAGGCCAGTTCCTCCCCCTCGGGCACCTTGAGGAAGCGGGCGATATTGGACGAAGCCGGCACTAGGTCGACGAATAGGATGCGCGTTCCGGGCGTGTAACCGCGCTGCTTCATGTCGTCGGTGAAGCTGATGATGCGGGTCATTCCGTGCTCCAGCTTCGGCGGGGCCACGAAGCTGCCGCGTCCCCGCTCGCGCTTGATCTGCCCTTCCTTGACAAGGATGTCCAGCACCTTGCGTACTGTGATGCGGCTCACCTGGTAGGTGGCGATCAAGTCCGATTCCGGAGGGATCATGTCCCCCGGCTTCCACTGCTGGGTGCGGATCTTGGCCTCCAGCAGCTCGTAAAGCTGCTGGTAGAGAGGCAGCTTGCTATGAGGGTTCAGTTTTTCGACGTCCATGGACCTCGCTCCTGCGCACCACGAAACCAAATCGCGCTCTTGGAAGTGTATAATATAATAATGTTATGACATTTTAGCAAAGAGACGGGTTCTTGTCAATAGGAATTCGCATTGTAGTACCTGCGC
>MIBK01000021.1:4325-5285 GCA_001829505.1 Spirochaetes bacterium RBG_16_67_19 | reverse complement strand
ACGGCTGCGAAGCGCCCCAGTCGGCTGGGGGCAAGCCCTGCCCCTACCGATGGGCCAGGTCCGCCAGGAACTCCAGCAGCGCGGCGTTGACTTCCGCCGGCTTCTCCTGCTGCGTCCAGTGGCCGCAGTCGGCGATGAGCACCTTGCGCAGGTTGGGGACGTGCGATTCCATACCGTCGGCCATCTCCGGCTTGAGGATCGGGTCCTTCTCGGCGCAGACCATGAGGGCCGGGCAGAGCACCTGCCTGCCGTCCAGGTGGGCGGTGGTCTCCCAGTTGTGATCCATGTTGCGGTAGTAGTTCAGAGGGCCGGTCAGTCCGCCGCGACGGAAAGCGTCGCAGAAGACCCGCAGGTCGTCGTCCGACAGGAAGTCGGGGTCGGCGGCGACGCGCCGGATCATGTCGCCCAGGCGCCCCTCCAGGTCGGCCTCCAGCAGCGCCTCAGCCCGGCCCGGCTCCTGGAAGAAGAGGATGTAGTCGAAGCGATGGTCGGGCAAGTGGGGAAAGATCTGCGTGGGAGGCGCCGGCGGTCGTGGTAGGAAGGGCGTGTTCAGCCCCACGACGCGCTCCACCCGCTCGGGGTACATGAGGGCCAGCGGCCAAACGATGAGCCCGCCCCAGTCGTGGCCCACCACCACCGCCTTTTCCAGCCCCAGGCTGTCCAGCAGCCCCACGATGTCGGCTGCCAGGTGGTGGATGTCGTACGCCTCCAGCTCCGGCGGCTTGTCGGTCTCGCCGTAGCCGCGCAGGTCGGGCGCTATGGCCCGCAGGCCGGCGGCGGCCAGGGCCGGGATCTGGTGGCGCCAGGAGTACCACAGCTCCGGGAAGCCATGACAGAGCACCACCGGGAATCCCTCACCCTGCTCCACGTAGTGCATGCGAATGCCGTTGGTCTCGGCGAAGCGGTGCGTCCAGGTTTCCATTGTCAACTCGTTCCTAGCGACCCTCTTCGAACACCCAG
>MIBK01000021.1:4033-4214 GCA_001829505.1 Spirochaetes bacterium RBG_16_67_19 | reverse complement strand
TCCATCCCCAGGTCGCCGCGAATGGTGCCCGGCGACGCCTTGGCTGGGTCGGTGGCGCCCACCGCCTGGCGCACCATCTCCACGGCCCGCGTGCCCTCGAACACGGCGGCGATGAGGGGGCAGGCGGTGATGTAGCGGACGAGCCCCTCCAGGAAGGGCTTGCCCTCGTGCTCGGCGTAGT
>MIBK01000021.1:3335-3811 GCA_001829505.1 Spirochaetes bacterium RBG_16_67_19 | reverse complement strand
CCGCCTGGCCTGCGGCGAGGCGGCGCCAGGCCAGCTCAGCGATCGTGCCCGCCCGTCGCAGCGACGACGCGGGGCCGACGAAGCGCGCCCTGGCGCCCAGCCTCTCGCTCAGGCGGGCCGCCAGCTCGTCGTCGATCTCGCCGCAGAACAGGGTAGGGCCGCGAACGCTGGCCAGCAGTCCGTCCGGTGTGGTCAGGCGGGGAGCCGTCACCTCCCGCCAGCCGGCGGGCGCGTTGCGATAGACGGCCCAGGCCAGCTCGCCCCGTCCGGCGCGGTGCACGGCGCAGACCGGCCCGGCGAAGTCGGCGTGCTGGTAGGCGTCGGCCTCCAGCCGGCCCACGCCCACCATGGGCAGCCCCAGGGCGAAGGCCAGCCCCTTGGCGCTGGCGATGCCCACCCGCAGGCCGGTGTAGCTGCCCGGCCCGATGCAGACGAACACGGCCGTGAGCTCACCCTTGTCCACGTCCGAGCGCTGC
>MIBK01000021.1:3026-3315 GCA_001829505.1 Spirochaetes bacterium RBG_16_67_19 | reverse complement strand
CAGCAGCTCGCGCGAGTGGTTGCGCGGGCAGCGCCAGGTGAGCTCCACCTCCAGCGCTCCCTCCCGCGACAGCGCCACGCTGGCCATGTCGGAGGCGGTGTCGATGGTCAGCTCCAGGCTCATACTCGCCGCCTGCTCTTGGTTAGGGCGTCTACCAGCTGTTGATAACGGGCCCCGCGCGCTTCGAAGGTGAACTCTCGCTGGCTGGCGCCGGCGATCGCCAGGCGTATCAGCAGGTGCTCAGGTGGGAACACCTCCCACGCTCGCTCCGCCCACTCGACAACCAGCG
>MIBK01000021.1:0-2963 GCA_001829505.1 Spirochaetes bacterium RBG_16_67_19 | reverse complement strand
AGAGGTCGGCGTGGTAGAGCCGGAGGCGGCCCTCGTACTCGCCCAGGAGGACGAAGGACTTGCTGGTCACGGGCGCGGTCACCCCCAGGCCGCGGGCGATGCCCTGGACGAGGCAGGTCTTGCCCGCCCCCAGCTCACCGGAGAGCAGGACGATGTCGCCCGGCCGCAGCAGCCGGGCCAGACGCGACCCCAGGCGGCGCGTCTCGGCTGGGCTGCCACTCGCGATGGTCAGCGACGCGCTCACTTTCGCCACGGGGCCTCTCGGAGGTGGTCCCAGCCGGCCGCGGGCAGCGATAGCTCCTTGCCGGTGGCGTCCAGCAGGCGGGCGCGGTGCTCGGGGTCGGCCACCATCTCGCCGATGATGCTGACGGGCCCCTTGCTGACGCGCTGGACCTGCTGGATGGTGTGGCCGGGCGCCACTAGGAGGAGCTGGTAGTCCTCGCCGCCCGAGCAGGCCAGGGACAACGCCTGACCGGGGAAGCTGCGGACCAGGGCCGGGCTCATGGGCACCGCGGCCGCCCGCACTACGGCCCCCAGCCCGCTGGCGCGGCACACATGCCCCAGGTCCTGGAGGAGGCCGTCGCTCACGTCGATGGCCGCGCGCACGCTCAGGCGGGCCGCCATCCGTCCCACAGCCAAAGGCGGGCGATGGCGCAAGTGCGCTTTTCTCAGGTGCTCAGCGGCCTCGGGGTCGGCCTGTTTCTCGTCCAGAAGGAGGCGCAGGCCGGCCGCCGAATCGCCCAGGTAGCCCGTCACGGCGATAACGTCGCCGGCGCGGGCTCCGTCGCGGGTCATCAATAGCGGCTCGCCTTCGGTGTCCACCGTCGCCCGGCCGATGAGAGCCACCGTGACCATCAAAGTATCGCTGGCGACGATGTCGCCGCCCACGATGGCTGTCCCGTATTCGCGGCCGGCCTCCACCAGACCGGCCGCCAGCTCATCCAGGTCGGCCACTGACGCGTCCGGCGGCAGGGCCAGGGTCAGCAGTGCCTGCTCCGGCGTGCCGCCCATGGCGCCGATGTCGCTCACGTTCACCGCCAGGGCGTTCCAGCCCAAGTCCCGCCAGCCCCAATAGCGCAGCGAGAAATGCGTGCCTTCGATGAGGGTGTCGGTGGTGATGAGCTGAACGCCGCTCGCCTTCCAGGCGGCGGTGTCGTCACCGATGCCGATGAGCAGGGAGTCAGGCCGGCCGGCCTCGGCGAAGGCCTGGGCCAGCCGATCGATCAGGCCGAACTCCCCTAGCTCGGAGATCTTCACGGCGCCGATTATACGGTATCGCCGGAGCGGGCTAAAGCCCGCCGCGAGCTCAACACCGACCCCAGCCTGAAGGCTGGGGCATGGAGAGGTTGTGCGATGCCCCCGCCTTATGGTCGTGAACAAAATAGTTCGACATTGGCCGGTAGAAGGCCTCGAATGGGACGTGGGATGTAGGGGCGACCTTTAGGTCGCCCGCTGGAGGCCTAAAGGCCTCCCCTACATTCCGAGGGTCGGACATGCATATGTCGGTTTGTTTTCTCAATGACCATTAGGCGGGGGTGAGAATCGCCCCAGCCCGCCGCAGGCATGGCTGCTATCTGTCTCCGGTGATATCCTGGGAGCAACATGCGTATCGCCATCGTGGCCGACGTCCACTCCAACCTCGACGCTCTGGAAACCGTTCTCCGCCACGCCGAAGAGCAGAAGGCCCTGGAGCAGGTCTGGTGCCTGGGCGATACCGTTGGCTACGGGCCTGAGCCCAATGCCTGCCTGGCCCTGCTGCGCCGCTACAATGCCCTCACCGTACCCGGTAACCACGACCTGGCAGCCATCGGTCTTCTGTCCACCGAGGACTTCAACCCCGATGCCGCCGCTGCCGCCGCCTGGACGGCCCTCCAGATAGTTCCGGACGAACGGACATACCTGGAGAACCTACCCCACGTCGTCCGTCAGGGTGAATTCACTCTGGTGCACGGCTCGCTGCGCTGGCCCATCTGGGAGTACCTTTACACGCCGGAGGTGGCCCTTGCCCACCTCGAGCTGCAGGAGACGCCGTACAGCCTGGTGGGCCACACCCACGTGCCTCTGCTGGTGAAGGAGGATCAGGGCTCGCCGGACGGTTGCCTGATGAACTACCTGGAGGACGGCACGGCGCTGGAGCTGCGCGACCGACGGCTGGTCATCAACCCGGGCAGCGTCGGCCAGCCCCGCGATGGCGACCCGCGTACCTCCTACGCCATCTACGACGACGAGGCCCGCACGGTCACCGTGCACCGCCTCGAGTACGATATCGCCGCCACGCAGCAGAAGATGGCGGCAGCCGGCCTGCCCGCCTGGCTGATCCGGCGGCTCAGCCGGGGGCGGTAGTGCTCCCCCCTACTCGTGGTGGGAGTCCTCAGGCTCGATGTGGACGACCGCCTCCCGCACCTCTGCGATCTCCTCCTGCAGGCGGCGGCAGAGCCGGTGCGCCCGTTCGTGTCCCTCAACGATTGACATCTCCGGCGGCAGGTGCAAAGCCACGTCCAGCAGCACCCACTTCCCCGCCTGGCGCATCCGCAGCGAGTGGAAGCCGGAGTTGCCTGCCTCGGCCGCCAGGATCGCCCGCACCCTGCTCTGTAGCGAGCCCCTGGGCGCCGCGTCCAGCAGGACCTGGGTGCTGCGGTGCCCCAGCCGCGAGGCGGTGTAGAGCATGAGGCCGGCCACCACCAGGGCAGCCGCCGGATCCACCCACTTCTGGCCGATGAGGGCTGCCGTGAGGCCCACGATGACCGCCACCTTGCCCCAGAAGTCGGTGGTGAAGTGATAGGCGTCGGCCTCTAGAGCGAAGCTGTGGCGACGGCGGGCCACCGCCGCCAGATAGCGGGCCGCTAGCCAGTCCACCACTAGCGTCAGGACGATGATGATGAGCGCCGCGCCGCTCACGGTGAGAGTGAAACCGGTGGCCAGGCGCACCCCCACCTCGACGACGATGAACAGAGAGATGAGCC
>MIBK01000020.1:4199-5375 GCA_001829505.1 Spirochaetes bacterium RBG_16_67_19 | reverse complement strand
GCGGCGGTACAGGAAAGGATCCGCGGGGCGGGGGTGCCTCTGGAACAGGACGGGGGCTCCTGGCGGGTGCGCGATCCGTCGGGGATCCGGATCGCTCTGGAAAGCGGCGATAGGCGGCGCTAGGCGGCGCTGAAGCGGCGCTAGGGCATGGAGCGCCGGCTGGCGACCATGGAGATGTAGCTGGTTTCGAAGCCTTTCAGCTCCTGGATCCAGCCCAGGAACTTTTCCGCCTCGGCCCGGCTGGCGTAAGGCCCTACCCTCACCCGGAAATGCGTCTTGCCGTTCAGGTCGCGGGTGATGGTGCGGGTCGCCAGGCCCCGCTCCTCCAGCCGGCGGCTGACCTCCTCAGCCCGCGAGGCGCTGGAGAAGGAGCCGGCCTGGATCCAGTATTCGGTCACACTCACGGACTTCGGTTTGGCGGCCGCCCTGGCGGCCGGTTTGGCAGCGGCCTGCGCCGCCGGCTTCACGGTGGCGGCGGCGCTGGCGGTGGCGGTAGCCCGCTCTGGCGGCACCTGCTCTGGCGGAGCGGAAGGCCGCTCGGATTTGGCCGCGCTCTGGGCCACGAGGGCCGGTATGGCGGAAGCCCGCTCTCGCGGCGACTCCAGCGGGGCGATGGCAGACTCCGCTGGCTGGGCCGGCGGCTGGCTGCCGGGCGGCTCTCCGATCACGATCACCACCGGCTCGGATTCGGCCGGAGGCGGGGTGAGCCCGGGAGGGGCGGAGGTGCCGCGCACGTATTCGTAGGGGTCATATCCCTGCAGCGAGGGGGCGGCGCCCGGGCGGACTTGCGCCGCGGAGCCGGGCTGGCGCGGGCGCAGCAGGAACAGCCCGGCGGCCAGGATCACCACCAGGGCCAGGGCGATTGAGAACACGACCCAGAGCACCTTCTTGCCTTCCATGCCTAGTTGCCCAGCCCTTTCTCCCGCACGAGGCGCAGGACCCGCTCGCGCAGAGCGTTCCCGTCGTCCGCATTGTCCACATAGTAAATATCGACGCCCGGGCCGGGCAATTTAGGACAGATTCCCCGCTGGGAGGCGATCCGGCGGAGGCCCTGGACCAGGCCCAGACCGTCGCGGCGCCGGGCCCGGGCCAGGCGCTTCCACCAGGGGGCGCGCACGCACAGCACGGCGCCGCACAGGCGGTCCAGGCCCATGCGGAACAGGATCGCGGCGTTCA
>MIBK01000020.1:0-4080 GCA_001829505.1 Spirochaetes bacterium RBG_16_67_19 | reverse complement strand
CCAGTTGGCGGCGATCCACCTGTCCATCCGGGGCCATCACCCCGGGCCCAAAACGGACGGCCACCAGCTCCCGGGCTTCGGGCTCCCGCAGCACTTCATGCCCGACGGCGTCCACGTCGATGATCTGGAAACCGCCCTCGGCCAGGATGCCGGCCACGGCGTCCTTTCCCGCGCAATATCCTCCGGCCAGCCCCAGGACCACGCTAGTGCAGCTCTCCCCAGGATTGGCCTGTTTCCACGCTGACCCGCAGCGGGACTTCCAGGGCCACCGCCCCCTCCATGGCCTGGCGGATGAGCGTGGAGGCCCTGGCCGCCTCGGCCCGGGGGGCCTCGAAGATCAGCTCGTCGTGCACCTGCAGGAGCAGCCGGGTTTTCAGGCCGCTTTCCTTCAGCAGCAAGGCCACCTCCAGCATGGCCTTCTTCACGATGTCCGCGGCGCTGCCCTGGATGGGGGAGTTCACCGCCACCCGCTCCGCGGCCATCCGCTCCGTGCGGTTGCGGCTGCCGATGGCGGGCACCGGGCGGCGGCGGCCGATCAGGGTGCGCACGAAGCCGTTCACCTCGGCTTGGCGGACGGTGGATTTGAGGAAGCGGTCCACCCCGGCGTAGCGCTGGAAGTAGGTGCTGATGAAGGTGCCGGCGTCCTTGCGCGGGATGCGCATGTCCCGGGCCAGGCGGAAGGCGGACATGCCGTAGATCACCCCAAAGTTGATGGTCTTGCCGATGCGGCGCTGCTCGGCGCTGACTTCCTTCTCGCCCACCCCGAACAGAAGTGCCGCGGTCTGGCGGTGCACGTCCCGGCCGGCGGCGAAGGCCTCGCGCAGCCTGGGGTCCCCGGACAGGTGGGCCAGGATGACCAGCTCGATTTGGGCGTAGTCCGCGCTCAGGAACAGCCAGCCCGGCTCGGGCACGAAGGCGGTGCGGATGCGCCGTCCCTCCTCCTCCCGCACCGGGATGTTCTGCAGATTGGGGTCCTTGCTGGCCAGGCGCCCGGTGGCCGCGCCGGTCTGCAGAAAGTTGGTGTGCACGCGCCCGGAAACCGGGTTCACCATGGCCGGCAGCGCGTCCACATAGGTGCTCTTGAGCTTGGCGAGCTGGCGATGGGCCAGGACCAGCTCCGGCACCTTCCGCCCCTGGCCGGCCAGCTCCTCCAGCACGAAGCTGTCCGTGGACTGCCCCGTCTTGGTCTTGCGCTGCGGGGCCAGGCCCAGCTCCTCGAACAGCACGCCCTGCAGCTCGCGGGTGGAGCGCACGTTGAAGGGGTGGCCCACCGCGGCGAAGATGTCCCGTTCCAAGCGATCCAGCTCCTTGTCCAGCTCCAGGCCGTAGCGGGCTAGTTCCCCGGTGTCCAGGCGAATGCCGGCCAGCTCCATTTCCGCCAGCACCGGCACCAGGGGCATTTCCAGGTCGCCGAAGACGCCCTCCAGCCCAAGAGCGCTAATCTTGGGGGAGAAGAGCTCGTAGAGCTGGAAAGTGATGTCGGCGTCCTCCCCCGAGTAGTCCGTGGCCTCGGCCACGGGCACGTCGGCCAGGGTGCGCTCGAACTCCTTGCCCACCACCTCCTCGTAGTGGATGGTCCGGTAGTTGAGGAAACGCAGGGCCATGCCGTCCATGCCGTAGGAGCCCTGCTCGCTGTCGATCAGCCAGGAGGCCACCATGGTGTCGAACAGGCGGCAGCGTATCTTCAACCCTGCCTGGAGCATGACCTTGTAGTCGAACTTGATGTTCTGTCCCACCAGGGTCAGCCCGGGATCCTCCAGCAGCCCGGCCAGGTGACGCAGCACCACCGCCAGGGGCAGCGGCTTCACGTCGCAGGCGGCTACCGGGACGTAGCAGGCCCTGCCCGGGGCCAGGGCCAGCGAGAAGCCCACGGGCTGCGAAGTGAGCGGATCCAGGCCGGTGGTCTCCGTGTCGAAGGCGAACACCCCGGCCCGGCGGGCGGCCGTCACCCAGCCGGCCAGGTCCTTCTCCTCCAGCACGGTCTGGTAGATGCCGCGCTTCAGGGTCCGGGGTTCGGTCGCCGCCTTCTCAGGCGCGGCCTCCTCGGCTGCTGCCGGCGGGGCCGGTGAGACCTTGGCGGACGCTGCCTGCGAGGCTTGCGAGGCCCTCGCGGTTCCGGGCTTCGGCGAGACGCCGCTCAGCTCCTTCACCAGGGAGGTCATGCCTTCGCGGGCGAAAAGGGGAATGGCCGCCTCCCGATCCAGGTCCTCGAGGCGCAGGTCCTCCAGGCCCAATTTCAAGTCCAGGTCGTCCACCAGGGCGACCAGCTCCCGGCTCAACGCGGCGCTCTGCCTCCCGGCCTCCAGCTTGCGGCGCACCCCCTCCGGAGCGACCTCGGCCAGGCGGGCGTAGATGTCCCCCAGGTCCTTGAACTGCCCCAGCAGCTTCAGGGCGGTCTTCTCCCCCACCCCGGACACGCCGGGCACGTTGTCCGAGGAATCCCCGGTGAGAGCCAGATAGTCCACGACCTGTTCGGGCCAGAAGCCCCGGGCCCGGTACACCCCGTCCCGGTCCAGCTCGGTGAATCCCTCCCCCGCCTTGGGGGGCTGCAGCACGCTCACCCCCTGGCCCACCAGCTGCAGGATGTCCTTGTCCCCCGACAGGATGAAGCACGGCCGCTTTTCCCTCTTGCAGGCGGCGGCCAGGGTGGCCAGCAGGTCGTCGGCCTCGTAGCCGTCGCGGCGCAGGCAGGGCACTCCCAGGGCCTCCAGGATCTCCTCGATCACCGGCACCTGGGCGTGCAGGTCCTCGGGGGCGTGCTCCCGGTTGGCCTTGTACTCCGGGTACTTCTCGTGCCGGAAAGTGGGCGTGGTGGAGTCCAGGACCACGGCCAGGTAGGCGGGCCGGCGGGCGGCCAGCAGCTGGAACAGGGAGCGGAAGAAGCCGAACACGGCCGAGGAGTTCCTGCCCTGCGGATTGGTCAGCGGCCGGTTGATGAAGGCGAAGTACGAGCGGTAGATCAGGCTGTAGCCGTCCAGCAGGTACAGGGCTTCCTTCATGACTGGATGTCGATCATCACCGGCCGGCCGATGCGGGTGAAGGGGGAGGAGGGGGTGCGGGGCCGGCCGGCCAGCTCCCGGATGCGGGCGGCCAGCTCCTGCAGGGAGCCGGAAAGCGCGGCCTGGGAGCGGCGGGCGGCCTGCAGGGCCGCCTCGCGCCCGGCTGCCAGGCGCGCTTCCAGCTCGCCCGGCAGCCGCGAGCCCGCCGGGGCCAGCTGCCGCGCGGCGCGCTCCAGCTCCTGGCACTCCCCGGCCAGGCGGCGGGCCAGCTCCGCCTGTACCGCCAACTGCTCGGCCTGGCCCGCGCGGACGGACTCTTCTATTTTTTCCTGCAGCTCGGCGTAGCTGGCCAGCAGCTCCAGCTGGCGCTCCAGGTAGCGCCGGAGGCGCTCGCCGGGGCTCATCCGGCGATGTTCACCCCGCCGGCAGCGCGGGCCGGGGCCTGCGTTCCGGCCTTCTCGGCCAGCTCCGCCCAGGCGGAGCGCAGCTCCAGCAGCACGCCGCGGACCGACTCCAGGGGCGCGGTGTCCTTGCGGATGTTGCCGTCCAGCAGCTGGCGGTTCATCCACATGTAGAGGTTGAACAGGCCCCGGGCGATCTCCCCCCCATGCTCGAAGTCCAGCGACACCATCAGCTCGGTGATGATGTCCTGGGTGCGGACCAGCTGTTCGCTCACCCGGTCGTAGCTGTGGTGGCGGGAGTCCAGGCTCTCCAGCGCCAGGGACAGGTGCTTGACCGCCCCGTCGTACAGCATGACCACCAGCTTCCCGGGGGTCGCGGTCTTGATCTGGGTCTCCTTGTAGCTGCGAAGCGGATCGGTCCTGCTCAACTGTTGCCTGCTCCCTTTCTGCGCGCTTCCGGGTCCTTCATCCTACTCCTGCGGGCCCCGCCGCGCAATAGCCCTCTACCTGGCGTGCTCCATCAGGCCGGACACGGTCACCACGGCGTAGCCCCGGGAAAGCAGGGCGTCCACCAGCAGGTCCACCTTCTGGAACAGAAAATCCTCCCGCAGGCCCCCCGGCTTGCCCGCCAGGACGGGCAGGATGGAGCCGGGCTTCTTCCTGGCCACGACGCGCTCCAC
>MIBK01000019.1:21372-26558 GCA_001829505.1 Spirochaetes bacterium RBG_16_67_19 | reverse complement strand
TGATCTCCTCGGGCACCTCGGCGTGGCGCCGGCCCATGAAGCGCTTGATCGAGTAGACGGTGTTCTCCGGGTTGGTGATCATCTGGTTCTTGGCCGGCTGTCCGACCAGCCGCTCCCCCTTGGCGCTGTAGGCCACGATGGAGGGGGTGGTGCGCTGCCCTTCCGCGTTCTGGATGACCACCGGCTCCCCACCCTCCATGACCGCCACGCAGGAGTTGGTCGTGCCCAGGTCGATCCCGATTATCTTGCCCATTGCTTACTCCTTTTTCCCATTGGTAGCATCCTGCGCGGATCTGGACACCTTCACCTTGGCAGGACGCAGGATCCTGTCGTGCAGGTAGTAGCCCTTCTGGTAGTTTTCCAGCACCAGCGGTTCCCCGGCGGCGGCGGTGTCCTCCACCGCGATGGCCTCGTGCTTCTCCGGGTCGAACTTCTCCCCGTCCGGTCCGCTCTTGGGGGAGAAGCGCTTCAGCCCCCAGTTGCGCTCCAGCACGCTGACCAGCTGGCGCTCGATCATCTCCACCCCGGAGTGGAAGGAGGCGAAGTCCCGGGAATCCGTGGCGGATTGCAGGGCCCTCTCGAAATCGTCGATGACCGGGATGATGTCCCCGAGCAGCATGGCGTTGGCGTAGCGCACGCCCTCCTCCCGCTCCCGGAACATCCTCTTGCGGAAGTTCTCGAACTCCGCGGTCTTGCGCAGCAGCTGGTCCTGCAGCCCCGCGTTGTCCGCGGCCAGGCGCTCCAGCCGCTCCTGGGGGGCTTCCGTCGGGGGTACGCCCGCGGCCTGAGCCTGGGCCTCGCCTTCCAGCCCCTGCTCGGCGGGTTTGGTTTTCCTGTTCTCCTCAGCGGACATGCCTATTTCCCCGCTCTCTGGATTGCAAAGATTTACAGTCCCTATCCGGTCTGTTCCGGCATAAGATAATAAGGCCGGTGGCGTTCCGTCAACTTCTCAGGATATCAGCCGAAGGACAACCTGCCGTCCCCGGTCCGGATGGCTTCCAGCTCCGCGCGCCGGGCCTGGTAGCCGGGCCGGCCCAGCAGGCCGTAGGCGAGCTGCTTGCCCTCCTCCACCCCCGGCTGATCCAGCGGGTTGATGCCCAGAAGCTCCCCGGCGGCCACCGTTTGCAGCTCCAGCCAGAAGAAGAACTCCCCGACGGCGCCCGCGTCCACGACCGGAAAGCTTACCGAGGTCAGCGGGCGGCCCTCCTTGACCAGGGCCGCTTCCGTGGCCCGGGCCTCGGCTTGGAACAGCTCTTGCAGGGTGTGCCCGCCCAGATAGGCCACGGCCTCCAGTTCCGGAAAGGCCCGCGGGATCGGCAGGTCGGCGGGGAAGGCCCCCACGCGCAGCACGGTGTAGATCTTGTCGTCCGGCCCCTCCTTGTAGAGCTGGAGCTGGGAGTGCTGGTCGGTCACTCCCAGGGAGCGCACCGGAGTGGGGCCGACCCGCACCTCGGCGCCGTCCAGGTCCAGGCGCTTGCCCAGGCTCTCGGCCCAGAGCTGCCGGTACCAATCCGCCAGGTCATAGAGGCGGTCCGCATAGGCCAGCATCACCGAGATGCGCCGGCCTCCCAGCCAGCCCAGGTGGTGCAGGACCGCGCCCAGGTAGGCGGGGTTGGCCAGCAGCTCCGGGCTGGAGGTCCTGGCGGCCATGGCCGCCGCCCCGGCGAGCAGGCCGTCCACGTCGATGCCCAGCAGGGCGGCGGGCAGCAGGCCCACCGGGGTCAGCACGGAGAAGCGCCCGCCCACCCCGTCGGGCACCGCGAAGGTGGCCAGGCGGTCCTCCTCCGCTATCCGGCGCAGCGCTCCCTTGGCCCGGTCGGTGGTCACCAGCATGCGCTCGCGGTAGCCCGCCTCTCCGGCGCCGGCGGCCAGCCATTCCCGGAAGATCAGGAAGCTGGCCATGGTCTCGGCCGTGTCCCCGCTCTTGGTGATCACGTTCACCAGCGTCTGGCGCGGGTCCAGGGCATCCAGGAGGGTGCGCACGCGCTCCGGGTCGATGTTGTCCAGGACGTACAGGCGCGGCGGCTTTTCGGCCCAGCGATGGGGGGTGCGCAGGGCGGAGTTCAGGGCGATCAGCCCCAGGGCCGAGCCGCCGATGCCCAGGACGACCAGGTTGGCGAAGCGCCCCGCGAGGCGACGGGCGCAGTCCTTCAACCCGCCGGTGTCCTGCGCCGGCAGGTCGCAGAAGGGCAGCCCGCCCGCGGCCCGCCGCTCGCCCAACCGGGCGTGCAGGGCGCGGAGCTTGCCCGCGTAGCTGTTCACGGCCTGCAGGCTGAAGGCCGGGATCATGCAGCCGAAGTCGATAGTGATGCCCATTGCGCCTCCCGCCCGCCGCTACTTCTTGGGGGCCAGCTCCAGGATCAGCTCCACCTCTCCGCGGGAAAGACGGGTGGTGCGGGCGATCTCCTGCGCCGACCAGCCCAGGTGGGCCAGCTTGGTGACGGTGTCCCGCTTGTCCAGGGCCGGCGCCGCCCCGTCCTCCTTGGCCTGCTTCTTCTCCGCCTTCAGGATGCTCTCCAGCAGCTTGACCTGGTCCTGGGCCTGCTTGCCGATGTGCTCGAAGCGCGTCTCGGTCTTGGCCAGCCACTCCCGGGCCTTCTCCAGCTTCTCCATCCGGCCTTCCAGGTCGCCCAGCACGCCGTCCAGCTCGCCGACCTTGTTCACCACCTGCTCGGCGCGCTCCTTGTTGGAGGACAAGAGCTCGGTCTGGGCCCGCAGCTCCGTCAGGGCGGCGGACAGGCTGCCGGCCTCGCCGCGGTAGCTCTCCAGGCTCTTCTCCAGCTCGGAGAGCTGCTGGAAATTCTTGTCCACCCCGGTGATGGTATTGTCCAGGATGGCCTTCTTCTTCTCCAGCCTCTCGAAGCGGCCCTCGGTGGCCTTCTCCAGCACCTCCAGCTCGCGGATCTTGGCCTGGATCTCCTGCAGCGCGTCCTGGCTGGAGGTCACCGTGCCCAGGCGCTGGTCCAGGTCCTTGGACAGGGACAGCAGCTTGCGGAAGTCCGAGTCCATGCCATCCACCCGGCCGCGTTCGGAGAGCAGCCGGTTCAACTTGGTGCCCAGGTCCTCCATCGCCCGCCGGGCCCCGCTCAAGCGGGCCTCCAGCTCCTCGGCCTCCTTGCGCTGCCCCGAAAGGCGCTCCACGTCGCGCCGCATCTCCTCGACCTTGCTCTCCAGCAGCACCTTCAGCTCGTCGGCGCGCTCGAACAGCTTGGTCTGGGCGCTGAAGCCCTTCACCCGCTTGTCCATGTCCGCCAGGCTGGCGGCCAGCCCCTTGTGAGCCTCCTCGATCTTGCCGAACAGGCTGGCCTGCAGCCCCTCGGTCTTTTCCCGCAGCTCGGCCTGGCGGATCTTCACGTCGCGCAGGCGCCCTTCCATCTCCGCCTGGGATTCCTTGGTGCGCTTGCTGAACTCCGCCTGGAAGGACTCCCAATCCGAGCGGAACTTCTCCAGCGCCTTTTCGCCGCGGGTGCCCAGATCCGCCTCCAACTGGGCGAGGCGCTCGGTGATGCCGCGGAACTCCTCCTGCAGCGCGGAGCGCTCCTCCGCGGTGGCCGAAACCAGCTCGTCGCGCTGGGCCACGAATTCCGCCTTCAGGGCGCTCAGGGCGGCCTCGGCCTCGCGGCGCGTATCCTTCAGGCCGCTCTCCAGCGCCTGGCCCACGGATTCCAGCTCCCTGCGGGACAGCTCGCGGGTTTCGCGGGCCAGGGCCTTCAGCTGCGCGGGCAGGAGCTCGCCCAGCTCGGCCACGCGCTTTTCCGCGGAGCCGATGCGCTCGTTCACCTCGCTCTCCAGCTCCGCCGCGCCGCGCTCCAGGCGCTCCAGCTCGCCGGCGGCCGTCTGCCGCAGGCGGGCCAGCTCCTCGCCCAGCTCCGCGCTGTGCCGCTTTTCCAGGGCCTGGCGCTCGGAGGCCCCCGCCGCGGCGATCTGCGCCAGGCGGCTCTCCAGCTCCGCCTGGAAGGAGCCGATCCGCTCCTCCATGCCCACGCTGCGCTGGCGCAGGTCCTTGAAGAAGTCGTCCTCGAAGACCTGCAGCTGGCCGGCGACGTTCTCGTAGGCCTTGGACTTCAGCTCGGCCAGGCTCGCTCCCAGCTCCTCCACCCCCGCCTGCAGGGAGGCGAACTCGGCCTGGGCCCGCCCGGCCTCCGCGCGGCGCTCCTCGGCCAGCTTCTGGGAGTGGGTGGACAGCTCCTGGCGCACCCTCTGGGCGGCGGCCTCCATGGCCCCGCGCAGGTTGGCCTCCAGGGCCTCGATGTCCGGCCCGGCCCCTTCCAGCTTCTGGAAGCGGTACTCCATCTCGCGCTCGTAGCTCTCCATGCTGCTCTCCACGCGCTTGAGCACCGCCGCCTGCACCTCCGCCGCGGCCGCCTCCACCTTGTGGGCCGCGTCGTTCTTCAGCCGCTCCAGCTCCTGGACCCACTGTTTGTGGCCGGCCAGCCGTTCTCCGGCCTCGGCGGCGGCCTCGGCCATCGCCTTCTTGATCTCGGAGGTGCGCCCCGCGGTCTCCGCGGCCGCCTGGGCCAGGACGCGCTGCAGGCGTTGGCCGGCTTCCGCCGCGGCGCCTTCCAGCTCCTGCTGCAGCCTTTCGCCCCGCCCCTGCGCCTCGGAGGCGATGCTGGCCAGGGTTTCCTTGAACTGGGCGCCCCGCCCCTCGGCGTCGGCCAGCATCTGGCTCAACTCGCGCTGCAGGGCCTGGGCCGCCTGGGCCGCCGCGGCGGCGAAGTCGCCGGCCAGCTTCCTGCCGCGCGCCTCCGCGGCGGCGCTCTCCCGGGCCAGGACCTCCTGCACCTCGGCCTCGAACTTCTTGCCCCGGGTCTGCAGCGCGGCGGCCTCGCGCGCCAGCGTCTGACGCAACTCGCCCGCGCGGCTCTCGATCTCCGCGCCGGCCTGGGCCAGCGTTTCCCTCATCTTGCCCGCCCGGGCCTCCGCGTCGGCCGCGGCCTGGGCCAGCGCCTCCTTGTGCCTGCCCGCCCGGGCTTCCTGTTCGGCGCCGGTCTGGACCAGGGCCTCCTTCATCTTGCCCGCCCGGGTCTCCGCGTCGGCCGCGGCCTGGGCCAGGATTTCCTTCATCTTGCCCGTGCGGGCATCCATGACCGCGCCGGCCTGGGCCAGGGCTTCCTTCATCTTGCCGGTGCGGGCCTCCGCCTCGGCCGCGGTCTGGGCCAGCTCGCGGGCCAGGGCTTCCTTGA
>MIBK01000019.1:19681-21284 GCA_001829505.1 Spirochaetes bacterium RBG_16_67_19 | reverse complement strand
GGCCGCGGCCACGGCCAGCTCGCGGGCCAGGCGCTGGGCGGCCTCCCCGGCCGCTCCGCCCAGTTCCGCCTTGAGCTGCTTGCCCCGGGCCTGGGCTTCGGTGGCCGCCGCGGTCAGGGCGGACTTGAATTGCGCGCCGCGGGCCTCCGCCTCGACCAGCAGCTTGCCCAGCGCCGCCTGGAAATGGTCCAACTGGGCATCCTGCCGCCCCCGGGCTTCCCGCTCCACCGCCTCCATCCCCTTGGCCAGGGAGGCCAGGCGCTCCTGCTCCAGGGCCTCGGCCCGGCCCTCCAGGCGCGTGAGGTAGGACCCGAAGTCCATCACCCGCTTCTCGGAAAGCTGGACGGAGGCGCCCAACTCGTTCACCTGGGCGGTGACCGCGGCGCAGAACTCGGCGCGCAGGGCTTCCAGGCCCTGGCGGTTGGTCTCCGCGAGGCGGCCCTGCACCCCCTCGGCCTCCTCCTCCAGGCGGACCAGGCGGGCGGATGCCTCGCCGAGGCGCTTGCCCACCTTGTCCACGAAAAGGGACTCGGCCTGGATGCGCTTCAGGTTCTCGTCCACCCGGCCGGTCATGTCCGCCAGCTCCGCCAGGCTCTTGTCGTAGCCGTCCAGGCGGGCGCGGATCTCCTCCGCCCCCCCGGCTTTCGCTTGCAGGTTTTCCTCCACCTCGCGGACGCGCTTGAGAACCTCCTTGCCGGTCTTGAGGTTGACGCCCAGCTCGATCGAGAGGTTCTTCAGCTCCGCGGTCTTTTCCTCGACCACGGCGGCCAGGCTGTCGCGCACCTTGTCGGAGAAGCGTTTTACCTTTTCCAGGGACCGGTTGTTGCGGTCCAGGGCCCGGAAGATGATGAGAATGGTGAATACAATGAAAATAGTTAAGAGGTTTCCCAGTGAGAAAATCATCGTTCCCCTCCCCCACGCGATTTCTCAAGCAGGAACCGCGGAAATCCCAGTTAGGTTATATCTTAACCCTCGCCTACGGGGTTGTCAACGCGTTATCTACGGCTGGAGCCTTGGTGACGCCCACCGCCCGCCGGAGGAGAGGCGCTGGAGGTGCACGAAGTGCCCGGCGAAGCGGCGGGCCAGGTCTTCCAGCGAGCTCTCCCGGGTCAGGTCGAAGACGGCCGCCCGGAACTCCCCTCCCGCGGTGAAGTAAGGGAAGAACACCGCCAGGTGGTAGTGCTGCCGGAGCACGGGCTGTCCCGGCAGCCCGGCTATCTCGCGGTTCAGCGAGCCCAGGTAGAAGCCGCCCGGCTCCCGGACCGCAGCCAGGAACAGGGCCAGTTTCAGCTCCTCCACCGGGTAGCCCACGTCCTCGCGGTACTCCAGGAAATCCAGGTGCCGCACGTCGCTTGACTCCGGCCCGCCGGAGACCTCGCCGTTCACCCGGGCCAGGGCCGAAGCCAGGTTGCGCGCCCAGTCCAGCCCGAAGTAGGGATCGCGGGCCTGCTCGTAGCCCTGGCTCCAGCGGTTGCCGCGCAATTCCAAGTGCCTCTGCTTGAGCTCCTCCACGCCCAGGGAACGTCCCCCGGACAGCGACGCGTAGAAGCCGTCCACCACCCATTTGACGAATCCCGAGCAGTTCAGGCCCCCGGGGGGTCCC
>MIBK01000019.1:14757-19659 GCA_001829505.1 Spirochaetes bacterium RBG_16_67_19 | reverse complement strand
GCACGTAGCGCCCCTCCTCGTCCAGGGCTCCGTCATCGGCCTCCCGCAGGCCGCCCAGGGCCGAGCGGATCCCGCGGATGACCTCCTCCTGGTGGCGGTCGGCCTGCGCCTCCCCGCGCCGCAGCAGCAGGTCCCAGCGCACCACGGCGCGGGTCAGCTCCACCACCCGGGCGAAGGGGGCGGTCAGCAGCGAGGTGAAGGTCACCGGGATTTGCGCGCGGCGGACCACCGGGACGTCGAACAGGAAGACCTCCATCTGGGTTCTGGATCCCGCGGGGAAAAGGCGCACGAAGCAGCCCGGGTCGTCGCGGAAGAACACCTTGGCCTGCATGAAGCCGCCGTCCTCGGTACTGCGCTTGATGACCCAGCTGCCGCTGGAGTCGATGGGAAAGGCCGCGCCCTGCTGGTTCAAGAACAGGGTATACAGGGCCTGCCCGGAGCGCTCGGTGCGGAACTGCACGCGGCTGCCGTCGGCCTGGTCGATCACGGCCGCCGGCGCCGCCGCGTTCTCCCGCAGGCTGCCCAGGACCACCTCCCGGTAGCGGTCGCGGGCTTCCAGGTTCTCGGGCACCTGGGCCGGGAGCCTCCACAGGGGGGCCAGCAGGAGAGCGGCGAGCAGGGCCGGGAGGCTAGGCGAAAAGTGTATCCTCATCGATTTTATTAACGGTATTGCCGAGGCGCTCCTGCAGTGTTTGCGGGTCGGCGGCGAACAGGGGGCTGATCTCCACGCGGTACCTGGGCCGCCCGCCTTCCCGGGGCACCTGCACGCCGCAGGCCTCCAGCCAGCGGGAATGCTGCTCGATCATCCCGGCGGTGCAGGTGGCGATGGAATCGGGCCCCGCGGCGTTTTTCAGGGGGGCGAACTCCTCCTCCCGCGAGGTCTGCAGGAACTGCGGCGAGGCGGCCAGCGGGACGGCGTCGAAGATGAAGCTCTCGAATTTCACCGCCTCCCGCTCCTCCACGCCTCCGGTCCGGGGCACCAGGCAGCGCACGCGCTTGCGGGCCAGGTGCAGCGGCAGGGGCAGCGCCAGGCTGGCAGCAAAAGAGGTGTTCAATAGATGGATGGCGATGGAGCCGTACGGGAAAAGCAGTCCGCCGTCCGCGGCCCGGGCCCGCATGCCCTCGGGGTTCAGGTCGGAGTACTCGATGATCCCGGGACGGCCTTCTAACAGCACGGGCACCCCCAGCCTCTCCTCGGGATGGCTCTTGGCCAGGACCTTGCTGGACAGCTGCGAGCCGGCCAGGCGGTGCCAGCCCGCGAAATGGGGGTCCGGCAGGCGCACCAGCGGATTGTCGACCTGGAAGTAGAACAACTCCTCCGCGCCCGCCTCCAGCAGGCGCCCAGCCAGCCCCTCGTCGCGGAGCGCCTGCAGGATGCCCCCGTGGCCGGTGGGGTTGCGGGCCAGGCCCCCATCCGGGGACATCAGCAGCCGGCCCTCCGGGGTGAGGCTGGGCAGCAGCCCCTGCCGGAACAGGGTCACCTCCTCCTCGGGCAGACCGAAGAAATCCCTTTCCCGGAAGAACTCCAGGGTCGGACCGTGATTGAGGGGGCTGGTCATGATGCACCAGCGCATGGGCACGCCGTAGCGCCGCCGCGCCGCCAGGATTTTCTCCGCGAAGATCTGGAAGAGCGGCGCCTTGCGGATGGGGGAGATGGGGAAACAGCCCTTGGGCCCCTCCCAGCCCAGGCGCGTGCCCTGGCCGCCGGCCACGGTCAGGAAGGCGGTCCGCCCCGCGGCGAGGAGCTCCTCGCCGGCCTGGCCGGCCTCCCGGCTGCCGCGCCACTGTTCCAGGGCGACCGCCGGCAGCGGAGCGATCCGCCGGGCGGCGGGCGCGGGCCGGCCCGCCGAAAGGGTTTCCCGCAGCCGCGCCAGCAGCCCGGGGTCCAGGCTGTCCAGGTCGGCGAGCAGGCGCCGGCGGGCCTCCGGCGGCCGGTCCGCCCAGTGCTCGAACAGCTCGACCTCGGCGCCCCACCGTTCCAAGAGCTCTGCGGTCCTCATTGCGGCCGCCCCTTGCCCAGGGACCAGACGGCCAGCAGCTCCCGGCGTACCGCCGCGATGCGGGCCGCGGGGGATTGGTCCGGGGGATTCAGGTCCAGCCAGATCCGCTCGCGCGCCCCTTCGATGGTGTAGCGGTCCTCGTGCAGCAGCCGCTTCAGGCGCAGGAGCAGCGCCACTTCCCGCTCGGTATACACCCGGCGGCCCGCCAGGTCCTTGCGCGGGGCCACCAGCGGGATTTCCGCTTCCCAGTAGCGCAGCACGTGGGTCTTCACGCCCAAGAGGTCGGCGATCTGTCCAATGGAATAATGCCTGCCCATGACCTTCAGGATTCGCGCAGGCTGATGTCCACCGGCACCCGGTCGAAGCCCAGGTCCGCGCGGATGCGGTTCTTCAGGTACTGCAGGTACCGCTGCGGAAACTGGCGCAGGGAGTTGACGAAGAACAGGAAACGCACGGGATTGGCCCCGGTCTGGGTGACGTAGCGGATCTTCACGTTCTTGCCCCGCACCGGCAGCGCGTACTCCGCCACCCAGCGCTTCACCGCCAGGTTCAGCTTGCCGGTGGGCACCTGGTGGTTGAGCTGCCGGCCCACCTCCAGGACCTCGGCCAACAGGCGGTCCACCCCGGTGCCCCGGGAGGCGGAAAGGGCCACCAGGGGGGCGAAATCCATCATAGGGAAGTCGAAACGCACCCTCTCCTCGATGCCCCGCAGCTCGCCCTTCGTCTTGGCCAGCAGGTCCACCTTGTTCAGGGCCAGGATCACCCCTCGCCCGGCGCGCACGGCCAGCGAGGCGATCTTCTTGTCCTGGTCGGAAACCCCTTCCCGCACGTCCATCAGCAGCACCACCAGATCCGCCTCCTCGATGCTCTGGATGGCCCGGTTGACCGAGTAGTATTCCACCGGCTCCGACACGCGGCTCTTGCGGCGGATGCCCGCCGTGTCCAGCACCTTCAAGGTGCGGCCCCGGTAGCGCAGGGTCCCCCCGATCGGGTCCCGGGTTGTGCCGGGTGATTCCGACACCAGCGCCCGCTCCTCGCCCAGCAGGCGGTTGAGCAGCGTGGACTTGCCGGTGTTGGGCTTGCCGATGATCGCCAGGCGCAGCTCCGCGCCCGTTTTTCTCGCGCCGGCCCCCTGCGGTGCTGCCGACGGCAGCACGTCGGCCGCCCCGACTGGTTCCGTTTCGGCCGGCTCCGCTTCGGCCCCTTCCGGCTCGGCCGCTTCCGGCTTGACCGCTCCGGTGCCACCCTCGCGTTCCAGGGCCTCCCGGATCATCCGCTTCAGCTCGGCGATGCCCCTGCCGTGGGCGGCGGAAACGGGCGCCAGGCGGCTGAAACCCAGGGCCTGGAATTCCCCCAGCTCCAGCTCCTGCTTGGGCCCGTCCACCTTGTTGACCACCAGCACCACCTTGTCCGGGAAGCCCGGCAGGCGGCGCAGGCGCTCGAACAAGGCCTGGTCCTCACGGGTCAGGCCGGCGGCCTCCACCAGCGCCAGAGTCAGGTCACAGGAGCCGGCGATGGCCAGGCTGCGGCGCGACACCTCGCGCTCCAGCTCTCCGCGCCCCAGGGTGTAGCCGCCGGTGTCCAGCAGGCGCACCCGCGGGCCGCCGAGGTCCAGCTCCCCCTCCAGCACGTCGCGGGTCACCCCCGGGGTCGGGTCGGTGATCGCCCGCTGGCGCCCCACCAGGCGGTTGAAAAGGGTGGACTTGCCTACGTTGGGCCGTCCCAGCACGGCCACCGTGAAGGTCCCCTTGTCAGTTGGAGCCGATGAACTCAAAGCGCTCCTCCAGCCACTGGCGGACGCGCCGGTCCACCTCGCGCTGGGATTTGAGCTCCAGCACCGAGCCGGCCAGCTCCTCGGCTTCGGCCAGGGTGACCGAGCGGATGATCCTCTTGATTTCCGGGATGGCGATGGCGCTCATGCTGAAGCCATCCAGCCCCAGGCCCAGCAGCACCACGGCCGCGTAGGGATCGGCGGCCATCTCGCCGCACATGCCGACCGGGATGCCGGCGGCGTGGGCGTTGTCGATCACGGTCTTCAGCAACCGCAGGACTCCGGGGTGGAAGGGCTCGTAGAGGTAGGCGATGCGCTCGTTCTCCCGGTCCACCGCGATCAGGTACTGGATCAGGTCGTTGGTGCCGATGGAGAAGAAGCTCACCCGCCGGGCCAGGATGTCCGAGGTGAAGGCCGCCGAGGGGACCTCGATCATGATGCCGATCGGGACCTGCTCGTCGAAGGCCTGCCCTTTGGAGCGCAGCTCCTGCTTGGCCTGCTCCAGCACCCCCAGCACCGCCTCCAGCTCCTCCACCCCGGAGATCATCGGGAACATCAGCTTCAGGTTGCCGTGCACGGAGGCCCGCAGCAGGGCGCGCAGTTGGGTCAGGAACACGTCCTGCCTGGACAGGCAGAAGCGCACCGCCCGCCAGCCCAGGATCGGGTTGGACTCTCCCCCGGGAGTCACCCCCGGGATGATCTTCTCCCCCCCCAGGTCCAGGGTGCGGATGGTGACCGGGCGGGGCTTCATGGCCGAGAGCACCCGGCGGTAGGCCTCCAGCTGCTCCTCCTCGGAGGGGAAGCGCTTGGGGATGATGTAGAGGAACTCCGAGCGGAACAGGCCCACCCCGTCGGCCCCGTGCGCCAGGGCCGATTCGGTCTCTTCCGGGACCTCGATGTTGGACTCCAGGGCGATCAGCTTGCCGTCCCGGGTCTCGGCCGGCAGCTCGCTCAAGGGCAGCAGCTGCAGCTCGTGGGTCTGCCAGGCTTCCCGGCTGGCCCGGTACTGCCCCAGGGTGGCCTCGTCGGGGTTGACGATGACCTGCCCGCGCGTGCCGTCTACAATCAGCAGGTCTCCGGTCAGCACCTCCCCGGAGAGCTGGGACAGCCCCAGCACCGTGGGGATGGCGA
>MIBK01000019.1:7038-14740 GCA_001829505.1 Spirochaetes bacterium RBG_16_67_19 | reverse complement strand
AAGGAGCGGGCCAGGATGGCCACGTGCGAGGTGCGGCCGCCGGAATCCGCGGCCAGGCCCAGCACCTTGCGCCGGTCCATGGAGATCAGGTCGGAAGGCAGGAGGGTGTGGGCCACCACGATGCACTCCTCCTCCAACCCGGAGAGCGCCGGCCGGCGGGGACTGGCCAGCTGGCCCAGGATCCGCTCGGCCACGTCGTGGATGTCGCTGGAGCGCTCCCGCAGGTATTCGTCCCCGCTTTCGGCCAGCCTGGCGGCCAGGGCGGCCACCACCTGCTGCAGCACCACTTCAGTGTTCTTCTTCCGCTCGGCCAGCCCCTGCTCCACCTGTTCGCTGAACTCCGGGTCGCCCAGCATCAGGATCTGCGACTCCAGCAGGCGGTCCTCCGGCAGCCCGGGGCCCGTGCGGCCCCGCAGGTCCTCCAGCTCGCGCACGGCCCTTTCCCGCGCCCCGCGGAAGCGGGCCAGCTCCCGGGACAAGAGCTCCGCGGGCACCTCATAGGCGGGGAGGTTCCGCCGGACCGTGGTGAACAGGTACGCCTTGCCGATGGCTATTCCCGGCGAAACCACGATCCCCTTGAGGAGCTTCATAGCGGCTTCACTATATGTGCAATTCAGGGTGCTGTCAAATCGTCCGATGATTAGAGTGAGCATGGCACGAAAGCGGAACACCATCGGCTGCCTGTTCTACGTGGCCTTGGTGCTGTTGGTTCTGGTCATCTTCCTCTTCAATCGGGCGAGGGTCCAGCAGGTCATCGAGAAGACAGGCTTCGCGCGGCTTTTCGAAAGGAAACGGGGCTCGCCGGCGGAAGTGGTGGTGGCCCCGGCGGGCGAGCCCGGTCCAGGCGACGCGGGCCAGCCAGGGCAATCCCCGGCCGCCGGGCCGGCCTCCTCGCCGGACAGCACGCCGGGCAGCAGCTCGCCTGCCACCGCGCAGCAGCCTTCCTCGGAAGTGGTTGTGGAGCTGAGCAAGCCGGCGGCGACAACCCAGCCTGTTTCCACCGAGGTCCAGCCCAGCAGCCAGGATCAGACCCGCACCCGGCAGGCGCGCCTCTTCTTCATCGCCGTGAAGCCGGACGGCGGGATCCAGCTGAAAAGCGTGATCCGGCCGGTGAAGTACACGGACGCCCCCCTCACCTCCACCCTCGAGGCGCTGCTGACCGGGCCCACCCCCGCGGAGGTGAACCAGGGGCTGATGAGCCTGGTCGCCCCGGAGGCCCGCCTGCGGCGGGCCCAGGTGAAGGACGGCACCGCCTACCTGGACTTCAGCGAGGCCTTCCGCTTCAACTCGCTGGGCAAGGAGGGTCTGTCCGCCCAGCTCCAGCAGGTGGTGTACTCGGCCACGGAGTTCTCGACGGTGAAGCGGGTGCAGATCCTTCTGGAAGGCAAGACCGCCGACTACCTGGGCCCCGAGGGCCTCTACATCGGCAAGCCCCTCTCCAGGGAATCATTCTAAGGCCATCATTCCAGCGGCAGCTCCTCCACGATCCGCTCCGGTTTCACCGGGCCGGCTTGCGGGGAAAGCCAGAAGAAGTACTCCCGGTTGCCCCGGGCCCCCGCCGGCGCGGCCTCGGCCACCCTCTGCACGAACACGCCCTCCCCGCCCAGGTCCCGGGCCAGGCTCACTAGCACGCGCCGGCGCACCTGCGGATCGCGCACGACGCCCCGGAAGTCCTCCCCGGGTGAGCGCCACTCGAACTGCGGTTTCACCAGGGCCACCAGCCAGCGTTGGTGAGTGAGGGAGAGCAGGTGCGCGGCGGCTCCGCGCAGGGAGCGAAAGGACAGGTCGGCCACGGCGCCGTCCGGAAGCCCCGGCAGTTTGTCCGGGGTCAGCGACAGGATATTGGTGCGCTCCAGCAGGGCCACCCGCGGGTCGCGGCGCAGCCGGTAGTCCAGCTGCCCGTAGCCCACGTCCACCGCGATCACCCGCGCGGCACCGCGCTGCAGCAGGCAGTCGGTGAAGCCCCCGGTGGAACAGCCCGCGTCCAGCAGGCACAGGCCCTCCACTGGCGGGCCGTGCGCCGCCAGGGCGCCGTCCAGCTTCAGGCCCCCCCTTGAGGCGAAGCGGCGCCGCTCCAGGCTCACCTGAACAGCGTCGGCTGGGAAACGCGGATCGCGGACGCGGGCCCCGTCCACCCGCACCTCCCCGCACAGGATGCGGGCCAAGAGCAGCTCCCGGTCGCTTCCCGGCTCAAGTTCGCGGAGCACCTCCAGGAGGGGCCGCTTCTTCATGCGTCCTGGGCGATCCTTTGGATGGACAGGGCCTTGCCGTCGGCCGGGTTGACCTCGACCAGCACGCCCATGATCGCCCCGTCGGAGTTCTCCACTTCCATCTTGATGGGGATCTGGGTGAGGCTGCGGCGGATGGAGATCTCGCGCTTCATGCCGATCACCCCCAGCTTCGGGCCGGTCATGCCCACATCTCCGATGTAGGCCGTGCCCCCGGGCAGGATCCGTTCGTCGGCGGTCTGCACGTGGGTGTGGGTGCCCAGCACCGCGCTCACCGTGCCGTCCAGGTGCAGGGCCAGGGCTTCCTTCTCTTCGGGGCTTTCCGCGTGGAAGTCCACTATTATGACCTTGGCCCGCGCGCGCAGCTTCCTGGCCAGCTCGGCCCCCACGGCGAAGGGACAGCGGATGCTGGGCAGGTGCTGGAGGCCCTGGAGGTTGATCACCGCCACGCTCACCTCGCGCCTGCTCAACACCAGCTGCCCCTTGCCGGGCACGCCGAGCGGGTAGTTTTCCGGGCGCAGGATGCGGCCGTCGGTCTCCAGCAGGTCGAGGATCTCCCGCTTCTGCCAGATGTGGTTGCCCGAGGTGATGACCTCCACCCCGCTCTTGAACAGGGAGCCGGCGATCTCGGGGGTCAGGCCCAGGCCGTCGGCCGCGTTCTCCCCGTTGGCGATCACCAGGTCGGCCCGGGTTCGCTTCACCAGCACCGGCAGGCCCATGAACAGGGCCCGGCAGCCCGGCGAGCCCACCACATCCCCGATTACCAGGATGCGGAAGTTTTCATTCAGCGGGCGTACTCCACGATCCGCGTCTCGCGGATGATCGTCACCTTGATGCGGCCGGGGTACTTCAGCTCGCCCTCGATCTTCTTGGCGATGCTCTTGGCCAGCCCCTTGGCCCCTTCGTCATCCACCTCGTCGTTGTTCACCATGATGCGCACCTCGCGCCCGGCCTGGATGGCGTAGGCCTTGTCCACGCCCGCGAAGCTCTCGGCGATCTTCTCCAGGCTCTCCAGCCGTTTGAGGTAGTTGTCCAGGGTCTCCCGGCGCGCCCCGGGGCGCGAGGCGGAGATGGCGTCGGCGATCTGCACCACCGTGGCCTCCAGGCTGGCCGGCTCCACGTCGTTGTGGTGCGCCCCGATGGCGTTCACCACCCGCGGGTCTTCTCCGATCTTCTTGGCCAGCTCCATGCCCATTTCGGCGTGGTTGCCTTCCCCGTTGGACTCCACTCCCTTGCCGATGTCGTGCAGCAGCGCTCCCCGCTTGCACACCGCCACCTCCGCGCCGACCTCCGCAGCCAGGGCGCTGGCGATGAGGGCCACCTCCTTGGAGTGGTCCAGCACGTTCTGCCCGTAGCTGGTGCGGTAGTGCAGCCGGCCCAGAGCCCGGATGCCTTCAGGGGTCATGTTGTGGATGCCCAGCTCGAAGAGCACCTTCTCGCCCTCCTCGTAGATCGTCTGGCTGACCTCCTTGGTCACCTTCTGCACGATCTCCTCGATGCGGGCGGGGTGGATGCGGCCGTCGGAGATCAGGCGCTCCAGGGCCACCCGGGCGATCTCCTTGCGGATCGGGTCGAAGCAGGAGATGACCACGGCCTCCGGCGTGTCGTCGATGATCACGTCCACGCCGGTCAGGGTCTCCAGGGTGCGGATGTTGCGGCCTTCCCGGCCGATGATCCGTCCCTTCATCTCGTCGTTGGGCAGGCTCACCGTGGAAACCGTGACCTCCGAGCTCACGTCGGTGGCGATGCGCTGGATCGTGGACACGACGATGTCCCGGGCCTTGCGGTCCGCGGTGACCTGGGCCTCCTGCTCAATGAGGTTGATCTTGACCTGGGCTTCGTGCAGGGCCTCGTTCTCCAGGCTCTGGATCAGCAGGCGCTTGGCGTCCTCGGCCGAAAGGCCGGAGATGCGCTCCAGCTCCTTGACCCATTTCTCCTGCTCCAGGGACAGGGCTCCTTCCCTTTCGGCCAGCGATTTCTCTCGGCCGGCCAGGGTCCGATCCTGGTTTTCTTGATACTCCTGACGCTTCTCGAAATTCTCTTCTTTTTGGATCAGCCGGCGCTCCATGCGCTGCAGCTCGATCCGGCGCTCTCGCGTTTCCCGTTCTAGTTGGTTTCGCTCCCGTATCTGCCGGTCCTTGACTTCCAGCAGAGCCTCTTTTTTCTTCGCTTCCGCTTCTTTCAGCGCTTCCTGGATGACTCTTTCAGCTTTTTGCTCCGTTGAGGATAGTTGGAACCTGGCATATAGCCAGCGGATGAACCAGCCTAGAAAGAAAGCCGCGAGAGGAATAATGACGAACAGGAAGATGTTGCGCATTATATTCCTCCGACATAAGCTTTCGCTAGGAATTTACCTTTTTTATCGCGTTCGTGTCAAGAAATGCCCGAAGGAGGGTTTCTGAAGGGCTATATATCAATATGCTGTTTTAGCTTGGCTTTCATGAACGTTAACTGATATGGATTTCCAGCGCCTGGATGACATCCTTCATCACCAGCGGTCGCTTCGTGGCCAGGCCCAGGAACAGCACCGCCTCCGTTTTCTGGTAGATCGCCGGCAGGAACAGCGCCATCTGCATATATTTCAGGTCCTCCGGATTGAAGCGGGCCGCCAGGCTGGGGATGGCCTGGGGCCGCTCGGTCAGCAGCACGGCCTGCCTCGGGCTCAGGAAGCGATCGTAGAAGGCTTCGCCCGCGGAAAACAGGATCCGCGCCGGCCGCTCCAACAGCCCGATGCGCAGCCTGGATACATACGCGTCGCCGGTTTTAACTAGCAGCGCCGCGTTCACCGCCTTGAGCTTCCGCGAGATCTCCACCAGGGATTTCAGGTGGCCGGTCTCACTGGCCCCCACTCGGAACTGCGTAAGGAACTGGTCATAGTCCAAGCCGTTGGCGAAATTGATCCTCTTGGCCTGCCGTAATTCGGCGTAGCTGAGGAACCTGCCCCGAACGGCCGGGGAGCGCAACTCGTCGGAGAGGTCCACCCCGGAACCGGTGCCCAGCAGGGCGCCGATCCCGGATTCCTCTTCTCCGCCCGTGCTCAGGGCGGCTTCCGCCAGGGCCATCAGGCCGCGCCCGGGTGAAGCAACGGCGGACCCTTTGGCCAGCCGCACCTCCTCCTTGACCCGGTAGACCCCGTTCTCCATGACCACGCTCGTGCGCAGCTCCTGGATCTGGGCCTCCAGCTCCGCCAGGGAAAACGCCCGCAGCGCGCCCTGGCTGATCAGGCGGTCCAGCTGGGCCAGCTCGTCGGCCGGTTGGCGCCCGGTTGCCATCTCCTCGATTTCAAGCTCCGCCGGCGACTCCAGCAGCTCCTGGATCGTGCGCGGCTCCGCCTCCGCATTTTCCAGTTCGGCTTCCGGTGCCTCCTCCAGGGCTTCTTCCGCCGTCTCCCCCGGCTCTTCGACGACTTCTTCCAGTACTTCCAGGTTTTCCAGCATCTCCGGAGGCAGCTCCGCCGCCTGCGGCCGCGCGGCCGGCGCTGCCGGGGCCGCTTCCTCAACCTCCGGCAATTCCTCCAGCTTCTCCTGCGGCTCCGGAGGCAAGACCACGAAATCGCCGACGATTTCCAGCTCTTCCAAGGTTGGCTCAACCGGAGTCGCCTTCTCCGCGGGGTGCTCGGCCTCGACCGCCGCGATCGCGGGCTCCTCCGCTGCGGGGCCAGGCGCCTCTACTTCCTCGAAAATTTCCTCGATGATCTCTTCGGCTGGAGGAGCTGGTTCACCCCCCACTTCGATTGCAGCCGAAACAGCGGGCTGGCGCCCGGCTTCCTCGAGCGCCTCGACTTCTTCGGCCTCCTCGGCCTCTTCGGCCTCTTCGACCGCTGCCGCGATAGCGGGCTGGCGCCCGGCCTCCTCGAGCGCCTCTACTTCCTCGACCGCTTCGGCCTCTTCGGCCTCCTCGACCACCTCCGCACTAGTAACCGTGGGCAGCTCGAGGGCGGGTTGGCGCGTGGTCTCGGGCTCGGCTTCGGTGAGCTCGGAAACCTCCTCCACTCCGATCTCTTCGACCACCAGGTTTTGGCGACGAGGCGCGGGGGCCGGCTTCCGGGCTTGAGTTTCCGCGGGCAGGGTCGGAGGCGCCGCCGGCAGCGTCCCGGCCACGGTGATCCGCCCCCGGTCCAGGGCCTTCTGGATCATCTCCTCGATCTGGCTGATGGCGACCTTTTCCTTGCCATGCTCCGCGATGCGGGCCTCGATGATCCCGATGATCTCGTCCCAGCCGCGGTCGATCAGCTCGTCCATCGCGGCCTGCTTGCCGGCGGGAATACGCCCGAGCCCCTTCATGAACTTGGACCGCAACTGGGGCCGGTTGGCGGTAAGCTGCTCTCGCCAGCGTTTCCAGTCCAACCGTTCCTTGCCGTCCAGGAGGTCCGACAGGACTTCCAGCTGGAAGCGCTTGATGCGCCGGGCCTGCACGACCAGCGGGTCCTGGCGGATGTTGAAGACCAGGAAAACCACCAGGAACACCGTGAGCAGGAGCGCCGCCAGGAGCATGATCTTCAGGAGGGGCTGCAGCTCGATCGCGGAATAAGGCACCAACCAGCCGACCAACCCGTAGCGGCCGGCCGGGCGGCTCAACAGCAGGTACCGGCTGGAGCCGGCCTGGCCCTCGAACTGCAGGGTGTCGAAACCCTCGGCAGGCCGGGGCCGGGAGGCCCAGGAAGCGGCCACGCCGGAGGCCAGCAGCTGCCTTGAGGTGTCCGGGAAATTGACCAGCACCCCGGCCCGGTCCACCAGCAGCAGTCCGCGCGCGGCCGATCCGGGCTCACGGGCCAGGGCGGCCTGCAGGTCGGCCGCGGCCAGAAAAAACAGCGCCGTGCCGCGATGCGACCCCCGCGCGTCGCTCACCGCCAGGGAGTAGACCAGGCGCCCCCCGCCTGCGTCCAGCAGCAGCCGCGGCTCCTCCCCCGCCCGGGCGACCAGCGGGGCCCCCTTCAAAGCGGGTTCGGACTTGGAGAAATCCAGGTAGGTCACCGACTTCCGGTCGGCGCTGAAGGTGGAGTCCTGGGCGAAAGTGCTGAAGTGGACCCTCTCCCCGTCCGGGTCCAGGAAGCGGACGCCCAAAAGGTTGGGATACTCCTCCAGCAGCCGGCCGAAGAGGTTCCCGCGGTTGAAGATGTCCTCGCGGCTCTGCTGTCCGGTGGAGGAAAACGCCCCGGCGATGTACGGCTCCCGCAGCACCGCACGGAAGCGCTCCGCGTTCCGCTCGTGGTAGCGCAGCACGGCGCCGGCCGCCGCTTCCAGGGCCTCGCCGTGCTGCCTCAGGACCTGCGGCTGGAAGAAGGAAGCCTGCAGATAGTCGAACAGCCCGCGGAAGGCCAACACGGAGAATGCGGCGAATACCACCAGCGCGATGAGTAGCGAAAGGCTGATTTTCAGACTCTGCCGCATGCCGGAGTTCGCGTCCTTATACTATTATTATATATCGGCCCGCGGGATGCTCCCAATAGCGGGAAATCCCGATTTACAGGAACA
>MIBK01000019.1:3051-6936 GCA_001829505.1 Spirochaetes bacterium RBG_16_67_19 | reverse complement strand
CGCCGCAGCGGTCCGGCTTCGGCTGGCCGGGGACTGCGCCCACAGCTTCTCCAGCACCCCGTCCAGGGAGTCGGTCAGCCTGGAAAACGAGAGGGTCCGGCGGAGCTCCAGAAGGCGGTTCAGGTAGAAGAGGGTCCGGGCTACATACCTGCCGACCGCTCCCGGCAGGTGCAGGTCCGGCCGGACGCTGAACCGGGAAAGATAGGCCAGGCCCACCAGGGTCAACCCCTTGGCCAGGCCCCCTTCCAGCGCCCCCTGGGTGATGCTCCAGGGGCCCAGCCTCCAGAGCACCCTGCCCAGCGGCACGGCCAGGTTCACCGCCACGGTGACCGACAAAAAGATCAGGGAGGCCAGCCCCGCCCGCCCCCAGCCGCGGGGGCGCGCCCAGGCGGCCAGGGCGAAGAACAGCAGCGCCTGCGCCGCTTTCCAGGCCAGGTGGGCCTGCAGCCACAAGGAGGGCGCCAGGGCCAGGCCGAAAAAGAATAAAAAAGAGGGCGACACCTCTTTCAAAATCCAGGCGTCCCCCTCTCCGCGAGCGGCCATCCCGGTCAGGCCTGCTTGGCTTCCTGCTTGGCCTCTTCCTTCTTCTTCTTGCGCGGCGCGCGTTCCTTGCGCTCCACCAGTTCCAGCAGCACCATCTCGCTGGCGTCCCCGTAGCGGGCCCCCAGCTTGAGGATGCGCGTGTAGCCGCCCGGCCGGGTGGCGAAGCGTGGGGCGATGTCGGTGAACAGCTTGGCCAGCACCGCCTTGTCCTGGATGCTGCGGGCGATCAGGCGCCGGTTGGCCACCGAGTCCTTCCTGGCCCTGGTGATCATCCGCTCGACGACGCGGCGCATTTCCTTGGCCTTGACCTCGGTGGTCCGGATGCGCTCGTACTTGAACAGTGCGGTGGCCATGGCCTTGTAAAGGGCGAGGCGGTGGCTGCGGTTGCGCCCGAGCCTCTTGAATCCCATCTTATGCTTCATCGTCGGCTTCCTCTTCCTTGGGTGCGCTGGCGCTCTGCTCCTTCTTCACTTCCAGGCTGGCCAGCTTGCGCAGCACGCTGTAGTCCTTCATGCCCAAACTAAGGCCCCGTTCCAGCAGCTTGTCCTTGATTTCCTGCAGCGACTTCTTGCCGAAGTTGCGGGTCTTGGCGATCTCGTCCTCGGTGCGCCGGGTCAGGTCCCCGATGGTCCGGATGTTGGCGTTGCGCAGGCAGTTGGAGGAGCGCACCGAGAGCTCCAGCTCCTCCACCGGGGTGTCCAGCAGGGCGCGCACGCGCGCGTCCTCCTCGTCCACCGCCCCCTCGTCGGCCGCCGACTCCTCGTCGAAGTTGATGAAGATCGACAGGTGGTCCTTGGCGATCTTGGCCGCCTCGGCCAGCGCGTCCTCCGGGCGGATCGTGCCGTCGGTGAACACTTCCAGGATCAGCTTGTCGTAGTCGGTGCGCTGGCCTACCCGGGTGTTTTCCACCGAGTAGCGGACCTTGGTGACCGGCGTGAACACCGCGTCCACCGGGATTGTGCCAATGACCTCGATGTACTTCTCGCTGCGCTCCGAGGGCACGTAGCCCCGGCCCAGGTCGATCTGGATTTCCAATTCCAGATTGGCCTTCTCCATCAGGGTGGCGATCTCCAGGTCCTTGTTCATCACCTGGATGGTGTCGTCGACTTCCAGGTCCTTGGCGGTGAGCTTTCCGGGGCCCTTGACCTCCACCACGATGACCTTCTCTTCTTCCCCCCCGGGCAGCGCCAGCTTGACCTGCTTCAGGCTGTTGATGATGTCGGGGGTGTCCTCGGCGACCTCAGGGATGGCCTCGAATTCGCTGGTGATGACCTTGGGAGAGCCATCCGCGGCGTAGCTGGTCACCCGGATGCCGGTGATGGCGTAGCCCTGGATCGAAGAAAGCAGGATCCTCCGCAGGGTGTTGCCCATGGTCACCCCGTAGCCGCGCTCGAAAGGGTAGGCTACGAAGCGGCCGAAGTTCGGGGCCGCCTCGCTGTGCTCGAAGGTGATGCCTTTGGGTCTCTTGAACCCCTTGAGAAGATTTCTCCTGGCCATGGCCACTCCTTATTTCGAGTAAAGCTCGACGATCAACTGCTCGTTGACGTCCGCCAGGTCGGGGATGTCCGCCCGCCGCGGAACTGCCCGCACCTTGCCCCACAGCCGGTCCGGGTCCACCTCCAGCCAGGGCGACACCCCGGAGCGGGAATACTCCTTGAGGCTGTCCTTGATGGAAACGATCTTCTTGGCCTTCTCCTGGACGTCGACCTCATCGCCCTCGCGCACCAGGTAGGAGGGGATGCCTACCTTGCGGCCGTTCACCCGGATGTGGCCGTGCAGCACCAGCTGCCTGGCGGCCTTGCGGGACGGGGCGAAATGCATGCGGTAAACCATGTTGTCCAGCCGCCGTTCCAGCATCACGATCAGGTTTTCCCCGGTGACCCCCTTCAGGCGCTGGGCCCGGGTGAAAAAGATCCGGAACTGCGTTTCCAGCATGCCGTACAGCCGCTTCAGCTTCTGCTTCTCACGCAGCTGGACGGAGTAGTCGGAAGCCTTCTTGTTCCTGGCCCGCAGCCCCTCTCCCGGCTTCCCCCGCCGTTTGGTGATGGGGCACTTGTCGCTCTTGCAGCGGTCGCCCTTCAGGTACAGCTTGACCTCTTCCTGCCTGCAAAGCCGGCATTGCGGACCGATATTTCTCGCCATGAATCCCTCCGTTAGACTCTGCGCTTCTTCTGCGGCCGGCAACCGTTGTGCGGGATGGGGGTGACGTCCTGGATGGACTTCACCCGGATGCCCAGCACGCCCAGCGCCCGGATGGCCGATTCGCCGCCGTTGCCGGGACCCTTGACGAAGACATGCGCCTCCGCCAGGCCCAGCTCCTTGGCCTTGCGGGCCGCCGACTCCGCGGTGGACTGGGCGGCGAAGGGGGTGGATTTCTTGGCCCCCTTGAAGCCCAGGGCCCCGGCCGAAGCCCAGGAGATGGCATTGCCCATCCGGTCGGTCACGGTGACGATGGTATTGTTGAAGGTCGCCTGGATGTAGACGTTCCCTTCGGCGACATTCTTCTTTTTTTCCTTCTTAGCCTTGGCCATTTGCTGCTGTCTCCTCACTCACCTTACTTGGTGGCCTTGCGCTTTCCGGCCACGGTCTTGCGCTTGCCCTTGCGGGTGCGGGCGTTGGTCCGGGTGCGCTGCCCGCGCACCGGAAGCCCGCGCCGGTGGCGCAGCCCCCGGTAGCAGCCGATGTCCATCAGACGCTTGATGTTCAGCGACACTTCGGTGCGCAACCGCCCCTCCACCTTGTAGTCGCTCTCGATGATCTTGCGGACCACGTTCACCTCTTCGGCGGACAGGTCGTTGAGCCGCTTGCCCGGATCCACCCCGGCGGTGGCGCAGATCGCCTGCGCCGAGGAACGACCCAGCCCGAAGATGTAGGTCAGGGCGATGTCCACGTGCTTGTTGGGCAGGTCCACTCCCGCGATTCGTGCCATGCTTACGCTACCTCCCGTTACCTTTGCCTCTGCTTGTGCTTGGGATTGCTGCAGATGATGCGCAGCACGCCCTTGCGGCGGATGATCTTGCACTTGTCGCAGATCGGCTTCACGCTCACTCGAACCTTCATCTTTCGATTCTCCTATAAATACCTTGAGCGGATCTTGCCCTTGCGCACGATGCCCTCGTGGTGGTGCATGCGCAGGTGACCTTCCACCTGGGACATGGTGTCCAGGTCCACTCCGACCAGGATCAGCAGGCTGGTCCCGCCCAGAAGCTGCGCCACCGAGGAGGGGAAGTTGAACCAGGTCTGCACGACCGAGGGGATGATGGCGATGAAAGCCAGGAACAGCGAGCCGGGCAGGATGATGCGGTTGAGGATCCTGGCCAGGTATTCCTCCATCTTTTCCGT
>MIBK01000019.1:436-3031 GCA_001829505.1 Spirochaetes bacterium RBG_16_67_19 | reverse complement strand
CGCCGTTCTCCCTGATGTGCTTGGAGATCTCCACCGGGTTCAGGGTCACCTGGGTGTAGAAATAGGCGAAAAAGATGATCAGCAGGGCGTAGACCACCACGTAGGCGGTGCCGTTCGGGTGCAGCCAGGAGGCGAAGCGCCCCAGCCAGGGGATCCGGCCGCCCAGGCTCCCGGCGATCTGCAGCGGGAAGACCAGCAGGGAGGAGGCGAAGATCACCGGGATGACCCCGGAGGGGTTGATCTTGAAGGGCAGGTAGGTGTTCTGGGCACCATAGATCTTGCGCCCGATGACCCGCTTGGCATAGTGGACCGGGATCTTGCGCTGGCCCTGCTGCTCGTACACCACCAGGGCCACCACCACCACGAACAGGATCAGCACCACGATGACGAAAACGGGGTTCAATTCCCGCCTGCGGATCTGCTCCAGCAGGGTGTAGATCGAGTAGGGGATGCGGGTCACAATGCCGGCGAAGATCAGCAAGCTGATCCCGTTGCCGATGCCCCGCTGGGTGATCTGCTCGCCCAGCCACATCAGGAAGATCGTGCCGGCGGTCACGGTGAGCATGGCCAGCAGGATGTAGGACATGCGGCCCAGGGTGATGGCGTCGGGGATCTGGTCGATGTATTGGGTCACGGTGTAGCCCTGGACCAGGCAGACTAGCACCGTGCCCCAACGGGTGTAGCGCTGGATCTTCTTGCGCCCGCCCTCCTCCTCGGACAACTTCTTCAGCTTGGGGAACACCAGGGTCAGCAGCTGCATGATGATGGAGGTGGAGATGTAGGGCATGATCCCCAGCATGAACACCGAGAAGTTCTTGAAGGCCCCGCCGGCGAAGAAGTCGAAGTAATCGACGATCCCCGACAGGCCGGCCTGCTCCTGCACCGACATGTAGAGCTTCAGCGCCGTGATGTTCACGCCGGGGATCGGCAGGTTGGCCCCCAGGCGGAAGATCAGCAGGATGAAGAGCGTGAACAGGATGCGGTCGCGCAGGTCCTTGACCCGGAAAATCTCTACGAGAGGATTCGCTGCCATCCGTCTATGCCTCGACCGAGCCGCCGGCCGCCTCGATCGCGGACCGGGCCCCCGCGCTGACCTTGTCCACGCGCACGGTGAGCTTTCTCTCCAGCTTCCCGCCGGCCAGGATCTTGACCAGCCGGTCGCTGCCCCGCACCAGGCCCCGCGCCAGGAGGCTGGCCCGGTCCACGACTTCCCCGTCGGCGAAGACGTTCAACTTTTCCAGCTTCACCGTGGCGTACTCCTTGCGGAAGGGGTAGTTGGAAAAGCCCCGGCGGGCCACGCGGCGGAACAGGGGCATCTGGCCGCCCTCGAAGCCGACCCGCACCCCGCCCCCGGCCCGCGCGTTCTGGCCCTTGTCGCCCTTGCCGGCGGTGGAGCCGTGCCCGGAGCCCGGCCCGCGGCCGAGGATCTTCTTGTGCCGGGTGGCGCCGGCCGGCCTGCGGATGTCGAAACTCGAGCTGCTCACCCCTGGACCTCCTGCACCTCTACCAGGTGCGCCACGACGCGCACCATGCCCAGCACGGCCGGGGTGGCCTCCAGCTCGGTGGCGGCCCCCAGCCTCCTCAAACCCAGCGCCGTGACGGTGCTGCGGCAGGCCGGCTTGCTGCCGATCGGGCTGCGCACCAGGCGAATGCGGATTTTCTTCATAGGCTTAGCCCCAAAACTCCTTGAGGGTCTTGCCGCGCGAAGCCGCGATCTTGCGGGCGTCCATGAGCTCGCCGATGCCCGCGAAAACGGCCTTGACGATGTTCATGGAATTGGAGGAGCCCTGGGACTTGGACAGGATGTCCCTGACCCCGGCGGCCTCCATCACGGCCCGCACCGGACCCCCGGCGATGATGCCGGTTCCCGGCGAGGCGGGCTTCAGCAGCACCCGGGCGCTCTTGAAGCGGCCGATGACCTGGTGGGGGATGGTGGTCTTCTTCTGCGGAAGCTGCACCAGGTTGCGCTTGGCCCGCTCTATGCTCTTGCGGATGGCGTCGGAAACGTAGTTGGCCTTGCCGAAGCCGTAGCCCACCCGGCCGTTGCGGTCGCCTACCACGGTCAGGGCCGAGAAGGAGAACCTTCGTCCGCCCTTGACCACCTTGGCGATGCGGTTGAGGCGCACCAGCTTCTCCATGTATTCCCGGTCCCCGCGATCCCGGTCCTGCCGGTCGCGGCGCTCCGGACGCCTGTCCTGTCTGTCCCTGTTATCCAAGCTTTAGCCCCCTTAGAAGCTTACTCCGGCCTTCCGCGCGCCCTCGGCGACGGCCTTGACCACTCCGTGGTAGGCGTAGCCGTTGCGGTCGAACACGACCTTGGCGATATTCTTCTCTTTCAACCGCTGGCCGATCACCTCGCCCAGCTGGGCGCCGCCGGCCACCGTGCTCTTGACCGCCGCCAGCGCCTTCTCCCGGTTGGAGGCGGCGGCCAGCGTGCGGCCCTGGGCGTCGTCGATGGCCTGGATGTAGATGTAGTGAGAGCTGCGGTACACCGTCAGCCGGGGCCGCTCCCCGGTGCCGGCCACCCGCTTGCGGATGTGCGCCTTGCGCCGGGTCCTCTTCGCCTTCTTGTGTTCCAGCCTGTTCATAGCTTAC
>MIBK01000019.1:0-263 GCA_001829505.1 Spirochaetes bacterium RBG_16_67_19 | reverse complement strand
CCCCCACCGTGATGCCCTCGGGCACGGCGTACTCGATGGGGTTGGAGAAGCCCAGGTTCAACAGCAGGCTCTTGCCCTTCAACTCCGCCCGGTAGCCCACCCCGTTGACCAGCAGGACCTTGCTGAAGCCCTCGTTCACCCCGGTGACCATGTTCTGGATCAGGCGCCGGTAGAGCCCGTGCATGGACTTGGAAAGCTTGCTGTCGTCGCGGCGGGCCACCAGGCACTGCCCGTCGGCCACGCGCACCTCCACGTTGGGGGCC
>MIBK01000018.1:13260-13865 GCA_001829505.1 Spirochaetes bacterium RBG_16_67_19 | reverse complement strand
CCGCCCGGCGCGTGGAGGCGGTGGTCAACCGCTTCTTCCTGGACCCGCTGTACTTCGGCCGTTATCCCGCGGAGGCCCTGCAGCGGGTGGCCCGCTACCTGCCCCGCGGCTGGGAGCGGGACCTGCCCGAGATGCGCGAGCCGGGTGACTTCCTGGGCCTCAACTACTACAGCGCCCAGAGCTATCGCCACGCGCCGCTGGCCCCGGTGCTGGGAGCCGTGGAGGCGCCCACCCCGGGGGCCCGGCGCAGCGCCATGTGGGAAATCGCGCCCCAGGGTTTGGGTGCGCTGCTGCGCCTCTTGCAGACCGAATACGGCAACCCTCCGGTGTACATCACCGAGAACGGCTACCCCCTGCCGGAGCGGCCCGGCGCCGACCCCCTGGAGGACGGGGAGCGCATCGAGTACCTGGCCGCGCACATCGACGCAGCCCTCCAGGCTCGCGGGCAGGGAGCGGACCTGCGCGGCTTCTTCGTCTGGTCGCTGCTGGACAACTTCGAGTGGCACCTGGGCAATACCATGCGCTTCGGCCTGATCCGGGTGGATTTCCAGGACCTGCGCCGCACCTGGCGGGCGAGCGCCCACTGGTACCGGGAGCTGATCCGG
>MIBK01000018.1:13114-13251 GCA_001829505.1 Spirochaetes bacterium RBG_16_67_19 | reverse complement strand
ACTTCCGCCAGCTGGACGGCCGCGGAGACTTCTTCTTCCTGCGCCACGGGGAGAGCGAGGGCAACAGCGCCCGGCTCCTGCAGGGCCGCGGGGACTATCCCCTGTCGGAGGAGGGCCGGCGGCAGGCCCTCCAGGCG
>MIBK01000018.1:2545-13019 GCA_001829505.1 Spirochaetes bacterium RBG_16_67_19 | reverse complement strand
CCGGAAAGCCGCGAGGAGCTCACCGAGATCGACACGGGGCTGTTCACCGGCCTGACGGTCGAGGACATCCGCGCCCGCTACCCCCAGGCCTGGAGCGCGTTCCAGCGGGAGAGCTGGGAGGGGGTTCCGGGGGCCGAAAAGGCGGCCGAGCTTTCGGCCCGCGCCGGGCGCTTGTGGGAAGAGCTGGCCGCGCGGGCCGGCCGGGGACCGCTGCTGTGCGTCACCCACTCCGGCACGCTGCAGTGGATCATCAAAGCCACTTTCGGGGCGCGGGCCTGGATGCCGGTCATGCCCATCGGCAACTGCGCCGTCTGCCGTTTCCGCGTGGACAACCGCCTGCACCAGGAGCCGGTGCGGCATTACGCGGAGTGGTCCCTGCTGGCCTACCAGCCCTTCGCCGAGCCGGACCGCGAGGACCACCTTTTTTTGAAACGCTGAAGGGGGAGCGCGTGAAAATCAACGTCTACCGCTGGGCGGACCTGTCCGCAGCCGAGCGCCAAGCCCTGTGCCGGCGGGCCGAGGCCGGGATGGAGGAGGTGCTGCCCGCCGTGCAGCGCATCATCGCCGCGGTGCGCGATCGGGGCGACGAGGCGGTGCGCGGCTTCACGCGCGAGTTCGACGGCGCGGACCTGGACGGCCAGCCCCTGGCCGTGAGCGAGGCCCAGATCGCCTCCGCCGCCGGCTCGCTCCCGGCGGAAGTCCGCTCGGCGATCCGGCAGGCGGTGGCCAACGTGCGCGCCTATCACGAGGTCCAGGCGGCCCCGCCCCTGAGCCTGCGCGAGATCCAGCCGGGGGTGTTCGCCGGGGAACGCTGGAGCCCGCTGGACTCGGTGGGCCTGTACGTGCCGCGCGGCCGCGGCAGCTTCCCCTCGGTGGCCTACATGCTGGCCGCCCCGGCGGTGCTGGCCGGGGTGCCGCGCGTGGCGCTGGCCACCCCGCCGGACCGCGAAGGCCGGCCCGACCCGGCCACCCTGTTCGCCGCCGGCCTGTGCGGGGTGCGCGAGATCTACCGGGTCGGCGGTGTGCAGGCGGTGGCCGCCCTGGCATACGGCACTCGGGAAATCCCGCGGGTGGACAAGATCCTGGGTCCAGGGAGCCTGCACGTGGCCGCGGCTAAAAGAGCCCTGAGCGCCGTGGTGGACGTAGGGCTGCCGGCCGGACCTTCCGAATCGATCGTGCTGGCCGACGGGGCAGCGGATCCCCGACTGGCCGCCCTGGACCTGATGGTCGAGGCCGAGCACGGCGCGGACTCCAGCGCCTTCCTGGTCACCCCCAGTGAGGAGCTGGCCGGCGAGGTCCGGCGCCTGCTGCCCGGGCTGCTGGCCGAACTGGCCGGCGCGGACCCGCAGCGCGCGCGGTACGTGGAGCAGGTCCTGGGGGGGTTCGGCGGGATCGTGCTGGCCTCCTCCCTGCGGGAGGCCGCCGAGTTCGTGAATGCCTACGCCCCGGAGCACCTGCAGGTGGCCTGCGCCGAGCCCTTCGCGGTGCTGGGCCTGGTGCGCAACGCCGGGGAGATCCTGCTGGGCCAGCAGTCCACCTTCTCCCTGGCCAACTACGCGGTGGGTTGCAACAACGTACTGCCCACCGGGGGCTGGGCCCGCTCGGCCAGCGCCCTGGGCCTGCGCGATTTTCAGAAGTCTTCCTCCGTGGTCCACGTGACCGCGGAAGGCCTGGCCGGCCTGGCTGGCCCCGTGGCCCGCCTGGCTGCCTACGAAGGCTTCGCCGCCCACGCGCTGGCCGTAACCCGCCGGGAAGCCTGATCGCCATGAAGGCTGAACGCCTGCGGGAGCTTTTCGCCTGGATCGAATCCTTCACCAACCTGGAGCGTTCCGGGGCCGTGTTCTCCGCGCGCGCCTACCAGCTGGAGCGCATGCGCCACCTGGCCCACCGCCTGGGCGACCCACAGGACGCCTTCCGCGGCATGCACGTGGCCGGCTCCAAGGGCAAGGGCTCCACGGCCGCGCTGCTGGCCTGGTCCCTGCAGGCCTCCGGGCTGCGCACCGGGCTGTACACCTCGCCGCACGTGGAAAGCTACCAGGAGCGTTACTGCGTTCTGGAAAACGGAACCGCCGATCCCCGGCCCGAGCTTCTGGAGGAACTGGGCGGGCAGCTCCGGCGGCACATCGAGGCCCTGCCGCCGGCGGTCCTCCAGGAATACGGACAGCCCACCACCTTCGAGCTGCTCACCCTGCTGGCCTTCCTGCTGTTCCGCGAGAGCGGCTGCCAGGCGGCCGTGCTGGAGACCGGCATCGGCGGGAGGCTGGACGCCACGAACGTGGTGTCCCCCGAGCTGTGCCTGCTCACCCCCATCGAGCGCGAGCACACCGACGTGCTGGGCGACACCCTCGCCCAGATCTCCCGCGAGAAGGGGGGGATCATCAAGCCGGGCGTGCCCGTGTACAGCGCGGCCCAGGCGCCCGAGGCGCGCCAGGTGCTGCGCGGCATCGCGGAGGAGCGCGGCAGCCCCATCGCTTTCGTGGACGAGGAGCTGGAAGAGCTGTCCAGCCGGTTCACGCCGGAAGGCACCGAGCTCGCCCTACGCTTTCGCGGCGAGGCCCCGCGCCGCTACCGTCTGGCGCTGATCGGCGATTTCCAGGCCGAGAACGCCGCCCTGGTGGACCTGGCGGCGCGGCGCACCCTGGGCCTGGCCGGGGAGGCCCTGGAACGGGGGTTGCAGGCCGCGCGCCTGCCCGCCCGCCTGGAGCTGCTGCGCGCGCACCCCCCCGTGGTCCTGGACGGGGCGCACACCCCCCATTCCGTGGAGAGGGTCCTGGCGGTGTTCCGGGCCCTTTTCGGATCCGACGGCGTGCTGCTGTTCGGCGCGGCCCGCGGAAAGAAGATCGAGGAGATGGCCGCGCTGCTGGCCCCGGCCTTCCGGCGCGTCGTGATCACCACCCCGGGCACCTTCAAGGAGAGCGATCCGGCGAAAACCTTCCGGTTGTTCCAGGGGCCCTGTCCCGCCGCGCTCCTGGAGCCGGAGACCGGCGCGGCCCTGGCGCTGGCCCTGGGGCTCACGGAAGGCCGGCGGCCGCTGCTGGTCCTGGGCTCCTTCTACCTGGCCGGGGAGGTGCGCCGCCGGCTCAATAGCTGATCTTTGCTTGCTTTTTCGGATTGACAATAGCGCAAAATGAAATATACTAGTCGGTAGCGCCTGGGTTGAGACGTGTAAGCGCCTCGTGCGGGGCATTTGCCCCACCCCAGACGCATTTTTTATGTATATATGTTACCTGGATGAATCAGGGACTATACAATCCGAAGCAAACAGCACGCATTTCGTGCTCGTTGGCCTGGCTATACCGGCAAATAGGTGGAAAGAATACGACCACCATCCGCTTTTGCTCTGGATAGTCTCGCAATAACCAAGCGGTATGAATGAGGATCGCAAGAATTCCATCCTAAGCATTCGTGCGCTAAACCTATCCCGATCTCGAAATGCCAGGCAACAACGCGAGTTGCTAAAGAATTATAAGCACACTTCAGAATATGTGCATCTGACTTTGCAGGAACGAAGATCGTTTCTATCATCCGTCGCAGCAACAATCGACTCCTGGAAGGATGCAGTGCTGTTTGCGGAAGCCCAAGATAAAACCAAGGCTCAGCTGCCCAATGCCTTCGATGTCGCCTTCGAGCAAGTGGTCACTCGGTTCAATACCTTTCTGGGCGCCAGAGGTCAATCTACTGGATTACTAGTCCAGGACAACAACCAGACAGTCGCATCGCACTTGACCGCGAACATGCGTAGATACCACAACGAAGGTACGATTTGGTCATCAATCGACCGTATTGTCGAGACTCCGCTGTTCGTAGACAGCCACCTAACATCAATGGTTCAAGTAGCCGACTTATGCGCAGTAGCCATCCGACGATTCTGCGAAAAAGACGATCGAGAGCTCTATGAATGCACCTGCGAGATATGCAGGGAGCACGGCAGATACCCGTGATGCTGCGAATCGCTCACCTGGCCGCCGCCCTGGCGCTGCTGGCGGCGCACGCCACCTTCCTGGGGCGGGGCCTGTACCTGCGCCGCGTGGGGCGGGGTCCCTCCGCGCTGGATCGCGCGGCGCGCTCCCTCTCGCAGCTCCTGCTGCCGCTGACCGCCCTGCTCGGCCTGGTCGGCCTGCGCGGGCGCGAACCACGCCCACTGCTTCATCTGCTGCTGGGGCTTTCCCCGCTGGCCGCCATCCTGCTGGTGTTCGTCGGGCGCCTGGCCCTGCGCCGGCGCACCGAGGCGCCCTGGCTGCTGCCGGCCCTCAACCTGGCGCTGATCGCGGCGGCGCTGGCCACCGGCTTCGCGGCCGCCCGGGCCACAGGCTAGGGATAGGCGCTTGTCGCTGAACTGGCGTGAGATCGACCGGGTCCTGGCCGAGCTCCCCCTCGAGGGGGCGTTCGTCCGGCAGGTCTACCAGCCCGGCCACCCGGTGCTGGTGCTGGAGCTCTATCGCCAGGGAGTCAACTTCCGGCTGCTGTTCTGCTTCGCCGCCCCTCACCTGCGCCTGCACTCCAGCTCGGTCCGGCCCGCCAACCCCAGCCCGGCGCCGCGGTTCGTGTCCTTCCTGCGCTCTCACCTGCGCGACGGCAGAATCATGGCCAGCTCCCAACTGGGCCGGGAGCGCATCGTTCGCCTGGAGGTGGCGCGGGGGGAGGAGCGCCTCCTGCTGTGGGCCCGCCTGTGGGGCGGCGCCGCCAACCTGATCGTCACCGACCCGGAAGGCCGGATCCTGGACGCGCTGTACCGGCGCCCCGGACGCGGCGAGGTGAGCGGAGGCTGGTTCCAGCCCCCTCCAACCGTAGAAGAGGGCCCCAACCCGGACCGCTTCCAGGCCCGCGAGTTCCCCGGCGAAGGCACGTACAACGAGCGGGTGGAGAGGCACTACGCCGGGCTGGAGCTCGCCCGGGAACGGGAGCGCCTCCTGGCCTCGGCCGGAAGCCGCCTGGAGCGCAGGGAGAACCGCATCCTGGCCGGGCTGGAAACCCTGCGGAAGCGGCTGGAGAATCAGGGGGAGCCTTCCCAGCTGCGGCGCTGCGGAGAGCTGATCCTGGCCAACCTGCACGCGGTGAAGCCCGGCGATCGCTGGCTCTCGGCCGAGGACTACGAGTCCCTGGGCCCGCCTCTGCGCATCGAACTGGACCCGCGCCTTTCTCCGGCACAGAACGCGGAAGGCTACTTCCGGCGCTACCGCAGGGCCATGGCCGGCCTGGACCGCCTGGGGGAGGACATCGAGGCCCTGGAGCGGGAGCTGGAGGCGGTGCGCCGGGAAAAGGACTCCCTGGAAAAAGCCGATGACCCCACCGCCCTGGCCGCCCTGCAGGCCCGGGAGCTGGCCCTCGGGAAGGGTGGCGCGCCCGCCACCACCAAAGCCGGGCGGCAGCGCGAGGCGGCGCAGGCCCCCGGCCTGGAGTTCCGCTCCGGGCCCTTCCGCCTGCTGGTGGGCCGCAGCGCCGCGGAGAACGACGCGCTGCTGCGGCGCCATGTGCGCGGCAACGACACCTGGCTGCACGCCCGGGACGTGCCGGGGGCCTACGTCTTTATCCGCAGCCTGCCCGGAAAGAGCGTGCCCCTGGAAGCCCTGCTGGACGCGGCCAACCTGGCCCTGCACTACAGCAAGGCCCGCGGCTCGGGAAAGGGGGACGTGTACTACACCCAGGTGAAATACCTGCGCCGAGCCCGGGGCGGGGCTCCGGGGCTGGTGCTGCCCACCCAGGAGAAGAACCTGCACGTGCGCCTGGACCCGCAGCGCCTGGCGCGCCTGCTGGGTGCCTCCTGACCTGCCGCTGCTGCGGTCCCCAGCACGGCTACTGCCGTATTGAAACCTGGCCGGCCTTCCATATACTTTGAGTTATGAGAGTCCGCGCTTCCACCGTGGACGGCATCTTCTACCCGGCGGACCGGGAGGGACTGGCGCAACGGGTGCAAGGCCTGCTGGCCGGAGGAGGACCCGCCGGCACGGCCGGCTGCCTGATCAGCCCGCACGCCGCCTACGAGTATTCCGGCGGGCCGGCCGCCGCGGCCTTCCAGGCCGCCGCCGCGGTCCCGGTCCAGCGCGTGCTGCTGCTGGGGCCGGTGCACCGCGAGGCCAGCGACCGGCTGCTGCTGCCCGAGTCCGAAACCTACCAGACCCCGCTGGGAGCCACCGCCGTGGACCAGGAAACAGTCCGCCGCCTGGCCGCGCGGGACCCCTGCTTCGCCCTGGACGACATCCCGCACCTGGAAGAGCATTGCCTGGAAGTCCAGCTTCCCTTCCTGCAGACCCTGTTCCCGCAGGCCCGGCTGGTGCCCCTGCTGATGGGCCGCACCACGGCCCGGCTGGTGGACGCCCTGGCCGCGGCGATCCGCGAGGAGCCGGCCCTGGCATCGGAACACACGCTGATCGTGGTTTCCGCCAACCTCACCGGCTATCGCCCGCGGGAGGAAGCCCAGCGGGAAGCGCAGGCGCTGCTGGCGATGATCCAGGCGGGGGACTGGCGCGGCATCCTCGCCGGGACGGAAGCCAAAACCCTCAGCTCTTGTGGTGCCGGCTGCATCGCTGCTATACTGGCCGTCGAGCAGGGGCTCGGGTCGCCGGCCCGGATCCTGAAACTGGGCAGCTCCCTCGAAGTGAGCGACGACGAGCGCCGGGTCGTGCACTACGGGGCGATCGCCTTTCCGAAAAACAAACCATGGAGCAATTCTTGACAGCCGAGGAACGCGGAACGCTGCTGGAGGCGGCACGGCAGGCGATTGATGACGGCCTCGGGGGGGGCGGGCCCGCGCGCGGCGGGGCAGCCGGGGTGCTGGGCGAGCGCCGCGGCGCCTTCGTCACCCTGACCCGGGGCGGGCGCCTGCGGGGCTGCATCGGTTTCGTGGAAGCCCAGCGGCCGCTGCTGGAAACCGTGCGCGAGGCGGCCCGGGCCGCCGCCTTTCACGATCCCCGCTTTCCTCCCCTGCGCTCCTCCGAGCTGCCGGAGATCAGGCTGGAGATATCCGTGCTGAGCCGACCCCGTCCCGTGTCCGACCTCAGTGAGATCCAGGTGGGCCGGCACGGCCTGATCGTGCGCCGGGGTCCGCGCTCGGGACTGCTCCTGCCGCAGGTGGCCGCGGAATACGGCTGGGACCGGGAGACCTTCCTCTCCCACACCTGCGCCAAGGCCGGGCTGCCCGAGGACAGCTGGCGGCAGGCCGGTATGGAGATCGAGATCTTCGGAGCCGAAGTCTTCGGCGAGGCCAGGACCGGCGATGCCGGTCCTGGCGATGGCCGCGCGTGAGCCTGCAGCTTCCCGCCCGGCGGCTGCGCGACGGCCGCCCGGTCCTGGCCATCCCCGTGGGCACGGGCCGCAATGAGATCTTCCTGGCCAAGCTCCGCGGCCTGCGCGCTTCCCCCGGATTCCGGGTGGGCGCCGACGGCGTGAGCGAGCGCCGCCTGGAGGGTTTCTATCAGGACGAGGGGCGCCTGTACCTGTACGGCCCCTGGGAGCCGGGCGTCTGCCTGGAAGAGGTCCTCCAGCAGGGGGAGGCCCTGCCCTACCTGCGCCGGCTGGCCCGGGCCCTGGCAGCACTGGGCGATCGCCGGCCGGAAGAGCTGTCCACCGACGCGGTGCGCTTCCTGGAGGACGGCTCGGTGGAGCTGTTGAGCCCCCAGGTCATGCGCCAGCTGCGGGCCATCCAGCCGGAGGAGCACCGCCTGCGGACCTTCGAGGCTCTCAACCATCCGGATTCCCGCGGCCCCTCGTACTGCCTGGCGGCCATGCTCTACCGCCTGGTCGCCGGGGAGTACCCGTTCGCCGCCGCCGGCATTGAGGAGACGCGCCGCCGGGCGCGCGGGCTGCGCCTGGCCCCCCTGTCCCTCAGCCGCCCGCGGGTGCGCGAGGAGGTGAGCGCGGCCGTGATGGACGGCCTGGGGCGCGGCCGCGGCTCCCCGCCCACCCTGGAGCGCTGGGCCGCCTTGCTCGAGCTGTGGGAGGCCGAAGGCCTCTTCCGCGAGCTGCCCGAGCGGGAGGCCCGGACGCTGGCCGCCAGGGCCGGCCGGGAACAGGAGCAGGCGGCCAGGGCCTACCGGCGCCGGGCGTTCTGGCGGCGGCATTGGCGAACCACTCTGATCGTGGCGGCGATCGTGGCTGCGGCGGGGATCCTTTCCGCGACCGTGCTGGGCAACCTGCTTCGGCCCCGCTCCACCCGCGGACTTTCGCCGCGGGTGGTCGTGGAGAGCTTCTATCGTAGCGCCAATACCCTGGACCACGAGCGCATGCAGGACTGCGTCACCGGCCGCGCGGGCAGGCAACTCATCAACCAGGTGATCCACGTCTACGTGATGAGCCGCGTGCAGCAGGGTTACGAGGGCCGCTCCCTGGTCAGCAGCGCCGAGGAGTGGGACCGCGCCGGCCGGCCGCAGCTTCACCCCCCCGAGGGGGTGTTCGGCATCACGGACCTGAGCGTGCAGGAGCTGGAGGATCAGGCCGGGCCAGCCTTCCAGGTGAGCTACCGGCTCTGGACCCCCGACCCCGAACAGGGAACCGTGCCGCGCGAGGCGCGGGAGCGGGTGTACCTCCGGCGGGAGGGCGGGGCCTGGGTCATCCACCGCATTGAGGGCTGAAGGTCGTGCCGATGACCGCCAACCGGATTCAGACCGGCGTCAGCGACCCCGCCTTGAACGCCCTGCTGGCCCGGAGCCCGGAGGGCGAGCGCCCTTTGAGCCGTCACTTCAGCCAGACCGAAGAGTTCTTCGTGCGCACCCAGGATGAGTACGGCGTGCCGCGGCTGGCCATCCACCACGACGTGCGCCGGCCCGAGCCCGACCCCGGCTACCTGGCCCGCCTGGGCGAGGTGCTGAGCCAGCTGCTTCAGCTGGTCCCCCAGTTGTGGCGGGGTCTGACCTACCTGTTCGATCCGGCGGAGGTCCTGCGCCCCTCCTTCTTCCAGCTGCACCGCCTGGGGGAGCGGCGCTACCTCTACCTGCTGCGCCTGGACCTGGCCTACCGGCCCCAGTCCCACCGGGTGCTGGAGCGAGGTGACAATGACCTCTCTCCGGCCTACAGCACCCGAGAGCTGTACCTGGAAAGCTTCCTGATCCCCCTGCAGGGGGTGGAAACCGAAAACGGCCGGGTGGACGGCCTGCTGATCGACCAGGCCATCTCCAACACCTGGGTGGGGGAGACCGGGCGGGGGTACTTCGTGCAGGGCATCTGGATGGACAACGACCTGACCCGCTTCTTCAGCCGGCTGCTGCTGCCGGCGGGCCAGCGCACCTACCCGTATTTCCCTTATCTCTGCAGGTACCGGACCCTCTGCCGCAGCCTGGTCCGTTTTTCCGCAGAGGAGCGCGAGGCCGCGCTGCCTCAGCTGGATCGGGCCTACGGTTTCCTGAAGCCGGTCATGGGCCGCGTGGAGTCCGCCCTGAAGGGCCGGGAGTTCTCCGAGGACAATCCCGTGTTCCGCGAGCTGAAGAGCCGGATCCCCGAATCCTGGTACCTGCCCTGGGAGGGCCTGCGGGTGGAGGCCTACCTGAACGAGCAGGACCTGAAGGAGTACAGAATTGAAGATCGGGCCTCATGAGTTCGCCGGCCGGCGCGTGACGGTGATGGGCCTGGGCCTGCACGGAGGCGGCCTGGCCTCGGCGTTGTTTTTCGCCCGGCACGGCGCCCGGGTCACGGTCACCGACCACCGCCAGGACCCCGCCGCCTTCCAGGCCTTCCTGCCCGAGTTGGCCGCGCACGGGGTGCGCACCGTGCTGGGGCGCCACGAGCAGAGCGACTTCACCCAGACCGACCTGGTGGTGAAAAACCCGGCGGTGCCCCTCTCCTCCCCCTTCCTGGCTGCGGCCCGCGAGCGGGGCATTCCCGTGGAGACGGACCTGTCGATTTTCCTCGGGCTATGCCCGGGTCCGATCCTGGCCGTGACGGGCAGCAAGGGCAAGTCCACCGCCGCCACGGCGCTGGCCCGCTGCCTGCAGACCCGGCATCCAGGCTGCCGGCTGGGGGGCAACATCACCGTCTCCCCGCTGGGCTTCATGGCGGACCTCGGGCCGGAGGACCCGGTGGTGCTGGAGCTCTCCTCCTGGCAGTTGAGCGACCTTCGGGAGGGGGGCCTGCTGGCCCCCCGGGTCAGCCTGGTCACCAGCATCCTGCCGGACCACCAGGACAAGTACCCGGACATGGCCAGCTACGTCGCGGACAAGAGGGTGCTTTTCGCCTCCCAGAAGCCGGGGCAGTTCGCGGTGTTCAACGCCGACGACCCCTGGCAGCGCGATTTCCCCAAGGGCACCGCGGCCCAGGTGCACTGGTTCTCCCGCGTCCCATTGGGGCCAGGCCGCCCGGGAGCCTATCTGCAGAACGGCGTCGGCTTGCGCCGGGAGGCGGGGCGGACCGAGACCCTCCTGCCGTCCCGGCTGGCCGTCCCCGGCGAGCACAACCGCCTGAACCTGCTGGCCGCGGGGCTCGGTGCCCGCCTGTTCGGGCTGGAGCCCGAACCCATCGCGGCGGCCCTGGGCGGTTTCGCGGGCAT
>MIBK01000018.1:1522-2371 GCA_001829505.1 Spirochaetes bacterium RBG_16_67_19 | reverse complement strand
GGGGCGGGCCGCGGGCATCTACCTGCTGGCCGGCAGCGCCACGCGCAAGATCGAGGCGCTGTTCCGCGCGGAGGGCATTGCCTTCGAGGGGCCGTTCCCCGGGCTGGCGCCGGCCTTGCAGCTGGCCTGGGAGGCTTCCCGCCTGCGGGCCGCGCGGGCCGGGGCCGCGGGGGGGGCCTCGCTGCTGTTTTCCCCCGGCTGCGCCTCCTTCGAGCTGTTCCTCAATGAGTTCGACCGCGGCCGGAAGTTCAAGGAACTGGTCGCCGCGCTTCCCTGAGATTGCGCAGGATGCGCCGGTACAGCTCGCTGAAGCGCTCCACGCGGGCCAGCTTCACGCGCGCGTCCGGGGCCCAGACGCTCTCGGCGTGCTCCGCGGTGACGCGCTGGAAGTACTCATGAGCGCGGGCCAGCTCGGTCAGGCTGCCGGCAAAGCGCTCGAAGGCGTCGTCGCGCGGATCGAAGTGCACCGGGTACAGGCGGCGCAAGGAGCGGTACAGGGCCTGGATGCCGTGGATGGCCCGCGAGTAGTGCACGAAGCCCTGTTTGTAATAAGCGTAGGCCGGCTCGCGGTGAAAACCCAGGGGCGACGCCGGTTCTTCGGCGGGAGGAGGCGGGGTGGAGGTCGGGGGAGGGTCCTCGGGTTGGCCGGCCCCCGGCCCCGACTCCTCTTTCACCCCCGTGCGCCGCAGCAGGTGGGCGTAAGCCTCGTTCAAGGTGATCATGCGCAGTCCCTGCCGCGGCTTGTCCGCGGCGGGGAAGAAATCGGGATGGTTCCGGCGAGCCAGCAGGTGATAGGCCCGCTTGATCGCCTGCCGGCCCGCCCCGGGCACCAGGCCCAGCAGCTCCCAG
>MIBK01000018.1:0-1471 GCA_001829505.1 Spirochaetes bacterium RBG_16_67_19 | reverse complement strand
CAGGATGGACATCCGCAGGCTGTCGGACGCCGACAAGTACATGCTCTACGGGCTGTTGCTGCGCAAGAGGCGACCTGCCAACGCGGAGCTGCGCGTCCTGGAGATCATACGCGCCCCGCTCTCCCTGGACCAGAAGATTGACGCCATCCTGACCCTGCATCGCCAGTTGCCCGGCTTCTCTTCTGAGGAGGAAGAGCAGACCGCCGAGCTGCTGCGGCCCGGCTATCCCGGCAGGCGCAAGCGCAGGCTGCGGGCCGTGGTAGCCGACCCGTACCCGGAGGTCACCCGCCTGCTGGCCAAGAGCTCCCTGCGCTGGGACCTGGAGTTCGCCCAAGCCGAAAACCTCAAGCAGGCGCTGTACCTGGTGCGCAAGCTGCGGGCCCGCCTGCTGGTGTGCAACCTGCCCGTGCCGCCGGGGGAGCGGGATGGGCTGGCCAGGGAATGCCGGGAGCGCCAGTCCCGGGTCAAGCTCATCTTCCTGGCCGCCCCGTCACCCGGGGAGAAAAACCCCGAAGCCGGTCCCTCCTGCCCCTACAGGGTCCTGCCCAAGCCGATCAACCTCAACCAGTTGAGCGAGGCGGTGCGCGAGCTGCTGGGGCGGTAGCCGCCGCCGGCTTGCCGCCGCGGCGCGGGCCGGGTAGGATAGGCCATGGAAAAGCGCCCCCCGCTCACCGACCTGCCGGAGACCAGGGCCCAGGCCCAGCGCCTGGCCGCCGAGCCGGTGCTGGCCCAGGCCGTGGAAGCGCTGAGCGAGGCGGTGGCGGTGCTCAACTCCCGCCGGCAGGTGGTGTTCGCCAATGATGCCTTCCGGCGAATGGCCGGCACCGTCCGCCTGCCCATCGGCCTGAAGCCGGGGGAGGTGTTCGGCTGCCTGCACGCCCAATCTCCGGGCGGCTGCGGGGAGTCCGCCGAATGCGCCTCCTGCGGCGCCTCCCAGGTCTTCCTGGAGGCGCGCGACACGGGCCGGGCCAGCCGGCGGGATTGCGTCATCACGGGGCGCAACGGGACGCGCGCGGTGCCTTTCGACCTGGAGGCCGCCGGCACCCCGTTCCGGCTCGGGCCGGAGAGCTTCGTTTTACTCACCCTGCGGGACGTGAGCCAGCAGAAGCACAAGGCCGCCCTGGAGCGGATCTTCTTTCACGACATCCTGAACACCGCCTCCAGCCTCAAGCTCTATCTCTCCCTGCTGGCCAGCTCCCAGCCCGCGGAATCCATCCGACTCCTGGCCGACTTGGGGGCCATCGCCGACAGCCTGGTCGAGGAGATCCAGAGCCAGAAGCAGCTGGTGAACGCGGAGAACCGCACCCTGCAGGTCTCCCCGAGCCTGATCTCCTCCCGAGAGCTGGCCGAAGAGCTGCTGGCCGCCTTCGCCCGGGTCCGCCCCGGCAATCAGCTGGGCCTGGCGCCCGAAGCGGAGAGCTTCGCCCTGGTTTCCGATGCCGCCATCCTGCGGCGAGTGCTCGGCAACATG
>MIBK01000017.1:8951-25812 GCA_001829505.1 Spirochaetes bacterium RBG_16_67_19 | reverse complement strand
TCACGCCGATGCCGCCCTCCGCGTGGGTGAAGGGCCGGATGTAGACGGAGTGCCCGGCTACGAAGTCTTCCTTCTCCCAGGCCGGGTCGTAGGAAGGGGCGAAACCGAGCTTGAGGTTGCGCTTGACCACCTCCCGCACCGCCTGCACGAACATCTCCGGGGGAAAGGGGGGCATCTTCAGGCCTTTCATGGAGTTGGCCATTCGTCGGGCGTTGCCGTCGGGGCGGAAGATCTTCAGGCCCCCGGATTTCTGGGGGAAGGCCTTCAGCCCTTCGAAGCAGCCCAGGCCGTACTGGGTCGTGTAGTTGACCAGCGGCAGTTCGGGAAAAGAGTTGCGCTTCGCCAGCAGGGCGGCATGCTCGGCTTCCGGCAGCTTCGCCTCCGCGGCGGGAGTGAGGTGCTCCTTCTCGAGGTAGGTTTCCGTCCAGGTGCCGTCCCCGGCGCACTTGCCCAGGTACACCCAGGGGTTGATTTCCAGCGTAAAACCTTTGGCCATGGTGCGAATACTATCCCCACCCCCGGGCCGGGTCAAGCCAGGGATGGCGAAGCCGGCGCCGCCAGGGAGGGCGGTGAGCGCCGCCTCAAGGCGAGGGGAGGGGAAAAAAATCTCACCAGGATATCGGCGGGCTGTCGATGATAGTACCAGGATGAACAACACCAGGGACCACATCATCTTCTTCTTCGCCCAGAAGATGTACTACCTGGAGCGGGTGGGCAAGACCGAAATCTACAACCGCCTGATCGACCTGTTCGAGCAGATCAACCTGGACGGCCTGCTCAACTACCTGACCCGCTACTACTCCGTGGACATCTCGCGCGAACTGGACGACTTTTTCATGGAGGAAGGTGAACTGGTGTTCGTCAGCCGGCGGGGGGACTGCCGCTTCAAGCACGTCTGGCGCGACAACCACCTCTGGCTGGTGGGGATCGAGGCGCTGGAGTAGGGCTCAGCCGACCTGGGGGGGCGCCTCCACCCGGGCCAGCTTCTCCAGAACGCGCACCAGCTCGCCGCCAAGCCGCTTGCCCAGCGCCGGCGGGCAGTCCAGGCCGCTCTTGCGGCCCAGCTCCGCACAGAGCCGGGCATAGGCCAGGTTCTCCTTGTCCATCAGAGCCAGGAAGAAAGCCTTGTCCTTGAACACGCTGACCAGCACCGCGCGGGTCTTGTACTTGTCCGAGCGGGCGAAGGCCAGGGTGGAACGCAGGCGGGACACCTCCTTGGCCTGGTCGTTGAGCAGCGGGACCAGGCTCTTCAGCGAGGCGCGGTACAGGATGTCGGACTGGCCCTCCTGCTCCAGGCGGCGGGCCTCCTCCTCGGCCAGCAGGTCGGCGTAGTTCTTGCGGATGCTGTCGAAGATCTTCTGGAAGACCTCCTGGAAGTTGCCGCGGAAGGTATCGCTCTTGTCTTCCTTGATGGTGGGCAGCAGGTCCTCCATTTTCTTCTTTTCCTTCTGGTAGATGGTGACCTGCACGAAGATGTTCTTCACCGCCGGGTGCTTCTGGAAATCCGCGCTGAGGCGGATGCGCTGCTTGATGTCCGCCAGGATGGCGTTCACCCCGATGGCTTCCGTGGGGATGGAGATCACCGTCCTGCCCTTGGACAGGGTGATCACCCCCGAGCAGACCAGGCGCTGCAGCAGGATCACGAACAGCAGGTTTTCCAAGGGCCGGTCATGCAGCTCCAGCTCCACGAAGCTCACGCTCTGGTACTGCATGGCCTCCAGGGAGATGAACACCGGGCGCAGCAGCGCGCCCTTGTATTCGAGCACGCCCTCCTCCACGCACAGGCGCAAGGAGCGGGCGATGTCGTGCAGGCGCTCAGGGGTGAGCTGGAAGAACTTGCTGAGGGTGTACTGATCGGCGGCGGCCTCCCGCGCCTCGATCCAGTCCCCGCTGATGCGTCTTTCCAGTTCCACCATCGACACCATTGTACGGCTTAGCGGGTCGAGAATCAATGCACGCAGAGGCTCTCGCGGGAAGCTGGAGGGAGCTATCCCGGTTTCATGGCAAAGGGGGCGGCTAACCCGAGAGTTGGTAGATCAGCGGCCTATAGGACGGAGCCGGGACTGGCTTGCCTTTCTCCGTAGCGGCTCCTATCCATGCCTGCTTGGCGATTTCCAGCTCGTGAAGCGCTTCTTCGGGGGTTGCCCCAGAAGCTGAACAGGCTTCCAAGTCCGGGATGTCCGCGATATAGCCTTCATCTTCATCGCTGTAAAAGATATTGATATGATAGTCCTTCATTGCGACTCCTCCAGTTTGAGATTGAAACGCTTGATTATCTTCAGGAGCTGGCGGACCTGATATGGCTTAGCGTTTCCATGCACGTCCTGGATATTGATAGGTACTGGTATGTCAGGATGGATAAAGATGTTAAAACCGAATGCTTCGAGAAGTAAGACGACCTCGTTGAACCTGGCAGATTTCGGATACGATAGTAAGGAAATCTCTTTCCCGATGTCAAGGGAAACGATTCTCCTGCTTTGCTCAGCCGGATATTTTTCACCCCTTGACAGCGGCCCGGACTCGGGCGATAGTGGTGCCAACCTAGTCCGTTTCAGGAGAGCGGAATGCGGTGCGATACCGCAGCGGTCCCGCCACTGTGACCGGGGATGAAAGCGGCAACAAGCCATTGCCCGAGGAGCCAAAGGCCCTCCGGGTGAGAAGGCGCCGCCGGTAAGGCGATCCGGAAGCCAGGAAACCCTCCTGAGATGCAACCTTCGTGGAAAAGGCGACGGGTGCAATGCGCCTTCCGGCCTGCCCTGTCTTCCTGGGAACCAAGGTTACACGGACTGAACTTCTATTCGGGAGGTTCCGTCATGTCCAAACGAACAGTCCTGGTCCTGCTGGCGCTGGCGGCAGCTGCCGCCCTGTGCGCCGCGCAGGACACGAGCCTGGCCCTGGAGAAGATCGTGGTCACGGCCACGCGCATCGCCGGCACGATCCTGGCCAGCCCGGACCACATCACCGTGGTGAGCGGTGATGAGCTGGCCGGCGCCCTCAGCGCGGCGGAGGCCTTGGAAGGGGCGGCCGGCGTCTCGGTGTCCGAAAACGGCACCGCCGGCTCCGTGCAGAGCCTGAGCATCCGCGGCTCCACCGCAGCGCAGGTGCTGGTCCTGGTGGACGGGATACGCTTGAACGACGGCCGGCAGGGAGGAGCGGACCTTTCCGTTCTGCCCGTGGGCAATATCGAGCGCATCGAGATCGTTCGCGGGGGCTCCAGCGCCCTGTACGGGGCGGATGCCATGGGCGGGGTGGTGAACATCATCACCAAGGACAAGGCCGAGGATCGCTTCCGGCTGAGCCTGATCAACGGCAGCTATCTTCCCCGCGACGCGGTGAAGGTTGCGGAAGCCTTGCCCTCAGCGATCGAGGAGACGGTCAGCGCCAGCGCCATGGACCTGCTGGACACGCAGAAGCTGAGCGCCGCCTTATCCACGGAGCTCGGGCAGGTGGACCTGGTGGCCTCCGGTTCCTTCACCCGGGCGGCCAACGGCTTTGCCTGGTACGACAGCCAATACGTCGGCGACTACCGCCGCCGCGTGAACGCTGACCTGCTGGGCGGAGACCTGACCGCTTCCCTGGGCCTGCCGTTGGGGGAAGGGCGGCTGAGGTTGCGCGGGCAGGTCAGTTACCAGGAAATCGGCGCTCCCGGAATCATCAGCACAAACGTCGATCCCGACTACGGGGCCCTTTTCTCCACGGACGCCGGCCAACAGCAGACGCTGTTCCAGGCAGCGCTTTCGTACAGCACCCCCCGCTTTCTAAGCCAAGCGCTCACCCTGGACTCCAAGCTCTTCTACAAGTACTCCCGCCTGAGCTATCAGAATCCCGACCCGCTCGGGGCGCTGGAGGTCGCCGTGGATGATTCCCACCAGCTGCACACCCTGGGGCTGGAGGCCTCGCAGGCGCAGTCGGCCCTGGATTTCCTCCGCTTGGTGTATGGCGGCAACTTCCTCGTCGAAAACGTCTTCAGTACGGCGATCGGTGAAAAGAGCCGGATTAGCGGTGGGCTTTTCCTGGAATCTCCGTTCTATCTTTCTTCCTGGCTGACCCTCACTCCGATGCTGCGCTACGACCTGTCGTCCGACTTCCCGGGCAGTCTCACTTACAAGCTGGCCGCGGTAGCCTCCTTATCCGAAACGATTTCTCTGAAGGCTAGCGCAGCCCGCTCCTATCGCGCCCCCACCCTGAACGACCTGTTTTGGCCCAACGACGGGTTCGTCGCAGGCAATCCCGACCTGCGCCCTGAGTCTGGGTACAACGCCGAGCTGGGTATTACGGCCTTGGCCGAAGGCCTGCAGCTCAACTTTTTCGCCTTCGTTCGCTACGTGCAGGATGGCATCCAATGGGCTTATACCACCATCTATCAGCCCGTGAATATCGGGGAGGCGCTCTACCCCGGTTTCGAGGCCGACCTGGAGCTCACCATCCTGAAGGGCTTGCGGATCTCCGCCGGATACACCTTCCTATACAGCTTCGTGCTCAACTCCAGCGGAACCGACTACAAGCTGGCGGATGAAATCCGCGCGGGCTACGCTCCGATCCATTCCCTGGATGCGGGGCTGGTTCTGGAGATCGGCAGAACCCGCGCGGGCATCAAAGCCCAATATGTTGGGCAGAGGTATTCCGGAGTCGAAGGAGAATTCGGGACCACCTCTCTGGATCCATATCTGGTGCTGAATGCCCAATACAGACGGGCTTTTGGCGAGCGTTGGAGCATTACCCTCGAAGGAAGGAACCTGCTCAACCAGGTTTACCAGAGCCTGGACGGCTACCCGATGCCCCTCCTGTCCTTTTGGGTGGGTGCTGAACTGACTCTGTAGAGCACTCAACGGGAGGCGCCGCGCGGCGCCTCCCGCTTCCTTCTTCTTGACATTGTATACCTTTTGTAGAATACTAGTGAATGATCCGGTGGAATCCCGAGAAGGACAGGTTCCTGCGGACCGCTCGAGGGGTGTCGTTCCAGCAGATCGCTGATGATATCGTCTCCGGGAATTACATCGATATTTTGGAAAACCCGCGGCGTCCGGACCAGCAGATTTTCCTGGTGCGGATTGCCGGATACACCTGGGTAGTGCCATTTGTGATCGAGGAGGATGAAACGATCTTTCTCAAGACGGCCTATCCAAGCCGCAAGTTTCACAAGCTTTACGGAGGTTTAGATGAGAAAGAAGATCATCCTTGACCGGTTGGAACAGAACATCGAATCCGACAGCGCTAAGTATCGAACGGTCAGTCAGGTCAAACGAGAGAGAATCCATGGGATCCTGGAACGCGACCGAAAAACACGAAATATCAACATCCGTATCCGGGAACACGACCTGGCCCGACTGAAGCAGCGCGCCGAAGAGGAGGGCGTACCGTACCAAACGCTGATCTCCAGCGTCCTGCACAAGTACGTTTCCGAAAAACTGCTGGACGAGCAGGATATTCTGAAGAGCATTGCACTGCTTCAAGGCAAGAGCTAAGATGGAAAGTATCGTATGCGCGCGGAAGCGTTTCGACATCGCGGTTGCCGCCGAGGATCCCCGCAATCTGATCGCCGAGCTAAAGGGATTCTTCCAGGTAGCGGCGCATCCTCACAGCATCAATCTCGAGCTATCGGGGTCCGACCTGCGGGCCCAGATTCGGACTGACCCGCGCTACGCGACTTTCGTGGCAGCGGCCGAACGCAAGGAAGTGCTGGGCTGCTCGATGCCTGGGCGGCAATGGATCCTGAGCGGCGGGGAAGCAAGAGGCAGAAGGATCTGGCGGATATCGCCCGGATTCTGGAGTCCTACCCGCATCTTGGGCCGATGGTGCCCGAAGGCATCAAGGCGAAGCTCTTCTAGGCTCTCAATCCTTCAGTTCGTAGGCGATTTCGTAATCCAGCTGCAGCGGCCGTCCCAGGGGATTGTCCACCGGGATGACCGAGCGAAGCACCGCGGCGGCCGCCCGGTCCAGCACCGCATAGCCTGAGGAGCGGCGCACTGCCAGGCCCAGAAGCCGTCCGTCCTGATCGAGCGCCAGCCGCAGAAGCACTTTGCCCTGCCAGTTGTTGGCCCGGGCCAGGGCCGGGTAGCGGATCTTCTCCGCGATGCGCGCGCGCAGGCTGGCCAGGACGGCCTGGGTGGCGGCGATTTCGGCCGCCAGCGAGGCCGAGGCATCCGTTCCAGGCACGGCCGGGGATCCCCTGTCGACGGCCTGTGGGCTGACCACTGTCTCCGGCGCCGGGGGCGCCAGCTCGAGCAGGGCTTCGGCTGCCGGCTGGGGAGCCGGTTCGGTCCGCGGGACCAGCGCGGGCGGCGGTGCTGGTTCGGGAGCGAGGATCTGCGGCTCGGGGCGCGCGGCCTGCCGCTGCGAGGCGGCCGGTGGCTGGGGTGCAGGCCGCGGGGTTTGCAGCAGCCGGACGGCGATGGGCTCCGGCGGAAGCTGCGCCGGCCGGAGCGGGGAATACGGCCACAGGAACAGCATCAGCAGATGGGCGGCCGCGGAAATCCCCAACGCGGCCGGGAAAAGCAGGCCGCCCCGCTGGCTCATGGCTCCGCGGCCGGCTGCACCAGGAAGGAGATGTCGGTCGCGCCGCCGGAGCGGGCGGCCTCCATCACCTCCACCACCCGGCCGAAGGCCACGCCGCGGTCCGCCTGTACGACGAGCGCCGCTTCGCTGCGCCCGGCCATAGCCGCGGACACCAGGGAGGGCAGCTCCTCGACCCCCACCTCCTGGCCGGCCAGCAGGAGGCTTCCGTCCCGGTGCACGGTCAGGGTCAACGCTGAGGGAGGGGTGGCCTCGGGGCTGCGGCTGCGCGGCAAGGCCACGTTTATGGCGGGGATAATAAGGAAGGATGTCAGCAGGAAGAAGATCAACAGCTGGAAGATCACGTCGATCATCGGCGTGAGGTCCGGTCCGGCGCTGCGCTCGGTCAGGTCGCGGCCGTAGTCGAACTCGATCATCGGCGTTCCGTGAGCACGGCGACCAGCTCCTCGCCGGAGGTCTTCAGCTCGAAGGCCAGCGCCCGCAGGCGGTTTTCGTACAGGTGGTAGGCGATCAGGGCCGGGATGCCGATGAACAGCCCCGCGATCGTGGTGATCAGGGCTTCCCAGATGCCGCTGGCCAGCAGGCTAGGGTCGGTGACCTGCTTGAGCGCGGCCACCGTGCGGAAGGCCCGGGTCAGGCCGGTGACCGTGCCGGTCAGCCCGAGCATCGGGGCGATACGCCCGACCAGCTCCAGCCAGTGCAGGCGGCGGCTCAGGAGCTTCAGCTCCCCGGAGCCAAGGCGCGAGAGACGATTCTCCAGATCCGCACTGGGCAGGTCCCGGCCTTCCAGCGCCGCGGCGAGGAGGCGGGGCAGGGGGCGGGGGCTGGAGCCGCACAGCGCGCGGGCCTGCTCCAGGCGGTTGTCCCGTGCGGCCTGCAGCACGGCCTCGGCCTGGCCCTTTGCCGGGCGGGCGCGGGCAAAATGGACGGCTTTTTCGATGATCACCGCCAGGGCGATCAGGGAGCAGGCCGCCAGCGGGTACATGAGCAGGCCGCCTTTAAGGAAATAGTCAATCATCGCAGAATTCTAGAACTCGTAGTCGAATTGCAGGTAGGACCTCTCCTCGATCCCAGGAATGGTGATCCGGGCCAGGCCATGTGCCGGCAGATTGCCTTGGAAAAGGACCAGGCCTCGGAGGGTCGTGCCGGGGGGCACCATCTTCTGGGTCGCCACCAGGGTCTTTTTAATAATGGGCTCCTTCTGAGCCGCCATTTTCCGGCTGCTGTCCATCAACCGCCACTCTTCGATGAGCTGGAAGGCGCTTGTGGCTCTGACGGTCTTCCCGCCGTACTGCAGCTCGCAATCGGCGAGCTGGAAGCGATAGTCCTGCGAGGCTCCGTTGCTGAGGGTCAGCTCAAACACCATTCGACGCCGGAACTGCATCTTGTTGTACTCGGTTCGATAGGGATTGGCCTCATTACCAAACTCCCGGTTCAGGCCGGCGTCGTCGCGGAAGGTAAGCGAGGCCGTCAGCCCCTCGCTCTCTGCGCTCACTGTGGCTGCCACAGGGATCAAGGCAGGGCGCTTCGTGGCACAGGCCATGAACAATACTGAAAGAGTAAGGTAGAAAACGGTTCGAATAAGAATGCTTTTCACAGCTCACCTCGGCTTGTTGAAGCCTACTATATATTCGTGCGAGGGTAAATTCCATAGCCTGTCGATATTATGCAATCTCTTGGCCAAATTCTATGTTTATTTCGTGACAAGAAAATAGTCTTTTGACGAAATAAAATTCCTTGACACCTACATATTGCATCGCTATAATGAGCCCGATATAATAAGACAAACGGGAACGCGTCGGGTCGTTGACCTTTGTTCCCGAAGGTTCAAGGAGGAAAGCTGATGAAGAAGCTGTGGATTCTCTTCACCGCTCTCGCCCTGCTTGCCGTCGCGATGCCCGCTATCGCGGATGTAACGACGGGAGCCGTCTTCTACTGGTACGGCATCACCGACTTCGACGATGCCACCGCAGATGTGGCGAAGGTCCACAAGGCCCGCATCAAAGTGGCTGGCGACGTGGACGAGTACAACAAAATCGCCACCGAGCTCCGCTATGGTCAGGCGGGAGGATCTTGGAACGGCACCGATGTGGAAGTACAGATTTTCACTTTGACCACTGACATCACCGGCGCGCTGGGCCTGGATCTGCCCGTGACCATCAAGTCGACCGTGGGCGTGTGGGAGTCGGATTTCACCAGCTGGTGGTATGTGGCCAACGGTTGGGGCTTTGTCGGTGGCGCCAATGACGACAACCAGATTAATGGCGCTGCCCAGCTGGACCTCGGGTTCGGCCCGGCGACCCTCCACTACTATCAAAACATGGGAGCCGGGGCTGAGAGCACCATGATGGTCGGTGTGGACGGGGCTTTCGGACCTGTGGCGGCGTGGCTGGCCTACAAGGCTGAGGCTGCGGCCCTGGGCGATGGCGCGCTGTTCGTAGAGGCGAAGTATGCAGGCTCGTTCGGCGACTTGGCCCTGTCCATTTACCCCGCCCTGAAGTATGACCTGGCTGCTTCGGCCCTCGGCTGGAACGTCGGCGTGAAGGCCGGCTTCAAGATGCTGACGGTTGGCGCCGTGGTTGGCGGCACCGATCCGGACTACTTCGACAAGGTCGCCGCGGAACTCGGGGCGGCCTTCGGTAATGCGGGGCTGCGCGCGGCTGCGTACATGGACCTGTCCAACACTGACGTGCTCGCGGGTGTGGACCTCATGGCCAGCTACAAGTTCGGCGCTGCCACCTTCTACCTGGGCTACGCGATCGATGGTGATAATGGCGTTCTCACCATTCCCATCGATGATGAGTGGACTGCCAGCGAGGGCCTGTACCTCGGCGTGAAGGCTTCCCTGTAATCGGAACGATCGGAAACGATCGGAATCGATCGGCGAATTCGAGCTGCCCGGCTTTTGCCGGGCAGCTTTTTTGTTTGCCTGGCAAAGCGCCGCGCTCCCCGCCCCCGTCATAAGGGGTAAGGAGGAGCGAAAGCGCATGAACAATCTCAATTCGATCCTGCTGGAGGGCAACCTGGTCCGGGACCCCGAGATCAGCTACACCCCCAAGGGCGCGCCGGTGTGCAACTTCACCGTGGCCTGCAACCGCTACTACAAGCAGGGGGAGGAGCTGGAGGAGGAGGTCTCCTACTTCGACGTGACGGTGTGGAACCGCCTGGCGGAGGTCTGCAAGGAGTACCTGGCCAAAGGCCGGGGCGTGCGGGTGGTGGGGCGCCTGAAGCAGGACCGCTGGGAGGACCCCGAGGGCAAGACCCGCTCCAAGGTGCACATCGTGGCCGAGCACGTGGAGTTCAAGCCTCGCCCGGCCGAGAAGCCCGCCGTTGCCGGCCAGGAGGCCGGCGAGGCGGAGGCCGCCGGCGAGACGGAGGACAGCCGGGCCAGCGCCTGAGTCCACGTTGACAGCCCTGCGGTTTCGCCGATAATGGGGTAATGGCGCTGCCGAAGCTCACCCCCAACGAGATCAGCAGGGCTGTCGAAAAGATTCGCCGGCGCTACGACGAGTACATCTACAAGTACTTCAAGCCGCGCTCGATCAAGAACGCCTTCGAGGACCGCTACATCGAGGCCATCAAGGCCTCCACCGACATCTCCAACTTCCTGATGGCCGAGATCAGCGCGGTGGAGGAGCTGATCCACCGGGAGGAGGAGCGGGTCGGCTCCGGCCAGGCGGAGGAGCCCGCCCCGGAGAGCGTCACCGAGCGGGTGGAGCGCATGGTCGAGGAGAACCTGGCCCGCATGCGCAAGTACCCGGAGGTGCCCTTCCACCCGGTGGCCAGCGAGGAGCTGCGGCGCCTGCTGGGGGCCATGTGCCGGCTGGAGGAAAAGCATTGGGAGGTGCTGACCACCTGCCTGCGCAACACCGCCTATTACCGCAGCTCCCTAACCATGCTGAACCTGGAGGGCAAGCTGCGGCACCTGGCCGCGCGCGGCAGCGACGGGGTTCCCTCGGGCCTGAGCCGCTACCTGTATCACGCCAACCGCTTTCCCCGCGACTACCTGGCTATTGACAGGCAGGAGAAGGAGTATATACTGGAGAGCGCTTTTCTCCTTCACGACCTGGGCGAGATCCTGGAGCGGGTGGACGCCAACTACCCGCAGCTGGAAGAAGGCTCGCGGAGCGGACTGCGGGAGATACAGGCCTTCATCCAGGGCATCATCCGGGATTTCCGCCTGAAGGAGTTCAAGCGCAAGCAATAGCGATGTTGCTGCAGTAGCAGCTGCATCGCTGCTGCAAGAGCAGTAGCTGCGTCGGAGGTCCTATGGGCTCGGAAGTGAACGTCACCAACGCCACCTTCCAGAAGGAAGTGCTGGAGTCCGCCGTCCCCGTGCTCGCGGATTTCTGGGCGGAGTGGTGCGTGCCCTGCCGCATGGTCAGCCCGGTGCTGACCAAGCTGGCCGAAGAGCACGACGGCAAGGTGAAAGTGGCCAAGATCAACGTGGACCAGGAAAGCGAGCTGGCCATGAAGTTCAACATCGTGAGCATCCCCACCATCCTTCTATTCAATAAGGGGGAAGTGGCCAAACAGCAGATCGGCGCTGCTCCCCGCAAGATCCTGGAGGACATGATCAAAGAGTACGTGTAACCAGTCAGGGCACGTACTGCTCGTCGCTGTTCGCAGTCCCGAAAGAAAAACCCCGCGTAGGTACCACATGCCAGTCCCCGGCGTCATCGCTGTCCAGCGAGTCCGAGCTGCGGCACAGAGAGCGGGTGGCCGTGCTGCTGTCCGGATTGATCGCGTCCTCCGGCCGGATTCTCTCTTCCGCTGCCCTCCATCCCCCTTCCCGGAACAGCTCCTCGGCGCGCACCAGAGTGGCCGCGCTGCCGAATCCCCGATAAAGCGAGTCGGAGGTCGAGCTGCGGTTGGAGTACAGCACCCCGTCCAGCAAAGCTCCTCCCGGCCGATCGTACAGGCTCAAGACCCCGTTGTTCCCGGAAAGCCCCGTGCCCCCGGGAAGCCAGAAGTCGTAGGCCGTGATGCAGGCGTCCAGGCCCGCGGAAAGGGCCGGGTCTCCCGGCTCGTCCCGCTCCTCGGGGATTCCCTGCGGCTTGAAATGCACCAGCAGGTACTCGCCGGCGCGCACCGAAAAGGCGGGAAACACCAGGCGGTCGTCCCACGAGCCCGCGGTGCCCTGATACAGCGCGACTCCGGACATGTCCCCGCCGCCGGCGGCGAACAGCTCCACCAGGTCCGGGTGGGTGTCGGAGCCCTGGGTGGTGAACTCATTGATCAACAGGATCGGCGCCTGCGGATTGTAGCCGTACAGCTCCACGACCAGCTCCAGCAGGTTGCCGCGCGCATCCCCGACCTCCAGCTCGAGCAGGTACCGCTGCCCGGGAACCTGGCCAGGGCAGGTCAGGTTCAGGCGGTTGACCTCGACCCGCGCTTCGGCTACTTGCAGTGGGGGACTGGCGCGTACCTGGTCCGGCCTGCAGACCGGCGGCTCGTCGAAGTCCAGCTCCAGGGACAGGCCGCGGGCTCGCAGGCCCAGCAGGATCGGGGGCCTGAGGTCCGGCTCCAGCTTCTCCCGCAGGTCTTCGAAGGCCCCGCATCCGATCAGCAAAACGGCGGCAGGGCCCAGCAACAGGGCGCACAGGGAGCGGTTCATACCCCGGACAACGGCGGCGGGTTGTCTCTTGCTTTTCATCCGGGCATCCGATACTTTGGACGGGCGAGGAGGCAGGGATGGTTCCCGTCGAATCCGAGCTGTTCAGCCGCTTCGGGCAGGATCGGCAGGCCGGCACGGTCATCTTCAAGGAAGGCGATGAAGGGGACCAGATGTTCATCATCCAGGGGGGCCGCGTGAAGGTCTCCCGCCTGATCGGGGGCAAGGAGCAGCTGCTGGCCGTCCTGGGCAAGGGGGACTTCTTCGGCGAGATGGCCCTGGTGACCCGGGAGCGGCGCACGGCCACCGTCACCACCCTGGAGCCGGTGCGCCTGCTGGCTTTCAACCAGGAAGGCTTCCTGGGAATGATCAACAAGAACCCCAAGATCGCCCTGAACATCATCGACAAGCTCTGCCGCCGCCTGTCCAACGCCAACCAGCACCTGCGGCACCTGGCCCGCAAGGACGCCCGCGGCCTGATCGCCATGAACCTGCGCCTGGGTTTCCAGGCCGCCGGCGGCCGGGGGCTGGAGCTGGAGCGGACCGTGGAGGAGTTCGCCCGCAACCTGGAGCTGGAGCCGGGCCAGGTTCGCGGGGTGCTGGAAGAGTTCGAGCGCTCCGGGATCGTGCGCCTGGCCTCCGGTTCCCTGGAGCTGGCGGACGAAGCCGGGCTGGACTTGATCTCCGAGCCGCTGGGCGTTTAAAGGGAAAGAGGCATGTGCGGAATCATCGGTTACTGCGGGCCTAAGCCGGCCGCCGGCCTGCTGCTGGAGGGGCTGAAGCGCCTGGAGTACCGGGGTTACGATTCGGCCGGCATCTGCGTGCAGGCGGAAGGCGGCGGCCCCTTGAGCCTCTACAAGCGCAAGGGCAAGATCCGCGAGCTTATCCCCCTGGTCCCGGAGGAGCTGGCCGGCAGCTGCGGCATCGGCCACACTCGCTGGGCCACCCACGGGGAGGTGACCGACCAGAACGCCCACCCGCACCTGGACTGCAGCGGCCGCATCGCCGTGGCCCACAACGGGATCATCGAGAACTACCTGAGCCTCCGGGAGAAGCTGGCCTCCGAGGGGCACCGCTTCGCCTCCGAGACCGACTCGGAGGTCATCGCCCACCTGATCGAGAAGTACTACAGCGGCGACTTGATGGAGGCGGTGCGCCGGGCCCTGGCCCTGCTGAAAGGCACCTACGGCATCGTTTGCCTGCACCGCGACCACCCCGATCGCCTGGTGGGGGCCCGCCAGGGTTCGCCCCTGGTGGTGGGCATCGGCCACGGGGAGTCCTTCCTGGCCTCCGATGTGACGGCCATCATCGGCCACACCAAGCAGGTGGTCTACCTGGAGGACGGGGAGCTGGTCTGCCTCACTCCCGAGGAGCTGCGGACCACGGACCTGAAGGACCAGGAAATCCAGAAGAAGGTCGAGCCGGTGTCCTGGGAGCTGGAGCAGATCGAGAAGGGCGGCTTCGCCCACTTCATGGAGAAGGAGATCTTCGAGCAGCCGGAATCCATCAAGCGGGCCATGGGCGGCCGCATCGACCTGGAACAGGCCACGGCCCATCTGGGCGGGCTGAACATGTCCAACCGCGATCTGCTGAACGTGGAGCGCGTGCGCATCGTGGCCGCGGGTACCAGCTGGCACGCGGGGCTGGTGGGCATGTACCTGCTGGAATCCATCGCCCGCATCCCCTGCACCGTGGAGATCGCCTCGGAGCTGCGCTACCGCAACCCCGTGGTGGAGCGCAACACCCTGCACTTCGTGGTCAGCCAGTCCGGCGAGACCATCGACAGCCTGTACGCCATGCGCGAGCTGCAGCGCAAGGGGGCCACGGTGCTGGGCATCTGCAACGTGGTGGGCTCCACGATCCCCCGGGAATCCAACGGGGGGGTGTATATCCACTCCGGCCCGGAGATCGCCGTGGCCTCGACCAAGGCCTTCACCTCCCAGATCACGGTGTTCTACCTTTTCTCCCTGCTGCTGGGCCGCATGCGCGACCTGTCCGCCGACGCGGGCAGCGCCTTCATCCGGGACCTGGCCAGCATCCCGGCCAAGGTGGAGGCCATCCTGGCCGGGAGCCGCGGCATCCGCGAGCTGGCCCGCCGCTATTGCCATTACCAGCACTTCCTGTTCCTGGGCCGGGGGATCAACTACCCGGTGGCCATGGAAGGGGCCCTGAAGCTCAAGGAGATCTCCTACATCCACGCCGAGGGCTACAGCGCCTCGGAGCTGAAGCATGGGCCCATCGCCCTGATCGGCGAGGAGACTCCCTGCCTGTTCCTGGTCCCAGACGACGGCCTGCGCGACAAGCTCCTGAGCAATATCAAGGAGGTGAAGGCCCGCCGGGGCCGGGTGATCGCGGTCTGCGCCCAGGGGGACAACGAGGTGCGGGGCATCGCCGACGACGTGATCGAGGTGCCGCGCGTTCACGAAACCTTCAACCCGTTCCTGATGGTGGTGCCGCTGCAGCTCCTGGCCTATTACGCCGCACTGGAGCTGGGCCGGGACGTGGACCAGCCCCGCAACCTGGCCAAGAGCGTCACGGTGGAGTAGGCGTGGCCGTTCTGGCGATCCTGCTTCTGCTGGCCGGCTCTACGGCCGGCGCGCAGTCCGGGCAAGCCATCCTGCTGCGCGGGCCGCTGGCCGCGCGCGGCATCCCCTTCTTTCCCCCCAACGTCCTGGAGGCCTACCGGGGCGAGTACCAGGCCGGGGACTGGCGGATCGAGGTGTACTTCACGCGGGAGCCGCTGGTGCTGCCCGCCGGGTGGCGGAAGGCTTCCTGCGGCCAGGAAGCCCTCCTGCGCTTGGAAGGCGAGGAGAAGCCCACCTTCTGCTACGTGGAGCCGGGTGACGGCGGGTACGTGCTGTTTCTGTCGTTCGAATCCGATGCTTTTCCCTGGTGCGCCTGGACGCAGGCCTTCCTGCAGCGCCTGCGCTCCCTGCTGGCCTTCAGCCGGGGGCTGGCGGAAACGCCGTTCCCCGCGATCCTGGATTACTAGTTACGGATTTTCGGCCGCCGGCGCGGGCTGCTCAACCGGCGGCTTCGCGGCCTGCAGCTTGGCTTTGATCTTCTCGGCCAGGATGCGCGGGCCCTGGGGAAGCAGGGCGGCGTCGTCCCCGGCATACTGCGCCAGCAGCTCGTCCAGCAGCCGCAGGGCGGTGGTCTCGTCATTCAGCTTGCTGTGCAGCAGGGCGATCTCGTAGCGGGCCCACAGGCCCCGGTCGCGCTCTTCCGGATACCGCTCCAGGAAGGACCCGTAGTACTTGAGCGCCAGCTCGAACTTGCCCGCGTCGGAGGCTTCCTGGGCTTTCTGGAAGTAGTCGGCGGGGCTCAAATCCGGCGGGATCTCCGACGGGACGGTCTGGCAGCCGCCCAGCCAGCCCAGGACCGGGAGCAGCACCAACAGCAGCAGGGCCTTGTTCATCAGTAGGAGTAGATCTCGTCCTTGATCGGCAGGTTCTTCTTGAGCTCCTTGAGGTACTCGCGGGCGTCCCCCATGGGCTCGTACATCGGGCAGGTGTCGATCGTGCGCCGGGCCACGGTGAAATACTTGTAGACCTTCTCTTCCCCGAGTTTCTTTTTCCACAAGCCGGCGTCGCAGCGCACGCGCAGGTAGTACTGGCTGCCGTTGCCGGCCGGAGTGCGCACCAGCTTGCAATGCGTGCAGTTGGCGCAGAACACTCTCGCGGCGTCCTTGAGGAGGAGGTGCTTGCTCGCCGGTTGCTCGTACTTGGCAGACATCCTGTTTACACTAACATATTCGTCTTTTTACCGTCAATAGTTAAGCCCCTCCAGCCGGGCCGACAGCTCGGCGTTGGTGGGATCCAATTCCAGGGCCAGGCGCAGGTACTGCCGGGCCCGACGGTAATCCTGGCGCGATGCGTAAAGCTCCCCCAGCCGGACCAGCGCCGGGAAGTTGGCCGGGTCCAGGGCCAGCGCCTGCTGCAGGGCCTCCATGGCCTGGTCCGGGTCCCGGGCCTCCAGCGCCTCGGCGCGGACCACCAGCAGCCTGCTGGACAGCAGCGGGGCGGGCGCGCCCAGGTGCTGGTCCACGACGCGCAGGGCCTGCTCCCAGTCTCCGCTCTCCAGCAGTGCAGAGGCGTATTCTACGGCGTAGGCCTCCGGCCGGGCGGCGTAAAGGCGGGCGGCAATGGCCAGCGCCTGCTCCGTCCTGCCGAGGCGCGCTTGAGCGCGGTAGGCCAGGACTTGGTCGGTCTCGCTGCCTTCCGCCGCGTTCAGCAGTTCCAGGTATCCGGCCGCCTCTTCCCAGCCCTCGGCGCGCACCGCCTGCTCCAACAGCAGCCGCAGGGTCGGCTCGCGGCCCGGCTCCAGCTCCAGGGCCCTCAAGAGCGCCTCGCGTCCTTCGTTTTCCCGGCCGGCGCCGAGCAGGATCCGGCCTTCCAGCTCCGGGAGGCGGGCGTCGCGGCTGTTCCGGGCGCTGCGCAGCAGCTCCAGGGCCTGCTGTTCCTCGCGGGCGTGCACGGCCAGGATCTCGGCCCGCAGCAGGATGGCCTCGGCCAGGCCGGCCACCGGCTCCAGCTCCAGCAGCCGCAGCGCCTGCGGCCAGGTTCCGGAGGCCGCCAGCACGCGCGCTCGCAGCAGCAGGCTCTCCGGTTGATGGGGCTCGAGCTCCAGGGCGCGGGCGCTCCGCTCCTGGGCCAGGGCAATCTGCCCTTCGGCCAGCGCCTCCGCGGCCTGACGTCGAAGCGAAACCGCATCCTCGGGAGGAGGTTCCGGCTG
>MIBK01000017.1:8093-8882 GCA_001829505.1 Spirochaetes bacterium RBG_16_67_19 | reverse complement strand
GGCGCAGCCGGCCAGCATGCCGACCGCCAGGCAGGCCGCCAGGCGGGTGAACCAGGACGAAAGCTCAGTCAAGGGCGGGCACGGGCGCTCCGGCGGCTGCATCGGTTGCAGCTCCAGGGGACGCGGCGGCGGCAGGGGCGCTCTCCAGCAAAGGCCTGAGCCCGTTCGAGACCATATAGTAGCGGTTGGAGGCGTTCCAGAAGGTGAATCCCGAGGAAGGCGCCGCGAGGCAGCCCTGGACCTGGTTCAGCAGGTACTGGCGGTATTCGGCGACTCCCATGGCGAGCTCCCCGCCTATCAGGAAGGCCTGGACGTAGGGGCGGATCAGGCTGCGGCCGTCCACCACGGCGCGGGCCCGCAGGGTGCCTTCCTGGTAGATGCGCCGGGCCCGCTGGAGGTACGGCTCGTTCTTCATGAAGTCCCGCGGGAAATGCGAGGGGTAGTACATGGGGCTGATCACGTCCACGTAGTCCGCCAGCATCTCGGTGCTCTGCCCGATCCAGTTGCCCATGCGGTGCCAGGTGCTGTAGCCGTACAGGTCGGTGCTGATCGGGATGTGGATGGACTGCCGGGCCATGGCCAGGAAGGATTCCAGCGCGTCGATCATGTCCATGCCTTCCCGGCGGTGGCGGTAGCGGATGGTGGAGAGGTTCCCGTCGGAAGGGAAGCGGATGTAGTCGAACTGGATCTCGTCCACTCCCCGGCGCTGCAGCTCCTCGGCGACGGCGACGTTGTAGCTCCAGACGGAGGCGTTGTAGGGATCCACCCAGTACTCGCGCTGCAGGTACC
>MIBK01000017.1:7573-8042 GCA_001829505.1 Spirochaetes bacterium RBG_16_67_19 | reverse complement strand
GGGCGGGAGCCGGCTCCTCCTCGATGATGCGGGTCAGGTGGCGCCAGGGCTGGTTGGCCGCCGCGTTCCAGGCGGCGTACTTGAAGCCATCGAAGTTGTAGAGCTGCCGGTCCTTGAACACCACCACCCGGGCGATGACGTAGATGTCGCGCGCGTGGGCCCGGGATACCAGCTCCTCCAGCTTGAAGCGCCGCTGGACCGCGCCGACCTGCCGCGGCAACTCCAAAGCCGTGTCGTAGGTGATCCAGCCGTAGTCGTCCTTGCAGTCCACCACGAGGGAGTTCAGGCCGTGCTGCTGCAGGAAGCTCAGGTGCCTTTCCAAGTCGGCTCCCTGGGCCATGAAGGAGGAGAGATAGATCCCGACGCGGTCCGCGGCCTTGCGGTGGCGCTCGCGCAGGAACGGATCGGGAGTGCGCGCCGTCTCGCGCCGCTCCATCAGGCTCCAGGGGCCATCCGGCAGGCCCAGCTG
>MIBK01000017.1:7376-7533 GCA_001829505.1 Spirochaetes bacterium RBG_16_67_19 | reverse complement strand
TGCGCGCGAGGCAGCATGCCCAGGCCCTGGATCATCTCGCCGTGGGCATCGCCGGGGAACTGCACCCGGCTCCAGCTCTTGCGGTCGCCGCGGTACAACCCGTTGCCGAAGCCGCAGGCGAACCAGAGCGTCCCCGGGGACCGTGGATCGTAGCTCG
>MIBK01000017.1:4188-7314 GCA_001829505.1 Spirochaetes bacterium RBG_16_67_19 | reverse complement strand
GGGTCCCGCCAGGTGGCGCCCCGGTCGGCGGTCTCGTAGAAGCCGCTGTAGGAGGTGCCCACCAGCAGGCGGCCCGGATCATGGGGGGACAGGGCCACGGCGGTGAAATAGGTGCTGGGGCGCAGCGGCTTGCCCCAGGGGATCTTCACCCAGGTGGAGCCGTAATCCTCGGAGAGGAACAGCTCGCTGGCGGCGGTCACGGCCACGCGCGCCTCGTGCGCGGGATCCACCCCCAGGGAGGTCAGGCGCCGGACCCGGTCCTCGGTGAACGGGTAAACCATCCGGCGGGACAGCCCCTGGTTGCGCTCGATCCAGGTGGAGCCCAGGTCGAAGGAAACCAGGAAGCCCCGCGTGGCGGACAGGGCGTAGGTTATCCCGCCGGCCGTGCGGACGGACTGCTGGATGCGCAGGTCGGCGGGCCGGGGCTCCGGGGGCGCCGCCTTGGCGGCCGGAGGACCCCCCCGGGTGTCCCGCTCCGCCATGAGGGCCACCAGACCGCCTCCGAAAAGAGCCACGCTGGCAATGCCGATGAATATCCCCGCCGCTTTGCGCATCAAGCTCCCCACGTTCCGTGTCGAATCGACCGCCGAGCCCCGGGGCCGGGCAGCCGCACTCAGCCCCAGGGGCCGCTCGCCGGGCTCCGCACTAAAGGGTATCGGCGCCCGCCTTCTATAATAGCAGCCGATTCTCTCACCTTCAATTCTAACCTTATTCGCCAGCGGGCGGCAAGGAGGCCTGGGGAGGTGCGCCGCAGGCCGCGGGCCATGGCCCGGCGCCGAAGCCCGTAGGATTACTGCGTGGGCAACCTTGCCGGCCGCGCGGCATCCGTGCTATGGTGGTCGCGAATCCCTATGATGCTGCGTGCACGATCCTTCCGGCTGGCTTCGCTGGCCGGCCTGCTGGTCGCGGTGCTGGCTTTTTCCGCCGGCTGCCTGAAGGAGTACTCTTTCTATATTCCGGGACGGCTGGAGGAGAACCGGGAAACGCGCGCCCTGTTCAAGCTGCTGCGCCAGGAAAAAGAGGTCGGCGAAAACCGCTTCATCCTCATCCAGCAGATCGCCAATCGCCTCTTGGCCGCGGGGGAAAAGGAAAAGCTGCTGCTCTTCCTGACCACTTACGTCGGGGAGTACCCCTCGGATCCCTACAACGCCTACTATCTGGGCATCGTGGCAGCCACCTACCTGGACATGAAGGCCGCGCCCATGGCCGTGCACTACTACCAGCGCATCCTGCGCAACTACCCCGACCTGCTCATCTCCGGCGCCTCGCTGCACTTCCGCTGCCTGCAGGAGCTGCTGGCCCTGGTCCAGGACCCGCGCGACCGCATCGGCTACTACAAGGAGCTGATCTCCCGTTTCGCCGACGCCATCGATCCGGGCATCAACTACTATTACCTGGCCAAGGCGTACGAGGACATCGGGGACTGGGAGCAGGCCATCCGGGTGTACCAGAAGTTCCTGAATTACCCCGAATCCGTGATCCCCGGCTTTTCCCGGGCCCATGTCAAGATCCGCGAGCTGGTGGAGTTCTACTACTCCGACAAGGAGTGGACCGTCGACAACCTCGAGCACCTGGTGTCCGAGGTGCGCGAGGCCCTGCAGACCCACAATGTCCGGCAGCTGGCCCGGTACCGGGCCGAGGCCAACTTCTTCACCATGTCCTGGTCCCAGCAGGACATGGCCTCCGGCGAAGAGCTGGAGGCCTCCACCAGCTTCGACCTGGGGGCGCTGGGCGCTTTCCTACAATCGTCGCGGGTAATCGCCGATGATCAACTAGACGTCTACTCCAATTCCGGCGAGGCCTATCTACGGACCACCAACTGGAATTACCGCATCCCCACCTGGTACCTGTACTTCCGCCGGGTGAACTACCCGCCGGACCCGGAGATCAACGGGCGCTGGGAGTGGGCCGGCATCTACCTGGGCGAGCGGTTCTGAGGCGCGGCGGGGTCCCGTGGGCGCTGGCGCTCGCGCTGCTGGCGGCCCCTGCGGCTTCGGTCCCCGCTACGGCGGGCCCGGAGGCGCAGCTGGTGCCCGTTGCGGCTGAGTCCGTCGAACGCCCCCTGCGCGAGTCGCCCCCACCCGAGGCCTACACTGATTCGCCGGCCCCGTCAGCCGCCCCGGCCGGTGCGGGCGAGCAAGCCGCGGGCCCCCTTCCGTCGCTTCATGGGCGCGCTGAACCGCCCGTGTTTTCCCTGGACCTGCCGCAGCATCCCGCCGTGGAACGGCGCCTGGAAGTCTACCTCGGCCGCGAAAAGAAGAACCTGGAAGCGGCCCTGGCCCGCATGGTCCGCTACCGGCGCTTCGTGGACTCCAGTCTCCGGGAGCGCGGGCTGCCGCCGGAGCTGCTGGCGCTGCCGCTGCTGGAGTCCCGCTACCTGAGCCGGGCGGTTTCGCGCTCGGGGGCCGCCGGGCTGTGGCAGATCATGCGCAACACCGCCGGAGGGCTGGGCCTGAGCTCCGACGAGTGGCTGGACGAGCGGAGGGATTTCTGGAAGTCCACCCAGGCAGCACTGCGGAAGCTCCAGGACAACCACCGGCAGTTCGGGGACTGGTACCTGGCCCTGGCGGCCTACAACTGCGGCTCGGGCTGCCTTTCCCGCCTCCTGGCCTCCAGCGGGGCGCGGGATTTCTGGGAGCTGCGGGAAAGAGGCCTGCTGCGCGCGGAAACCGCCGAGTTCGTGCCGGCCTTCATCGCCCTGACCCGCATCGTGGGTTCCCCCGCGCGCTACGGCCTGGCCAGCGGTTGGGAGCTCTCCCCGGCCTGGGAGCGGGTGCGCCTCGAGCAGAGCGTGGACCTGCGCCTGCTGGCCCGGGCCCTGGAACTGGATCCGGAGAGCCTGCGCGAAGCCAACGCCGAGCTGCGGTACCCGGTCACCCCGGTCTACGAGCAGGGCTACTTCCTGAAGCTGCCCGCCGGGCTGGGACGGAGGGCCAGCGAGCTGCTGGCCGACCCCGGCAGCCGGCTGCTGGAGTACAGGTATCATCGCCTGGCCAGCGGGGACACCCTGTACGGGCTGTCGCGCCGCTACGGCGTGGCGCTGCCTCTGCTGGAAAGGGCCAATGCCGGGCTGGACCCGCGGCGCCTGGCGGTCGGCGGCGTCGTGCGCATCCCGGTGATCGATGC
>MIBK01000017.1:0-4180 GCA_001829505.1 Spirochaetes bacterium RBG_16_67_19 | reverse complement strand
CCGCCGCCCCGTCGGCGGCAAGCCCAGCCCCTGCCGCGCGGCCTGCTGCCGCCCCGCCCGCGGATTTCACCGGCCTCTGGACCGTCGAGGTCGGGGACACCCTCTGGGCGATCGCCCGCCGCCTCGCCACGACCCCGGAGCTCCTGGCCGCGGCCAACGGCCGCTCCCTTGACGACCCGTTGAAACCCGGCGAAACTCTGAAAGTGCCGGCGGAAAAACCATGAAGAGCCTGCTGCTGTTGGCCGCCCTGTGGCTGGCGGCCGGATCGGCGAACGCCGATTTCGACGAGCTCACCCGCTCCCACCGCCTGCTCTGGGACCAGGGCGCGCTGCTGCTGGAGGTGCGCAAGGCGGTGGACCCCGCCGCGCCCCTCTCGCCTGCCACCCGCTTCCAGGCCGAGCAGCGCATCGAGGAGGCCCTGGCCTACCTGTACATGGAAGCGGTTCAGGACGTGCCGGTGGACTCACACGACAGCGTGGGCGACCGCCTGGCGGCCAGCGGCGCGTTGTTCCGGGCTCTGAGCGAGCGGGCCGCCGGCGGGGTCTGGAGGGAATCGGCCGCCTTCGCCCGGGACCTGCACGCGGTGGTCGTGGTCTATCGCTTCCCCCTGTTCGGCGAGCAGGGTCTGGCCGCCTCCTTCGTGCAGCACGAGCGGGCCTTCCCGGTCCCGCGCCTGCTGGGCTTCGCCCCCGCCCGCAGCTTCACCGGCCTGGTCATTCTGGCCAGGGGCGAGTTTCCGAGCCACGGAAAGAACCTGCGCGAGCGGATCCGCCCGGCGCTGCTGCCGCGCCTGTACGACGAGGACCTGAACCTTGTTCTCTCCGCGGAGATGTGCGACCCGCAGGCCTTGCGTAAATGGGGCGTGGCCGCCTACGCCTATTCGGGCGAGGAGGCCGCGCTGCAAGCCTTCCAGGACCGCATCGGCACGACGCCCCTGCGCACCATGGCCCGCGGGGTGTTCGGGCGCAACGCCACCGATATCCTGCTGTCCACGGAGGTGGCCCGCCAGCTTCTCACGCGCCAGCACAACCGCGACCTGCTGCGGGAAGGAAAGATCCTGATACTCATCGATCCGCCCGAGCGTTGACTCGTTTTCCCTTTCCATTTTATCCTGGGCACGAATGAAGCGAACCTTTGCCTGTTTCGTCCTGTTGCCGCTGGTTTTGCCGGTACTGCTGGTCCTGGCCTCCTGCGGTAGGGAGGAGAGCTTTGCGGTGGTGCTGTGGGCCCCGCCGGACGGGCCCCTGGCCAACGGGGACCAGGTGAGCGTGGTGCGCCTGTCGGAGCAGTCCGGCCTGGCCACCGTGCGGTCCCGGCAGGTCAAGGGAGCCGTGGAGCTGGACGCCTGGCGGCTGCGCCTGGCCTCCTCCCGCGACCAGCTCCGGGCGGAGGCCGAGGCCTACGCCCCGTACGTGAACACCTTCGCCTACGCCCAGCGCGACGGCCTGCCCCTGCGCGAGGATCCGGAGCAGGAGGCTCGCCGGGTATACAAGCTGCGGGAGGGGCAGGTGCTGAAGGTGCTGTCCCGCGGGGAAGAGCGGGTGACCATCGCCTCCTACCAGGACTACTGGTACCGGGTGCTCACGGACGACGGCTACGAAGGGTGGTGCTTCGGCTACTTCCTGCCGGTGTTCCAGAGCGAGGGGGATCCCCTGGTGGAAGCGGCGGCCCTGAAGGCCAAGGACCCTCTTCTGGACATGCTGCAGGCCACCCCCTGGCGCCCGGAGTACTTCCAGGAAATGGTGGACAGCGGCCGCATCGACCTGGAGCGCTTCAGCCCGGAGATCGGCTTCTTCCTGGATGCCTCCCGCCGGCAGGCAGTGCTGTCCCTGCCGGGCTTCCGGCAGAGCTGGGAATACCGGGAGATAGCCAACGTAGGCCCCAGCCGCTACGTGATCGCGGGCCCCGAACTGCGGGTTACCATGTCCGGGCCGGATCGGCTGGTGCTGACCTACCCCCGCAATGAACAGCAGATGGCCCAGGTCTTCATCAACTTCCAGGGCGACCTGGAGGAGCTCATCGCCGCCGAGAAGGACCGCCGCCAGGCCCTGTTCCGGGAGTTCCTGCGCCGCGGAGCGCTGCTGACCTCCAGCGCCTACGGGCGAATCCTGCTGAAATCGGAAATGCGCTTCCACTGGGAGGGCTTCGGGCGGCTGGCCGACCAGGCCTTCCTGCGCCCGGTGGCCGGGGACGGGGTGGTGGATTTCCCCTATCATCTTTCCAGGGAGCTGGCCGCCGGCTTCGACGGGGTCATCACCTTCCGCTTCGCCGAGTACGGGCCCGCGCAGGGCTCCAGCTTCCTCTACAAGTTCGACGGGCCCGGAGCGCGCCTGGTGTTCCTGCGGGCCCAGTCCATCCGGGAAACCGAGGCGGTTGGCCTGGAAGCCTCTCCCCTGGTCATCTACTTCACCTTCGGCGGATCCTGATGATCACCCTTTCCGGGGTGAGCCTGTCTTTCGGGGATCGGCTCATCCTGGACGAGGTCACCTTCACCCTGCCCAGGGGCCGGCGCTTCGCCCTGTACGGCGCCAACGGCAGCGGCAAGACCACGCTCATGCGCGTGATCGTGGGGGACCTGCTTCCCGACGGTGGGGGCGTGCATCGGGACCGGGACAGCCGGGTGTCCTACCTGCCGCAATCCGGGCTCCCCGAGGCTCTGGATTTGTCGGCCACCCTGTACCAGGAAGCGGAGAAGGCCTTCCAGCACGGTCTGGGCCTGAGCGAGGAGCTGGCCCGGGTGGAGGGCGAGTTGAGCGGGCACCGCGACGAATCGCCGCAGACCCGCCGCCTGCTGGAGCGCCACCAGGAGCTGGCCGAGCGCCTGGAGCAAAGCGGCTACGCCCGCCGCAGGGAGCGCATCGAGCGCGTGCTGGCGGGCCTGGGTTTCGCCCGGGAGGAGTACGGCAAGCCGGTGGGGGAGTTCTCCCAGGGCTGGCGCATGCGCATCGGCCTGGCTCGGGTGCTGTGCGAGCAGGCCGATATCCTGCTGCTGGACGAGCCGACCAACTACCTGGACCTGGAGGCGCGCAACTGGCTGGAGCAGTTCCTGCGGGAGACTCCGGCCGGGGTGCTGGTGGTATCGCACGACCGCTGGTTCCTGGACACCACCGCGGACACGGTGGCCGAGCTCTACGGGGGGAAGCTCACCCTGTACCCCGGCAGCTTCAGCGCCTACGAGCGGCGCCGGGAGGCGGAGCTGGCCCAGAGCGAGGCGGCCTACGAGCGGCAGCAGGAAGAGATCGCCCGCATGGAGGTGTTCATCCGGCGCTTCCGCTACAAAGCCAGCAAGGCCCGTCAGGTGCAGAGCCGCCTGGGCCAGCTGGAGCGCGTGGCGCGCATCCAGCCTCCGCCGGTGCAGAAGCGCATCCATTTCCACTTCCCCGATCCCCCCCATGGCGGCAACCTGGCCCTGCGCCTGGAGGGGCTGGGCAAGGCCTACGGGGACAAGCGCCTGTTCCGCGGGCTGGACCTGGAGCTGTCCCGAGGGGAGAAGCTGGCGCTGGTGGGTCCCAACGGCGCCGGCAAGTCCACCCTGATGCGCCTGCTGGCCCGCCAGGAGCCGCCCAGCGAAGGGGCGGTGGTCCACGGAGCGGGCCTGAGCCTGGGCTACTACTCTCCCGACCATCCCGAAGAGCTCTCCGGCACGCAGAGCGTCCTGGAGAGGATGGAGAGCTGGGCGCCCACGCACCTGATCCCCCAGCTGCGCGGCCTGCTGGGCGCATTCCTGTTCCGGGACGACGAGGTCTTCAAGCCCGTGGGCGTCTTAAGCGGCGGGGAGAAGAGCCGCCTGGCGCTGCTTTCCCTGCTGCTGCACCCCTGCAACTGCCTGTTCCTGGACGAGCCGACCAACCACCTCGACCTCTTGAGCAAGGACGTGCTCCTGGACGCGCTGGCCCGCTACCCCGGCACCCTGGTCTTCGTGTCCCACGACCGCTACTTCATCGAGAAGCTGGCCACCCGGGTTCTGGAGCTGGAAGGCGGGCGGGCCCGGGTGTTTCCGGGGGACTACGCCTATTACCTGTGGCGCAAGCAGAAAGAGGCGGCAGGCGAAGAGGTGGTGCCCCAAGAGGCGCCGGTGGTCCCGAAGGGAGCCGGGCCTCAGGCGCCGGCCGCCACGGCGGCGGAGACGCGCCAGCAGTCCAAGCGCCACGGCGGCGGAGACGCGCCAGCAGTCCAAGCG
>MIBK01000016.1:3346-6279 GCA_001829505.1 Spirochaetes bacterium RBG_16_67_19 | reverse complement strand
CACCTGGTCCTTGGGCAGCAGCTCCCGGACCTGGCGGAAGATGGCCTGTGCCTCGCGGAACTGCCTCTTGTAGTACAGGCCCAGGGCCTGCTCGTGCAGGGCCCAGGCCTTGGCTTCGGTTTCGGACAGCTCCTGGCGGGGCACGAACACCCCGATGGCCAGGGCCGCGCTCTTGCCCTTGGGCACCACCCGGTCGATCAGGCGGCAGGGGAACTTGCCGTCCAGCTTCTTCATCACCGACTCGGAAATCAGCAGGCTCTCCCGGTAGCGCTTGGTCAATCCTTCCAGCCGGGAGGACACGTTGACCTGGTCGCCGATCACCGTGTAGTCCATCTTGCGCTCCGAGCCCAGGTTGCCGACGGTGACCATCCCGTAGTTGATGGCGATGCCGATGCGGAAGGGCTGGCGGCTGCGGCGTACCTGCCACTCGTTGAAGCTCTCCAGCGCCTCCAGCATCTCGAAGGCTGACAGCACCGCCTGCAGCGGCTCATCCCCCTTGCGCACCGGCGCCCCGAACACGGCCATCAGGCCGTCGCCCATGTACTTGTCCACGAAGCCGCCGTGGTCGTAGACGATCTTCACCATCTTCTCGAAGTACACGTTCAGGGTCTCCACCACCTCGCTGGGCAGCATCGACTCGGAAATGGTGGTGAAGCTGCGCACGTCCGAGAACAGCAGGACCAGGGGGGTCTCCTTGCCCGGCACCAGCATGGACTCAGGGCTGGCGATGTACTGGTCCAGGACGTGCCGGGGCACGTAGCGCTGGAAGATGGTCTTGATGCGGTCCACCTGCTTGCGGGCGACCACTGCTTTCAGGGCGAAGTCCTTGATGGTCCGGGAGGCCTTTTCCAGCTCCCCGGTCATGAGGTTGAAGCTGTGGGCCAGGTCCCCGGTCTCGTCGCGGTACAGCAGGTCCACCCGCCTGGACATTTCCCCGGTCTGGATGATTCCGCGCATGGCCCCGGAGATCAGGCGCAGCGGCTTGGTTATATAGAAGGAAAAGAACAGCAGCAGCACGACGGCCACGACCAGGGAGACCGCGAGGATCAGGCCGGTCTGCAGGAAGATCTGGGTGGTGGTCTGGTAGAAGGACTCCCGCCGCTCGGTGACCAGCAGGTGCCAGCCGAAGGGCTGAAACAGGTCCAGGTGGGCGACCCTCTCCTGCCCCCCGAGGCTCATCAGCCGCCAGCCGGAGACCCCCTCGGCGGCCAGGCGAGTCAACTCGCGGGTCTCCTCCTCGGAAAGCACCAGCTCTCCCGTGCTCATCGCCACTTTGCCGTCCGCGTCCACCGCCAGGATCAGCTCGGTGGACCCGCGCACCAGGCTGCGGGCGAAGGAAGTCACGGCGCTCTTGGTGGCGGTGACGTACTCCGCGTTGTCCGAAAGGCCGTTCTCCACCAGCAGGCCCCACTGGCTGCCGGCGTAGTTCAGCAGGTCGTCCATCTTGAAGCGCAGGAATCCCGTGGCGATACGGGTGATGCCGTTGCGCGCCGCCAGGGAGGACACCACGCCGGTCACCAGCAATGGAGCCACGATCAGCGGCAGTACGATCGCCACCATCTTGGAGCGGATGCTCATGAGTCTGCCCTAGTTATCGGCAGCCCCGGCTGCGATCCGGTGGAAGTTTTTGCCCGAAACGCCGATATTGGAACAGGACCCCATGGCCAGAACCCGAAGCTTGCGCTTGCGCGGCCTTTATCAGAAAGCCCTGGCGATTTACAAGCAATCTCCCCCCAAGCTGCACCTGGTGCGCCCGGGAGAGTCCCAGGTCCCGGCGGCTGACGAGGCCGACGGGTTCAGCCCGGAGGAGAGGCAGCTGTTCGAGGAGCAGATGGACCAGCTGCTCAGCGAGAACCGGCTGGTGGTCACCGCCGAAACCATGAACTACACCCCCCGGCGCCGCGGCGTGGCGCTGCCCCTGGTCACCAACCTGATCATCGGCGTGGTGGTGGCCCTGGTCCTGGGCGCGGCCTTCTATTGGTTCAATCGACAGGAGCAGTCCATCGCCACCGGGGAGACGGTGCTCCTGACCGCGGAGAGCAAGCTGATCGCCGCCCTGCGGGAGGAGTCGGAAGCCCAGCTCAAGCAGAAGGACCAGGCCATCCTGGACATCCAGGGGCGCCTGAGCGCCATCGACCGGGAGCGCCAGGAGCTGCGCAGCGGGGTGCAGGCCGCCCTGTCCGCCAAGGAGCAGGAGCTGCTCGGGCAGTTCGAGCGCCGGCTGGAGGACGAGCGCCGGCGGCTGCAGGGCCAGGGGGTGAGCCCCGAGGAAATCCAGCGGCGCCTGGCCGAGACCGAGGCCGCGCTGCGGCGGGACAACGAGGCGGCCCTGGCCGCCGCCCGCCGCCAGGCCCAGGAGGAGCTGGCCGCCAGGGAGGCGGCCATCACGGAGCAGGCCGGCCAGTACCAGCGCGAGCTGGAGCAGGCCCGGGCGGAGCGCACGCGGGCCCAGGGGGAGTCGGAGCGCCGGGAGGCCGCGATGCGGCAGGAGCTGGCCGCGCGCGAGCAGGAGCTGAGCACCGACCGCGCCCGGGTGAACGAGGAGCTTTCCGCCCTGCGCCGGCAGCAGGAGCAGGAGCGGCTGCTGCTGGACCAGCTGCTGACCGGCTACGACCGGGTGAACCTGAGCCTGCAGCAGGGCAACTACGAGCAGGCCCTGGCCGGCCTGGCCTCCCAGCGGGCCTTTTTCGACGACCGTTCGGTCTCCTCCCTGCCGGCGGTGCAGAAGCGCCGGAGCATCGAGTTCTTCCTGATCGATTCCCTGGAGGAGCTGATCCGCTCCCGGCAGAACCGCGCCACCACCGACACCACGGCCCTGCTGGAGTCCTCCTCCCTGATCGGGGCGGTCGCCGACCGGGTCCGCCGCGGCCAGGAGCTGGAGCAGGCCGGGCAGGCCCAGGCCGCCGGCGACGCCTACCGGGACGCCCTGGCCC
>MIBK01000016.1:2998-3330 GCA_001829505.1 Spirochaetes bacterium RBG_16_67_19 | reverse complement strand
CGAGGGCTTTGCCCGCCTGGAGGCGCTGCGGGCGGCCGAGCAGGAGCAGGGACAGGCGCAGGAGAGGGAGCGCGCGCGCCGCGAGTGGGGAGCCTTGGTGCGCCAGGGCAACGTGTTCTTCGAAGGGGGGAGCTTCCGCGAGTCCCTGCAGCGTTACCAGCAGGCCCTGGCCCTGCTTCTGGAGGACGAAGCCCTGTCCCGCCGGGTCACCGAGAACATCCGGGACGCCGGCTATCGCCTGCTGGCCGGCAGCGAGCCTCAGCGCCCCGACCTGTCGGGCCGCCTGGCCGCCGTGGAGAAGGAGCGGGATGAGGCCTTGTCCAGGCTGGACC
>MIBK01000016.1:2564-2971 GCA_001829505.1 Spirochaetes bacterium RBG_16_67_19 | reverse complement strand
GGGCGGCCCTGGCGCGCCTGCGCGAGCTGCGCGGCCAGTACCAGGCCTATGCCGCCCTGCAGCCGGCCTCCTCGGCCAGCGAGCTGGAATCGCCGCAGTCCCTGTCCACGCTCCTGCAGGCCAAGATCCTCGTGCGCCAGATCCTGGACACCGAGCCGGTGCGCTCCCGCTACCCGGAGCTGAACGCCACCATGGAGCGTTATTTCGCGGCCCTGGCCGCGCAGAAGGAAGCCGACGGCCGCCGGGCCGCGCTGCAGGAACTGGACACTCTGCTGGCCCGCCTGGCCGCCCGCGACCGGCCGGCCGGCGCTCCGGCCTTCACCCCCTACCGGCGCTCCGGCGAAGCGGACCCCTTGCTGGCTCTTTTCAACCGCCTGGAAGCTCTGCTGCAATAGCCCGCCTGCTGC
>MIBK01000016.1:2316-2514 GCA_001829505.1 Spirochaetes bacterium RBG_16_67_19 | reverse complement strand
GATCAGCGTATAGGGGCCGATGTTCTTGCTGCCCGAGTTGGTGATGTCAATCCAGTACTGCGTGCCGGGGACCGCCGGCCAGGAAATGGCCAGCGACGTGGCGGCGGTGATGCTCACCGCCTTCACGCCGACTCTCGGCGGCCCTTCCCAGATGTACAGGGCGATGTCCTCGTTGGCCCCCCAGGCCATGGAGGCGGT
>MIBK01000016.1:777-2308 GCA_001829505.1 Spirochaetes bacterium RBG_16_67_19 | reverse complement strand
GTGGCCGTTGCGGACTTGACGCCGATCACGTCGTCCAAGTCGACGGTAGGCGGGCCGGTCATGGACCCCTCCATGTAGAGGCTCATCCCGGGATCCATGGAGACGCCCAGGTCGTACACATTTGGTTCCAGAAGCGTCGTCCAGTCGTTGTTGGGCTCGTTGTTGTTCTCATCCAGCGGGCCCGTGAACATCCCGATCGAGGTGGTCGCGGCCGAGGCCACCCGGTTGTTGGCTCCGTTCACGTCCTCGATTTCGCTGACCATGATCAGCAGGTAGTAGCTGCCGTAGTCCAGGGGCCAGTTCCCGCTGAAGTTGACCGGCGCCGCCGAGGTGCTCAGACCTGCCAGGGGACCGGCGATGCCGCTGGCGATCCAGGTGTCCGAAGCGTCCAGGGTCGTGTTGCGGGAAGCGTAGGCCGTCCAGAACACCGTTTGGACGCCGGCGTCCGTGCCCGCATTGCGGTAGTCGAAGGTGCCCAGCACGACCCCGCCAGGCGTGGTGGTGCTGGGCGCGCTGGGATCATAGGTGACGTTCAGGACCGTATAATCGACGTTGGGCGAGGTCACGGCCACCACCCCGCTGGCGAAGCGGTTGTTTCCGGTCAGGTAGTCGTCCGACGCCGAGACTTCCACCACGAGGTAATAGGCACCGGCTGCCGCAGGCCAGGTGCTGCCGAGCGCCAATGGCCCGGAGCTGCCGCCGGCCCCCAGGCCCCCGGCGATGGTTCCGCTGCCTACGACCTTGTCGGCCCCGTCGATGGTCGTGTTGCCGAGGGAGGCGTATGCGGTCCAGAATAGCGCCGCCGCGCCGTTCCTGTTGCCGGGGTTGTCGATGGTCAGGCTGCCCGTGAACGGGCGGTTGGCGGTGGTGCCCGCGCCGGGGGTCACCGACCCTGTGTAGTCCACCGCTCCCACGCTGACCGGTCCGGAGGCCGGCTGGTCGTTGGCGCTGTTGGCGTCGTCCCCGGCGAACAGGTCCGCGATCAGGTAATAGGTGCCCGCCATCGTGGGCCAAGTGCTGCCGATGAGAAGTGCGCCCGAGTTAGCCCCCGCCAGCAGGCCGCTGGCGATCATCCCGGAGCCCACCACCTTGTCGTCCGGGCTGATCACCGTGTCATTCAGCGAGGCGTACACGTTCCAGTACAGGTTCTGCGAGCCCGCCAGGGCGTAGGGGCCGCCGTTGTTGCTGATGGTCAGCGTGCCGGTGAACCCGGCCCCTGCCGTGGTCCCGCCGGTATGCGCCGCCGCCCCCGAGTAATCGGTGGCTCCCACCGCCACCACCGCACTGAAGGGCGTGTTGTTCGCCGGCGCGGTTTCGTCGTCCGCCAGGATCCGCGCCACCAGGTAGTAGTCGCCCGTGGCCGCGGGCCAGCTGCTGCTGATCGGTAGCGCCCCGGAGCTGCCTAACGGACCCAGGGCAGCGAAGCTGCCCGAGCCCACCAGCTTGTCCCCCGCGTCGATCACCGTGTCCCCCAGCGAGGCGTATACGCTCCAGTACACCGTGCTCGCGCCGGCCACGGCCGCGCCTTGTT
>MIBK01000016.1:363-714 GCA_001829505.1 Spirochaetes bacterium RBG_16_67_19 | reverse complement strand
GCCGTAGTCCGGAGCCGGGACCGGGGCGGGTGCCACCACCACAGCCCCGCTGGCCGGCCGGTTGTTGGTCAGGTTCGCGTCGTCGGAGGCCTGGATGTCGGCCACCAGATAGTACGTACCGGCCACCGCGGGCCAGGTGTTGCCGATCACCATTGCCCCCGTGCTGCCGCTGGCGGCCAGCCCGCCGGGGACGCTGCCCGAAGCGACCAGCGTGTCCCCCGCTTCGATGGTCGCGTTGGCCAGCGAGGCGTACACGTACCAGCTCACGTCCTGCGCCCCATTGGTGGTCCCGCCGTTGCTGATCGTCACCGTGCCGGCGAAGGCCGCTCCGGCCGTGAACCCGACGCTGTG
>MIBK01000016.1:0-318 GCA_001829505.1 Spirochaetes bacterium RBG_16_67_19 | reverse complement strand
CGCCGGCGGGGCCGCCACCGCGATCACCGCGGTGACCGGCCGGTTGTTGCCGGAAACCGCGTCATCCCCGGCGAACAGGTCCGCGATCAGGTAGTAGTTGCCCGCCGTCGAAGGCCAGGTGTTGCCGATGGCCATCAGCCCCGTGCTGACGCCCGCCCCCAGGCCCCCGGCGATCATCCCGGAGGCCACCACCTTGTCATCCGCTCCGATCACCAGATCCATTGAGGCGTACACGTTCCAGAACAGATCTTGGGAGCCCCCCAGCGCATAGGGCCCGCCCATGTTGCTGATGTTCAGCGTGCCGGTGAAGGCCGCCCC
>MIBK01000015.1 GCA_001829505.1 Spirochaetes bacterium RBG_16_67_19 | reverse complement strand
CTGCTCACCGACGCGGAGAAGGTGCTGGCCTGCCAGATCGCCAAGAAGGCGGGGGCCCACTTCGTGAAGACCTCCACCGGCTTCGCCTCCGGCGGGGCCACCGTCCAGGACGTGGCCCTCATGCGCCGCACGGTGGGGCCGGAAATGGGGATCAAGGCCGCGGGCGGCATCCGCTCCACCGAGGACGCCCGGGCCATGATCCAGGCCGGGGCCACCCGCCTGGGCACCAGCGGCGGGATCAGTATCGTCACCGGCATCAAGAGCACATCGAAATACTGATGAAGGAGTTCGCGTAATGGAAAAGCGTTTTGTCGACAAGGTCGCCATCATCACGGGCGCCGCCAAGGGCATGGGCAAGCAGACCGCCGAGGACATGGCAGCGGAGGGCGCGGTGGTGGTGATAGCCGACGTGAGCCGCAAGGAAATGGAGGAGACCGTCCGGCGCATCCAGAAGGCCAGCGGGCGGGCCAAGGGGGTATTCTGCGACGTGGCCGATCGCGCCCAGGTGGACCAGCTGATCCTCGGCACCAAGGCCGAGTTCGGGCGGGTGGACATCCTGATCAACAACGCCGGCATCCTGATCCCCGGCAGCATCGAGGAGACCAGCGACGAGATCATCGACAAGACGATCAACGTGAACGTGAAGGGCGTTCTGTACGCCATCCGGACAGTGGCCCCGATCATGAAGGCCCAGAAGTACGGGCGCATCGTGAACGTCGCTTCGATCACGGGGAAAAACGGCGACAACACCACCGTTTTCGCATACGGGGCCTCCAAGGGGGCGGTGATCAGCCTGACCCGCTCCGTGGCCCGGCAGCTGGGGCCCCACGGGGTCACCTGCAACGCCATCGCCCCCCACGCGGTGATGACCGACCTGATGCACTACTGGGACCAGGCCAAGAAGGACGACATCGCCTCCCGCATCCCGGTGCGGCGCCTGGGCACGGAAGCGGACATGGCCCACCTGATGTGCTTCCTGGCCTCCGACCAGGCCGGCTACATCAACGGGGAGACCGTGAACATCAACGGCGGCTACTACATGGATTAGGACCTTGCTATACTGTTCCGGGCTGGAGGTGATGCCTATGCGGTGAAATGAATGATGCTCTTGTTTCTTTCTTGCTCTTATTCTTATTGAATTCTAACTATGGAGGAAAAGATGAAAAAGAAGGTATTGCTGGTTCTCGTCATCCTGCTGGCCATCGCGTCCCTGGCGGGCGCGCAGGGCAAGAAGGTCCTGATCGGGTTCTCCCACGTGGCCATGAACTGCCCCTACTACCTGGCCATGGACAAGGCGGCCAAGGACACGGCGGCGGCCCGCGGCGCGGAGATCATCGTGCTCAACGCAGAAGAGGACATCTCCAAGCAGATCGCGGATATCGAGAGCCTGCTGGTAAAAGGAATCAAGGGCCTGATCCTGAACTCCACCACCGAGTACGGCACCATGCCGATCATCAAGAAGGTCAAGGCCATGGGCATCCCGGTGGTGGCCATCGACCGGCCGCTGTACGGCGACTACCTGGCCTACGTGGGGATCGATCAGTGGAAAGCCGGGGAGCTGCAGGGCGACTTCTTCACCAAGAAGCTTATGCCCGGCGGCGGGAACATCGTCCTGATCATCGGCGATCCGGGCTGCCCGGCCTCCATCGGCCGCGGCAATGGGATGCTTTCGATCCTGGACCGCCCCGAGAACAAGGGCAAGTACAAGATCCTGGCCACCTACAAGGCCTCCTACAACCAGATGCTGGGCATGCAGAAAATGGAAGAAGCCATTGCCGCCTTCGGCGACAAGATCGACCTGGTGTACTGCGCCAACGACTCCATGGCCCTGGGGGCCCTGGACGCCTTGAAGAATGCGGAAATGGATGAGGTGCTGGTCGCCGGAATCGACGGTCAAAAAGAAGCCTATGCCGAGATCCTGAAGGGCGGGCAGTACAAGTCCACGGTCATCAACAACTCCTGGGAGATCACCCAGAAGGCGGTCAACCTGCTGGTGGACTACCTGACCAAGAAGGTCCAGCCCAAGGAGAAGAACGTCATCACCGGGACCATCCTGGTCACCGCTGACAACGTGAAGAAGTTCTACGACCAGAACGCGGTGTTCTAGGCAATCCTGATCCTGCGGAGCGTCCCCGGCTGATCGGCCGCGGGACGCTCCTTTTTCCCGTCGGGGGGGGTATGAAGCTCAAGGCAAGTCAGGTGCTGGCGGATTATGGCCTGTACTTCGTGTTGCTGGCCCTGGTCGCCATTTCGGCGATCCTCTCGCCCCTCTTCTTCTCCTATATCAACCTGGCCAACCTGCTCACCCAGGCCAGTTTCACCGGCCTCCTGGCGCTGGGCATGACTTTCGTCATCCTGATGGGGGGCATCGATCTCTCGGTGGGCTCCATGGTCGGCTTCGCTTCGATTCTGTACGCGACCGTCCTGCACGGGGCCCTGTTCACCTTCATGCCGGAGCAGATCTTCATCTACCAGGGGGCGCCGAAGCTCACCCCCATCCTGCCGCTTCCGCTGGACATCCTGTTCGTCCTGGCAGTGGGGGCGCTCTTCGGCTTGCTCAGTGGATTTCTCTCGCACCGCTTCCGCGTGCACTCCTTCATCATCACCCTGTGCATCATGATCTTCACCCGGGGGCTGGCGGTCTCCTACACCCACGGGCAGCCCCTCTTTGGGATGCCCGATCCGGTCAGCTACCTGGCCTACGGGCTGCCGGCCAGGATCCCCATGCCGACGATCATCTGGCTGGGATCCAGCCTGCTGTGCCTGCTGTTTCTCAGGTACACCCGCTTCGGCCGCGGCATCTACGCGGTGGGCGGCGGGGAGGAGGCGGCGCGCCTGTCGGGAATCCAGCCGGCCTGGTACCGCATCTTCCCCTACGTCGCCTCCGGTTTCTTNGCGGCCCTGGTCGGAATCATGATGTCCGGGCGAATGGGCTGCGGCGACCCCAAGATCGGCCAGGGCTGGGAGCTGGATGCCATCGCCGCGGTGGTGATCGGGGGCACCAGCCTGACGGGGGGCAAGGGCTCCGTCGGCGGCACCGTAGTGGGGGTGCTGATCATGGGCTTGATCATCAACATCATGAACCTGCTGGAAATCGAAGCCTACCCTCAAGCGATGGCCAAGGGCATCATCATCATCGCCGCCCTGGCGCTGCACTCCCTGCTGGCGCGAAGGAGGAAGGGATGAACGCGGTCGGCGCGGCGTTGCTGGAAGCCCGGGGCATCAGCAAGGTCTACCCCGGCGTGGTGGCCCTGGACGGCGTGGACTTCGAGGTGAACGCGGGAGAGGTGCATTGCCTGGCCGGGGAGAACGGCGCCGGCAAGTCGACGCTGATCGAGATCCTGGGCGGCTCCTATGCCAAGGACGCGGGCACGATCCGCCTCGCGGGCCGGGAGGTGGAGTTTGCCAGCCCGCGGCACGCCCAGGAACAGGGCATCGCCGTCCTGCATCAGGAGCTCCCCATCCTGCCGCACCTGAGCGTGGCCGAGAACATCTTTCTGGGCCGCCAGCCGCGCGGCGGGGCGAGGGTCATCAGCTACGGCGAGATGAACCGGCAAGCCCGGCGCTGGCTGGAGATGATCCAGGCGGACGTCGAGCCCCGGGCGCTGCTGGGGGACCTGCCCATCTCCCGACAACAGCTGGTGAGCATCGCCAAGGCCTTGTCGCTGGAGGCCCGGGTCATCATCTTTGACGAGCCCTCGGCCGTGCTGACCTCCTCCGAGCTGAAACGCCTGTTTCAGATCATCGCCTCCTTGAAATCCGAGGGGCGGGGCATCGTCTACATTTCCCACCGGTTGGAGGAGATTTTCGAGATCGGCGACCGGGTGACCGTGCTGCGCAACGGCAAGCTGGTGGGCACCGAGCCGACCGCGAAGATCGACCGCGCCACGCTGATCAAGATGCTGGTGGGCCGCGAGATCGACGAGAGCGAGGCGGCGACCGCGGTAGCCGCGGTTCCCGCCGAAGGCCTGGCTCCCGTGCTGGAGGTGCGGGGCCTGAGCCGCCGGGGCGTGCTGGCGGACGTCAACCTCACCCTGCACAAAGGGGAGATCCTGGGCGTGTACGGCCTGGTCGGGGCCGGGCGCACGGAGCTGGCCAGAGCGCTGATCGGCGCGGACCGGGTGGACACGGGGGAAATACGCCTGGAGGGTAGAAGACTGAGTATCTCCTCCCCCAGGGAGGCCATCCGCAACGGTCTCTGCCTGGCCCCCGAGGACCGCAAAACCCAGGGGGTGTTTCTGGAGAAATCCGTGCAGGACAACATCAGCCTTCCTTCCTTGAAGAGCCTCAGAGCAGGGCCGTTCCTGAGCTACGGAAAGATCGCCCGGTATGCGGCGGATTTCGTGTCCAAGCTGCGCATCGCCACCCCCCATCTGCAGCAGCACGTGAAGTACCTGAGCGGCGGCAACCAGCAGAAGGTCGTGCTGGCCAAGTGGCTGGGCATGAAGCTCAAGGTGTTCATCTTCGACGAGCCCACGCGCGGCATCGACGTGGGGGCCAAGGAGGAGATCCGCGGCCTGATCAAGACCCTGGCCCGGGAGGGGAAATCGATCATCATGATCTCCTCCGAAATCCCGGAAATCCTCGGCATCAGCGACCGCGTGGCGGTGATGCACGAGGGCCGTATCGAGGCTGTTCTCCCGCGTCGGGAGGCGACCCGGGAAAGGCTGATGGCCTATTCGATGGGGGCGAAGAGCGAATGAAGACCGGCTGGCGTTTCTCCTTCATGAGCCTTTCCCGCTACCTGGCCCTGGTCATCCTGGTCGCCGTCGCCAGCTTGATGGCCCCGGGATTCCTGAGCCTGCAGAACGTGCTGAACCTGCTGCGCAGCTTCTCCTTCCTGGGTTTCATCAGCATCGGCATGACCTTCGTGATCCTGTCGGCAGGAATCGACCTGTCGGTGGCCTCCATCCTGGCCTTTTCCGGCGTGGTCCTGGGACTGTTCCAGCACTGGGGCATCTACCTCGGGCACGTGGACCAGCTCTCCCTGATCTATCCCACCCCCTTCATCTTCCTTTCGGTGCTGGCCATCGGGGCCCTGCTGGGCCTGGTCAACGGCCTGGTCATCACCAAGCTGAAAATCGTGGACTTCGCGGCCACCCTGGGGATGATGGTTTTCGCCAGGGGCCTGGCCTTCGCCATCAGCGGCGGCCGCACGATCTTCAACCTGGACCCCATGGCGCTGTTCATGGGCCGGGGGATGGTGGGCAATATCCCCTTCGTGGCCATCCTCTGGGTTGCGGCGATCGTGATCTGCTCGGTGCTCCTGCGCTACACGGTCTTCGGGAAGAACCTGTACGCCTGCGGGGAGAACCCGGAGGCGGCCAGGCTTTCCGGCATCGATCCGGTGTTTTACAAGATCGCGGTCTACAGCATATCCGGTTTCTTCGCCGCGCTGGCCGGCATCTGCATGGCCGGCCGGCTCAACCTCGGGGAGCCGCGCGTGGCGCAGGGATGGGAGCTGGACGCCATCGCGGCGGTGGTCATCGGCGGGACTAGCTTCGCCGGCGGCAGGGGCGGCGTGGTGCAGACGATCCTGGGGGTGGTCATCATCGGCCTGATCCGCAACATCCTCAGCCTGTTGGGGATCCAGCCGGACCCGCAGGAGATGATCATGGGCGGGGTGCTGCTGTTGGCGGTCATCCTGGGCTCCCTGGGCACCCGGAAGGGCTCGCTGGCGCATGCCTAGACCACGATCAGCTCGATGCCCCGCTCCCGGATGAAAGCCGCGTACTTGTCGGGGATGCCGCTGTCGGTGATGATGGTCTGGAAATCGGCGATGTCGGCGAAATAGACGCTTTTGGTGTTTCCGAACTTCGAGGAGTCCACCACCAGGATGCGGTTTCTGGCCGAGCTCAAGATGGTCTTCTTGGCCTGCAGCTCGTGGGGGTAGACGGTGGTCACCCCCAGCTCGTCGTGGATGCCGGCGGCGGAGACGAAAGCCTTGTCGGCGCGGGTGTGCTTGATCAGCTCGATGCCTTCCGCGCTTTCGAACATCATGGTCTGGGGATGATAGTACCCGCCGGCGAAGATGATGGCGCAGTTCTTTTTCTTGTACACCTCCACCAGCGCGTTCAGCGAGTAGCAGAGAACCGTGATCGGCGCGTCCTCCCGCAGGAACTTGGCCAGGTATTCGGTTGTGCTGCCGATGTCCAGGATGATGGTCTCGTTGGGCTCCACCAGGGTGACCGCCCGCTGCCCGATCTTGAGCTTCTCGATCGTGCGAACCGACTCTTCCTTGGTGACCAGGTAGCGGCTTTCGGTCTCCTCCGGGCGTTTCAGCATGGCGCCGCCTGGAATCAGGTCGATGAGGTTTTCCGCGGCCAGCAGGTTGAGGTCCCGCCGAATGGTCATCTCGGAAACATCGAATTTCTTGGTCAACTCCCTGATGTTCACCATGTTGCGGATGCGCAAGGTGTGTACGATTTCCTGAACCCGGCTATGTTTGTTCGTGATTGGATTTTAACATATCCGATCATAAAATGTCAAAGCCAAGGGTCATCCCGGGAAATGACTTGACGGCTGAGGTGTTGAATGGTAAAAAAATATCGGGATGTGGTTCAAATATAACACTTCTGTCAGCGGGAGGTGGGACGATGAGACTGCAAGGCAAGGTCGCTATCGTAACCGGTGGGGCTCTGGGGATCGGGGAGGCTTATTCGCTCGGGATGGCCAAGGAGGGCGCGAGCGTCGTCGTTGCCGACCTGGATGACAAGGCCGGGGTGGCCGCGGGGATCAACGCTTCCGGCGGCAAGGCCCTGTTCGTCAAGACCGACATCAGCAGGAAGGCGGAAGCCGAGCGCCTGGTAGCGGAAACCGTCAAGAAGTTCGGCAGGCTGGACATCCTGGTGAACAACGCCGGCATCCTCTTCACGGCCCCGGTCCTGGAGACCACCGAGGAGATGTGGGACAAACTGCTGGCGGTGAACGTGAAGGGCCTGTTCTTCTGCGCGGCGGCCGCGGCTCGCGAGATGATCAAAGGCCAGAGCGGGAAGATCATCAACATCTCCTCGATCGCGGCGGTCGGCGGGCAGGCGGGGCTGTGCGCCTACAGCTCCACCAAGGGGGCCGTCCTCCCCCTGACCCGCGTTTTCGCGCTGGAGCTGGCCCAGCACAACATCCAGGTCAACGCCATCCTGCCCGGCACGACGGACACGGGTATGGCCAAGGCGGCCATGGCGGACCCGAATTGGACCAGGCAGATCACGGCCGGCATTCCCATGAAGCGCCTGGGCAGGACCAAGGACCTGCTCGGCGCGGTGCTGTACTTCGCGTCGGAGGATTCCGACTACTGCACGGGTCAGACCCTGATCGTGGACGGCGGGTTCTCGATGGTGTAAGGTGGAGGCTTCCACGAGGCTCAAATGAAGAAAGGCTACATCCTGGCCATTGACCAGGGCACGACCGGCAGCCGGGTGATCCTGTTCGATCACGAGGGGCTGGTCCACTCGATGGCCTACCGGGAGCTGCGGCAGATCTACGCGCAGCCGGGCTGGGTCGAGCACGACCCTCTCGAGATCTGGGGCTCCGTGCGCGACTGCATGGCCCAGGCCATGCAAGAGGGCCGGGTCCAGCCCGGGGAGATCCTGGGGATCGGCATCACCAACCAGCGCGAGAGCACCATTCTCTGGGAGCGCGACAGCGGGCGTCCCCTGTACAACTCCATCTGCTGGCAGTGCCGCCGAAGCGCCGCCATCTGCGACGAGCTGAAGGCCGCCGGCCGCGAACCGGCGGTGACCGAGAAGACCGGCCTGGTGATCGACGCCTACTTCTCGGCCACGAAGATCAGGTGGCTCATGGACAACGTGCCGGAGGTCCGGGTTCAGATCGAGCGAGACAACCTCTGCATGGGCAACATCGACTCCTGGCTGATCTGGAACCTGACGGGCGGCGCGGCGCACGTTACCGACTACTCCAACGCCTCCCGGACGATGCTGCTGAACATCCATAAGCTGGGCTGGGACCGGGAGATCATGGGCTGGCTCGGGATACCCGAGAAGATCCTGCCGAAGCTCCTGCCCTCCAGCGGGGTCATGGCCCACACCTCTGTCGAGGTGTTCGGTGCGAGGGTGCCGATCGCCGGGGACGCGGGGGACCAGCACGCGGCCACCTTTGGCCAGGCCTGCTTTCATCCCGGCATGGCCAAAAATTCCTACGGGACGGCGCTGGCGGTGTTCATGAACACCGGCACAACCCCGGCCCGCTCCAAGCACGGCCTTACCACGGACCTGGGCTGGTGCATCGGGGACAGGGTGGAGTATGCGCTGGAAGGGGTGACCTTCATCGGCGGGGCGGCCATCGAGTGGCTCCAAAAAGGGCTGCACGTCATCAGTGACGCCGCTCAGGCCAGCGCCCTGGCCGAGAAGGTGCCGGACACCGGCGGGGTCTATATGGTTCCCGCCTTCATTGGACTCTGCGCCCCGTACTGGGACATGTACGCCCGGGGTCTGATCATCGGCATCACCCGCGGCACGGGCATCGAACATCTGGCCCGCAGCGCCCTGGAATCCATCGCCTACCAGACCAAGGACGTGCTGGTGGCCATGGAAGCGGACTGCGGGCAAGCCCCCCCGTCGCTGCGGGTGGACGGGGGCGCGACCAAGAGCGATTTCCTCATGCAGTTCCAGGCGGACATCCTGGGCCTCCCCGTGGAACGGCCGGTCATCACCGAAATGGCTTCCCTGGGAGCCGCCTACCTGGCCGGGCTGGGCGTGGGCTTCTGGGAAAGCCAGGAGGAGCTGGAGCGAAAGTGGAAGGTCGAGAAGGAGTACAGGCCCAAGATGGGGCAAACCCAGCGCGACCAGCTCTACGGCGACTGGAAGAGGGCGGTGGAACGGACCTTCAAGTGGGCAAGGTAGCTGAAAGGAAGGCTGCAAGTGGATCTCAAGCTCCAGGACAAAGTCGCTTTGGTCACCGCTTCCACCGGGGGCATCGGGCTGGCGATCGCCCGCGCCCTCGCCCAGGAAAAAGCCACCGTCATCGTCAATGGCAGGTCCGCGGAATCCGTATCACGCGCCTGCGAAATCATCACTAGCACCAATCCGGGGGCCAGGCTGCAGCAATTGGTCGCGGACAACGGCACCGCCGCCGGCTGCGAAAAAACCATCAAGACCCACCCGGAGCTCGACATCCTGGTGAACAATCTCGGTATCTACGAATCCGTCGATTTTTTCGACTGCCCCGATTCCCGGTGGCAGCACCTCTTCGAGGTGAACATCTTCAGCGGCTTGCGCCTGGGAAGGCACTATTTGAAGTGCATGCTGAAGCGCAACAGCGGGCGCATCGTGTTCATCTCTTCCGAATCCGCCGTCAATCCGGCGCCCGAGATGGCGCATTACAACGCGACCAAGATCGTGCAGCTCTCCCTCTCCCGCAGCATGGCTGAGCTCACCAAGGGTACCAACGTCACGGTGAATTCCGTGCTGCCGGGTCCGACCAGGACCGAAGGGGTGGAGAAATTCATCAAAGGCCTCTTCCCCGACATGGAGTACGAAGCGGCAGAGAAGCGCTTCATGAAGGAAAACAGGCCGACTTCCCTGCTCGCCCGGCTGATCAGGCCCGAGGAGCTGGCGGCGGCGGTGACCTTCCTGGCGAGCCCTTTGGGGTCCGCGGTCAACGGGGAGAGCATGAAGGTCGACGGGGGAATGATCCGCAGCGCGGTGTAAACCCCGGCCGCGCCGCAAACTCACTTCACCATCAGCCGCGTCGACTTCCGCCACTCGGTGGTGGCCACGGCCATGCTGATGGCTATGACGCCCAGGATCACGAACTGGATTTCCCGCCCCAGACCCATCATGAGCAGACCGGACTGGATCCAGGTGATGATGATCACCCCCATGATGGTTCTCTGCGGGCCGCCGACCCCGCCCCGGAGGGAGGTGCCGCCGGCGACGACGCTGGCGAACAGGGGGATCATCATCTGCCCACCGATTTCCATCGACCAGCCGCCCTGCTGGGACACGTACAACACCCCGGCCACGCCCGCCAGGAAGCTGCTCAGCACGAAAACGGCGATCCGGTGCCCGTCGACGTCGATGCTGCACAGCGCGGCGGCCCGGGAGTTGCCGCCGATGGCGAAGATCCGTCTGCCGAAGGGCGTGGTGATCGACAGCACCGTGCACAGCAGCCAGATGGCGAGGGCCCAGTAGAAGATCGACGGCAGGCCCGCGATGAAGGTGACCGAGAGGCTGCGGAACCTCTCGTGCTCCAAGAGGTGGAGGAAGCCTTTCGAGGACAGCTGCGAGATCCCGTCGAGGACCACCGAAATCCCGAGTGTGGCGATGAAGGAGGGCACCTTCAGCTTGGCGAACAGCAGGCCGTTCAGCAGGCCGATGAGGGCGCTCATGGCCAGGGCCAGTGGAATGATCCACAGCCCGATCTTCTCGATGTACAGGACGCATAGCAGCGCCGAAAGCTTCATGACGGCCACGACCGAGAAGTCGAAGGACCCCATCATGATGACCAGGGTCAGGCCGCAGGCGGCGATGAGGAAGTAGGACATGGCGTAGACGATGGTCACGATGCCCTGGTAGCTCAAAAAGGTAGGGTTCAGAATCTGGAAGATGCCGATGACCACGACGGTGGCCACGACGGGCATGATCGTGGTCGTATTTATGCGCGTCCGGATCCGGACAGGCGTCGGTGAGGCGCACGGATCGCTCATGTGATCTCCACTCCCTTCATCCGCGTGCCCCTGGAGCTGATGATGACGGACAGGATGAGCACGATGCCTACGATCACATCGATCATCTCCGGCCGCAGGGCCGAGAGGTACAGGCCGCGGTACAGGATGGAGAAGGTGAACACCCCCAGGATCGTCCGGTGGGGACCGCCGCTGCCGCCCGCCATCGAGGTCCCGCCCAGGATGATGGCCACCAGGGGCCGGACCACGTTGTTCATGTTGAAATCCACCGGGGCCGATCCTCCCAGGTGAGCGAAGAGGATGATGGAGCCGATCCCGGTGAAGGTGCCGCTCAGCATGAAGGCCAGGATCTTGTACCGGTCCACATTGATGCCCGCGAGCCTGACCCCCTCTTCGTTGGAGCCGATGGCCCAGAAGTAGGTGCCCAGCCTGGTGCGCAGCACCACAATGATGGCGGCCAGCACGACGGGGATGGACCACAGGAAGGGGGTCGGCACGCGCGGGATGACCGAAGCCGTGATCCATTCGAAGCCTTTTATGGGCCGGGGGTAGCCTCCGGAGATAGTCACCGTCAGCCCCCAGTAGGTGATGAGTATGCTCAGGGTGAGGATGAAGGACGGTATCCTGCCTTTCGTATGGACCAATCCGACGAGGGTTCCCGTGGCCAGCCCCAGGAGCGGAAAAACCAGCAGGGACACAGGACCGATTAGGGGCGTGAGGATCCACAGCAGGACGCTGCCCAGCATCCAGATGCCGATGAAGGACAGGTCCATGGAGCCCAGCAGCATCACGATGGAAGGCCCGAGGGAGAACAGCATCAGGGTGACGAACTGCCGCAGCGTGGCCGTGAGATTGACGGGCGAGAGAAAGCGCTTCGTGTACAGGGCCGAGAAGATGGCCACCAGCCCTGCCACGATGAGGATCACCGGGTAATTCTTCGTCGCTTCCCACGCGCGGCGAAAGCCGGTTCTCTTTGTGTTGGAATGGTTCACGCTTTCAGCACCTCGCTGAGCTGCTCCGCGCTGATACTCTCCATCGCCCTTCCCTGCTTCATCAATAGTATTCTGTCGCACAGCGTGGAATACTCTTTCAAGTCGTCGCTGACCAGGATCATGGACATGCCTCCCCTTTTCA
>MIBK01000014.1:6528-7047 GCA_001829505.1 Spirochaetes bacterium RBG_16_67_19 | reverse complement strand
TCCACGAAGCCATGCGGCGGGCCGGCCCGGGAGACACCGTGCTGCTTCTGGGCAAGGGCCATGAAGGAAGCATCCTTTACTCGCGAGGCACGCTGTCTTGGAACGAGGCAGAGGTGGCCCGGGAAGCGCTGCGAGCCCTGGGGTACGGATCGTGAGCACAGGCGCCGGACGCCGCCGACTGCTCGCGGTCTGCCTGGCCGCGGCCGGCCTGTTCTCGGCTGCATCGGCCCCGGCGCAGCCCATTGCCATCACCACCCTGCGGGTCACCGGTTGGGAGAACCTGGCACCCGGCGCGCCGCCCGCCGACCCCTGGATGGGCCGGCTCCTGGACACCTGGAACCAGGGCTACAGCGGCCTGGCCGGCCTGAGCGACGCCCGGAGCGGGAGCCCGGCCGGGGCCCTGGCGGCGGAAATCGAGGTGGGCATCACCGCCGCCGGCTTCCGCACCCGGGTCGCCCTGTCCCCCGCCTCCGGAAGGAAGCTGGAAGCGCGGGCTTCCATCCACGGCCATCAGGACTC
>MIBK01000014.1:6436-6506 GCA_001829505.1 Spirochaetes bacterium RBG_16_67_19 | reverse complement strand
GGCGACCTGTTCTTCCTCCGGGCCCAGGCCAGCGGCTTCGAGCTCCAGCCCGCCCGGCCCGCGCCGCCGC
>MIBK01000014.1:6132-6378 GCA_001829505.1 Spirochaetes bacterium RBG_16_67_19 | reverse complement strand
CAGCGAGCCGTTGGATTGCGCGGCCTCGGCCGAAGGGCCCGTCCTGTTGTTCTCCGACCGCCTGCTGGGGCTGGGCCAGAACCTGGACATCGCCGCAGTCACCGCCGGGGACCTGCTGCTGCGCCCGCCCTACCCGCAGGGGTTCCGCCCGGACCGCCTGTGGCTGGATCCCCTGGGCCGGCCCGTGCTGTTCAGCGCCGCCACGGGCGAGACCCTGAGCTACATAGAGGGGCTGCCGCCCGAGCG
>MIBK01000014.1:3628-5887 GCA_001829505.1 Spirochaetes bacterium RBG_16_67_19 | reverse complement strand
CCGGCGCTGGACCCTTCCCGCCAGCCCTTCCCCCAGGTATTCCTGCCGCTTTCCGACGGCGGCCTGCTGCTGGGCGGCGCGGGCGAGCTATGGCGTTTCGACCGGTGGGGAGTTCCGCAGTGGCGGATGCAGAGCGTGTTCACGGGCGTGCGGGAGGCGCTGCCTGCCTACTATCGCGTGGCCGTGGCGCCGGGGCAGACGGAGCCGGGATCCGGGGCGCCGGGGCCGTCCGGCCATACCCTGTACCTGCTGGATCCGCTGGGCCGCCGGTTGTTTCGCTTCGACGACTCGGAAACCGGCGGCACCGCCGCCACCCCGCTGGATGCGGCATCGCAGCTTCCGGCGCTGGTGGCTCTGCTGCAGACCGGAGAGGCTTCCGGCGGCCAGCTGGCTCAGTACGCCCTGGACCAGGGACTGCCCCTGCTGGCCCATACCTTCCTGCTGGCTTCCATGCCCGAGACCGTCTCGGTGGCCCGCCTGGCCCGTCTGGCCAAGGCGCGCCTGCAGCGCGGGCTGGTGGAGCTGGCCGACCGGGCCGAGACCCAGCTGCGGCTTCCGGAGGCGGAAGCCGCGCTGCGGGAAGCCGCGCGCCTGACCGGAGAGCTGCGCGCGGTGGATCCCGTGGAGCCCTCCTATGCCCGCGACCTGCCCGGGCTGGTGGCCCGCCGCGCCCGCCTGCGTGAGGAGCTGCTGGAGCCCGGGGAGCAGGGCCTGGAAGCGGCGCTGGAGGCCGCGGAGGCGGGGCGGCCGATCCTGTCGCTGCGCAACACCTCGATCTTCCCGGCGGAGGCCGTGAGCGTGCAGCTGCGCTGGGCCGGCTTCCCGCCCGGCGCCGGAGTCGAATGGATGCAGCCCATCCGCTCCGCCTATACCGTGCGGCTCCCGCTGCCGTTCCCTTTGGTGGGATACGAGGAGGAGCTCACCCTTTGCCTCTCCGTGCTGGCCAGCTGGCGGCAGGAAGGGCAGCGGGAGCGGCGTTTCCTGCAGGCCGCCTACGCGCTGCCGGCCAGGTAGCCTCGCCAAGTCCGGCCGGATGGGCTACACTCGCTTCCCATGAGCCCCAAGCCGCTGACCGTCTGCCTGCTGTTCGGAGGACGCTCGGGGGAACATGAGGTGTCCCTGCGCTCCGCCGCCTCGGTTTCCCGAAACCTGGACCCCGCCCGCTACCGGCAGGTCCTGATCGGCATCGACCAGGCGGGGGTATGGCACCTGCAGGCCCGCGCAGGCTTCCGGCGGGAAAGCTACGGGGAGCGCCTGGAGCTGGTGCCCGCGAAGCGCCCCCTCAGCGTGGTGCCCGGAGGGGGACTGGCCGCTGGCGGCCGCCGCATCGCCGCGGACGTGGTGTTTCCCGTGCTGCACGGCACCTTCGGGGAGGACGGCACCGTTCAGGGGCTTCTGGAGGTGGCCGGCCTGCCCTACGTGGGCGCCGGCGTGCTGGCCAGCTCGCTGGCCATGGACAAGGACAAGACCAAGGAGGTCTGGCGGCAGGCCGGCCTGCCCGTGGTGGAATCCCTGACGCTGCGCGACGCCTCCCCCGCCAGCGTGGAGGCCGCGCGGGCCGCCTTCCCGCTGCCGGTTTTCGTCAAGCCCTCCGCGGCCGGCTCCTCGGTGGGCATCCGCAAGGTGAGCACCCCCGACGAGCTGGGCCCCGCCCTGGCCGAGGCGCTGCGCTACGACACCAAGGCCCTGGTCGAGCCGGCGGTGGACGCCCGCGAGATCGAGTGCTCCGTCCTGGGCAACGAGGAGCCCCAGGCCTTCCCGCCGGGGGAGGTCGTTCCGCGGCACGAGTTCTATTCCTACGAGGCCAAGTACCTGGACCCCCAGGGAGCGGAGCTGCACCTGCCGGCGGAGCTGCCGGTGGCCACGCGCGACGAAGTGATGCGCCTGGCCGTGGCCGCCTTCCGCGCCGTGGAATGCAGCGGCCTGGCCCGGGTGGACTTCTTCGTGGAGAAGGGCGGCGGGCGGATCTGGATCAACGAGATCAACACCCTGCCGGGCTTCACCAACATCAGCATGTACCCGAAGATGTGCGAGGTGGGCGGCCTGGCCTACCCGCGCCTGCTGGACCGCCTGCTCGAGCTGGCCTTGGAGCGGCACCGCCGCCGCGCCGGGCTGCTGTTCTCCCGCGAGTAGCGCGGGGACGGCCCGGGGGCTACGGGGTCGGTTTCCGGAGCCGGCCCGAGGCGGCGCCGAGCACCGGGTGCAGGCTCAGATCCGGAGAGTAGCGGCTGGCGGGCACGCTGCGCCCCAGCGCCTCGG
>MIBK01000014.1:3241-3599 GCA_001829505.1 Spirochaetes bacterium RBG_16_67_19 | reverse complement strand
CCGCAGCAGATCCCGATGTAGTCCACCCCCAGGTTCCTGGCGCTCAGGGCGAACTCGGCCATCTCGAAGCGGGTGTGCACGAAGGGGTCCAGGCTGAGGGGGAAGGCGCAGGGGCAGCCGGGCTCGCGCAGCTTCTGGAAGATCGGCTGCTCGGCCGTGGTGCGGTAGGGCACGGGCTGGGCCGCCACGCGGCAGCGCACCGCCCCGCGGATCCTCTCCATCAGGCCCAGCATGGTGGCCGGGCCCCGGGCGCAGTTCAGGCCCACGATCGCCGCCCCCTCCTGCTCCAGGATGCGGCAGGCTTCGGCCCAGGCGTAGCCGTCGGTGCTCTTCTCCTCCAGGGCGATGAAGGTCACCA
>MIBK01000014.1:2796-3007 GCA_001829505.1 Spirochaetes bacterium RBG_16_67_19 | reverse complement strand
CGGCGATCTCGGCCGCCAGCCGCACCGCCCGGCGGTTGAGCTGCTCCAGGTCCAACTCCCGGCCCACGACCTTGAGCTTCTCCCGGTGGGCATAATAGGTGAAGGCCACCATGACCTCTGAGCCGGCAAAAAGAAACTCCCGGTGCAGCTCGCGGACGGCTTCCGGGTGGTCCAGCACGGCTTCGGGCACGTAGGGCCCGGCCTTCACGTA
>MIBK01000014.1:2385-2653 GCA_001829505.1 Spirochaetes bacterium RBG_16_67_19 | reverse complement strand
CGCAGCACGGTATCGCCGGCCACGATGCGGTCCCCGTAGTGCAGCCGTTCCGGGGCCTGGATCTGCCTGGCGTTCAGGAAGGTGGCGTTCTTGGAGCCCAGGTCCTCCAGCAGGCACTCCCCTTCGGCGTCCCGGGCGACCTGGAAGTGCCGCCGGCTCAGCAGCGGATCGTGGATCACGAAATCGCAGTCCGTCTGGCGGCCGACCACCAGCGGGGCATCGGAAATGACGCGGGACTGCCCGAACTGGCTGCGGGAGACCACCAGCA
>MIBK01000014.1:1480-2288 GCA_001829505.1 Spirochaetes bacterium RBG_16_67_19 | reverse complement strand
GCATTATATCACACCGCGATGGGCGCGGCGATATGGGGGTGCGGGTCGTAGCCGCTGACCTGCACGTCCTGGTAGCTGAAAGCAAACAGGGAGCGCACCTCCGGATTGAGGACCAGACGCGGCAGAGCCCGGGGGGGGCGCCGCAGCTGCAAGGCGGCCTGCTCCAGGTGATTGAGGTACAGGTGGGCATCCCCCAGGGTGTGCACGAAGTCCCCGGGGGCCAGGCCGCTTACCTGGGCGACCATGGCCAGCAGCAGCGCGTAGGAGGCGATGTTGAAGGGCACCCCCAGGAACACGTCCGCGCTGCGCTGGTAGAGCTGGCAGGAGAGCTTTCCTGAGCTCACGTGGAACTGGAACAGGCAGTGGCAGGGCGGAAGGGCCATGGCTGGGATGTCGGCCGGATTCCAGGAGCTGACCACCAGCCGGCGGCTGTGCGGGTTGCGGGACAGCTCCTCCAGCACCCCGCCCAGCTGGTCGATGCTCCGCCCGTCCGGGGCGGCCCAGGCCCGCCACTGCCTGCCGTAGACCGGCCCCAGCTCCCCGTCCGGTCCCGCCCAGGCGTCCCAGATCCGCACCCCGTTCTCGCGCAGGTAGGCTACGTTGGTGTCCCCCTTCAGGAACCACAGCAGCTCGTGCACGATCGAGCGCAGGTGCAGCTTCTTGGTGGTGAGCAGGGGGAAGCCCTCGGCCAGGTCGAAGCGCATCTGCCAGCCGAACAGGCTGCGGGTGCCCACCCCGGTGCGGTCGCTGCGGTCCGCGCCCCGTTCCAGCACCGCCCGCAGCAGCTCCAGGTACTGTTTCATGTTCC
>MIBK01000014.1:1398-1472 GCA_001829505.1 Spirochaetes bacterium RBG_16_67_19 | reverse complement strand
GTATACCGCATCCGGCCGCTTGCCGGCGAGCGGCTCCCGGAGGTAGCTTGTCAGCAGACGGGCGGGGCGCCGAT
>MIBK01000014.1:1223-1380 GCA_001829505.1 Spirochaetes bacterium RBG_16_67_19 | reverse complement strand
CTTTCATTGGGGAGCCGGACATTCCCTTCGAGGGGGTCGCAATGACCGGTAAATCCTTCACTTTCGATCTGGGCCGCATCATGGACGAGGCCTTCGCCTGGGCCCAGGAGTTCGGCGAGCGTTTCCAGGAAGGCCTGGGGTTTCCCGAGGAGCTGCG
>MIBK01000014.1:0-1089 GCA_001829505.1 Spirochaetes bacterium RBG_16_67_19 | reverse complement strand
GCATCAGCCTGGAGTTCCGCGGCGACTACCTGTACTTCTCGGCCCGCGCGCCGCAGGAAGGGGCTGCCGCCCCTCAGGGAGCCGAGCCCGGGGAAGGCGTGCAGTTCTTCAAGCGCCGGCTGCGCCTGAAGAGCATCGAGGAGCAGCGCTACTACGTGCCCGCGGACAAATTCGAGCAGTCCAAGGTGCAGGCCCGCTTTCGGGCCGGTCTGTTGCGCGTGACGGTGCCCGCCCGCCTGGAGGGGCGGAAGCCACCGGGCTTCAAGGTCAACATCATGGGCGAGGAGGCCCCCGGGGCCTGAGCGCCCCGGTGACAGATCGCCCGCCCCCTGGTGTTGGATTAATGAAACCATAAAGGGGGGCGAGCGATGAATCTGAAGCGCATTCTGGCATTGAGCCTTATCCTGGGTGCGGCGCTGTCCGCCGTCAACGCGGGCGGCGGGGGCGGGTTTTTCTACGGCCTGCAGACCCCCGAGTACATCCCCAACAACTCGCTGGGACTGATGTACACCGGCGGCTACGGCTACGGGGTGTCCGGGCACGAAATCAACGGCGGCTTCGGCGTGGGCCTGTCGGACTTCCAGAGCGAAACCGGCATCGCCGGCGGCTACGGCGGAGTCATCCACGGGGCGCGCGGCAAGGTGGGGCCGGTCAACCTGATGATCACCAGCTGGACCGGGATCGGCGGCATCAAGTTCACCCAGGCGCAGAGCGGTGACAGCCTGAGCTACCTGATCGTGACCGAGGAAATCGACCTGGAAATCGGCCTGGCCGTGCTGCCCTGGTTCATGCCGGTGTTCTACGCCGGCTACCAGGTCATGGGCAACGTGGCGCCGGGCCGGCCCTTCCAGGACTTCTTCTCCTACACTCCGGTCATCGGGGTGCGCTTCGCCTTCGGCAAGTTCTGAAAGCCTCCCCGCGCGAGCAGGACGCCGCCCCCAAGGCGGGGTTTTTATTTTCTCGACAATTCCCGGTCCGGCTGCTATAGTCGGTGCCGGGGGGACTGCCGATGAACTTCTCCTGGTCCATTTTCGTCGATCTGGGACTCATCGCCGCGGCTTTGCTCGTGGCCACCTACATCAGGGCCAG
>MIBK01000013.1:5971-7380 GCA_001829505.1 Spirochaetes bacterium RBG_16_67_19 | reverse complement strand
GGAGGACTGCGCCGCGCCGCGGGCCAGCAGACGGGCGATGCGGTAGGTGATCACCCGCGTCTTTCCCGAGCCGGCGCCGGCCAGGATCAGCAGCGGGCCCTGGAGGCATTCCACGGCGCGCAGCTGCTCGGGATTGAGCAGCGCGGAAAAGTCGCGGCTCACTGCGCTTTCTACCGCTTCAGGAAGAAGTCCAGGGCCTGGACACCCAGCAGGTACACCAGGGAGACCACCACCCCGGCCACCGCCACGCCCAGGGCAATGAACAGCATGGACCTCCCACGGCGCATGCCCAGCACCCAGGCGCCCAAAGCGCCGGTATAGGCGCCGGTCAGGGGAAAGGGGATGGCCACGAAGACCAGGAGTCCCCAGTAGCCGAAGCGCTCCACCACGCCGTGGATCTTGCGGCGGGAGCGTTCAACCATCCGCTCGAAAAAACGATGATAGGCCGGCCAGCGGTCCAGGAGGCGGTGCAGGCTGGAAAGGAACAGGAAGACCAGTGGACCTACCAGGGCGTTGGCCGCCACGCACATCAGGTACGCCGGCAGGGGAGAAACGCCTCCGGCCAGCGCGTAGGGCAGCCCGCCGCGCAGCTCGGCGATGGGCAGCAGGCAGAGCAGCAGCGAAATGGGAATGGTATTGGGGCTCACAGCGGAGGTCATGATACGGGTTTGACCTCCTTTGCGCAACCGTCCGCTTGGCCGGCGCGGACCACCGCCCTCGCTACTTCCGGGCCAGCTTCACCGCGGCCAGCTTGTAGGAAGGCTCGGCGCTGTAGGGGTCGAAAGCCGGGAAGGTTAGCAGGTTGGTTTCGAAGTAATGCATGGCCATGAACACCTGGCCAGGACTCACCTCCTCGGTGAGGGTGGCCTGAGCCTCGATCTCGCCGCGCCGGGAGCTCACCTTCACCGGATCTCCGTCCCCGATCCCCAGGGAGGCGGCGTCGCGCGGATTGACCTGCACGTAAGCCTGGGCCGGATAGAGGTTGCGCAGCATCTTCACCCTGTTGGTACGAGTCTGGGTGTGCCATTGGGCAACCGATCCGCGACCTGTGAGCAGGATCAAGGGGAATTGGGCGTCCGGGGCTTCGGGCAGGGGCGCGATGTCCTCGTAGTGCAGCCGGGCTTTGCCGTTGGCGGTGAAGAAGCGGCCGCTTGTGAACAGCCGCCGGGCGGCGGTTGCCTCCCGCGGATCCGCTCCCGCCGGGAAGGGCCACTGGATGCCGCCCTTCTCCAGCAGCATGGAATAATCGCGGATGCCGGTGATGTCGCAGGGCTGGCCGGCCGAAAGACGCTTCAGGATCTGGAAGACAGCCTCCGGGGAGGTCCACTCGAGGAACATCGGCCCGCAGCCCCAGGCTTGGGCGATGCGGCGGAAGATCTCGAAGTCCGGCAGGGCCTGCCCGGGCGGAT
>MIBK01000013.1:3372-5679 GCA_001829505.1 Spirochaetes bacterium RBG_16_67_19 | reverse complement strand
GATGGTTTCCGGGTCGATGCCCAGGATGCCGGCCACATGGAGGCGGTGGCTCTCGTTGAGGAAGTCGTAGCCCCCCATCAGGGAGGTGGTGTTGCTGTACAGGCGCGAGCCCATAGCGTTGGCCTGGCCGGTGATGGAGTTGGCCCCGGTGCCGGGGCGCCCGATATGTCCGGTGATCAGGGCCAGGTTGATGATGCCCTGGGCCGTGCGCACGGCTTGGTGGCTTTGGTTGACCCCCATGGTCCACCAGAAGGAAGCCGCCTTGGACTCGTGGATGCGCCGGGCCAGGTCCAGGATCGCCGAAGACTGCAGGCCGGTCTCCGCAGCGGCCATCTCCAGGCCGAAGGAGGACACGTGGGTCCGAAACTCCTCGAAGCCCTCGGTCGAGCGCTCGATAAAACCGCGGTCGATCCAGCCTTCCTGGATGAGGATGTTGGCCAGCGCGTACAGCAGGGTCAGGTCGGACTTCGGATTGAGGGCCAGGTGGATGCTCGCTGCCTCCGCCGTCTTGGTTCTGCGGGGATCGATGACCACGATGGTGGGGTTGTGCGGGTTCATCTTCACCCGGTTCCACATGATGGGGTGGGCGATCACCGGATTGGCCCCCACGAAAATCAGGAGGTCCGATTCCTCGAAATCCTTGTAGCTCAGCGGCGGAGCATCGAAGCCGAAGGCCTGCTTGTAGGCCACCGCGGCGGTGGCCATGCACTGGCGCGTGTTGCCGTCGCAGTGCACCAGGCCCATACCGAACTTGGCCAGCGCGCCCAGGAAGGCCATCTCCTCGGTGGGGATCTGGCCGCTGGACAGGAAGGCCACCGACTCGGGTCCGTGGCGCCGCAGGATCCCCTGGAAGCGGGAAACGAAGGCGTCCAGGGCCACGTCCCATTCCACCGGCTCCAAGGGCCCGCCGCGCTCGCGGCGGAGCAACGGTGTGAGCGCCCGATCCGGGGACTGGAAGGGGGTGAGCAGGTGGAAGCCCTTGGGACAGGACTTGCCCAGGTTCACCGGGTAGTCGGCCGCGGGCCGAAGGCTGGCCAGCTTCCCGTCCTGGAGGTGCGCTTCCAGGTTGCACCCGGTGGAGCAGTAGCTGCAGGTGGTGCGGATCACTTTTTCCGCCATGCTGGTCATAATATACTCTTCCCATGCTGAGCCGAAAACGATACGCAGCCGCCCCGGCCATGGTCATGGCCTTCGGTGTTTTCATCAGCTTTGCCCTGCGGTTCCTGCTGGAGCGGACGGGCCTGACCGGGCCCGTCCTGCGAATCCTCTCCTACCTGCTGGTGCTCCTGGCCTTGCACGTTTTTCTCACCATATACCGCACTTTCCGGCAGGACCGGCCGGCCATCTGGCGGCTAGAGAGCTCGCATTTCGCGATCGGGGTCTGGCCCGCCGCCCTCAACGTGGCTGCCGCCGCGGTCGCGGCCAACACTCCGCTGGTCTGGCTGGCCCGGGCCCTCAACCTGGCGGCCTGGGCCTGTTGGGCCCTGTACATGTACTGGTTCCTCCGCCTCCTGCGGGCGCGGCCGGATTTCGGCAGGACGGTGCTGGGCTCCGCCTTCCTGCTCACCGTGTCCACCCAGTCCACGATCGTGGGCACGCTGAACGCCTGGGGCGCCGTCGCGGGCCTGTCCTGGTTCTTCCTGGCCTTCAACCTGCTGGGGCTGCTCTTCTATCTCTACATGTTCGCCCTGGTATGGGTCCTGCGGGGCCCCAAGGCGCAGCTGGCCGAATGGAGGCCGGCGAACAACATCACCCACGGCGCGCTCTCCATCTCCATACTGGCTCTGGAAACCGTTTCCGTGCGCTACGCGTTCTGCCTGTCGGTGGTATCCGTGCTTAATGTCCTCTGGACCTTGGCCACGGTATTCTTTCTGGTGATCCTGGGCCTGGAACTGGTATTGATGCGCTCGCCGGATTCCGCGGGAATTCCTCGCTTCGAATATGGGAATTACGCCCGCAACTTCACCTATGGCATGTACTTCGCCTGCACCTGGTACGGCTTTCGGAACATCGAAGGGTTCCTGGCCCGCAGGGTATTCAGCGACGGGTTGTTCCTGGCCCTGGCCCTGGTGGTGCTGGCCTTGAACCTGTGGGAAGGGATCCGCCATGCCGTCCTGTTCTTCAGAGCGGCGGGGAAATGAGCAGCCGGGCGGGTAGGGCCAGCCCATCCCCCGGTGCCGGCCGGCGCCTCAGGCCACCGTCACCTTCTGCGAGGACTCCCACAGCCCGTGGATGTTGCAGTAGCTCAGGGCCAGCAGGGTGCCGCTCTTCTTGAGGCTCACGCTGGTGCTCACGCCCGGCTCGGAG
>MIBK01000013.1:2317-3312 GCA_001829505.1 Spirochaetes bacterium RBG_16_67_19 | reverse complement strand
TCCCCAGCTGGTAGGTGAACTTGTCGCCCTCCGGCTGGAAGAAGAGCTGGATCCAGCGGATGTGGTGCTCGGTGGTGTTGGGGTGCGCGATCTGCTTGCCGACCGATACCGTAACCGCCAGCTTCTGTCCCAGCGCCAGGGACTCGGCGCATTCGATGACCGGCAGGTGCTTCTCCTGCTTCCAGTCGCCGGCTTGAACGTTTTCGCCCAGTTTCATCTTGGAGCCTCCATGGATTTTTCCGCATTGTAGCAGCCAGGGGCCCGCACCGCCAGCCCTTGCCCGGGGACCGGCTTCCTTGCTACACTTCGCTTTGAAACGATGTCGCTCCCGGTACTTCCCCACAGCGCCCACCTGCTCGAGCTGCGGACTTCCGCCGACCTGGCGGCGGAGCTGGCCGCGGTGGGCGAAGCGGCGCGGCCGGCGGTAGAGGAGTGGGAACGGCTCCGGCAGGCGGTGCTGCGCCTGGAGAAGGTCGGTCCTGCGCTGCGGACCCGGCTCGGGCAGCTGGCCGGGGAAGCGGACCGGGGCCTGGGCCTGTTCGGCAACGGGCCCGCGGTCCTTCTGGCCGGCAGCCGCAGCAGCCTGCGGGGCCTGGCGGAGGCCCTGCGCGCCGGCGGGCAGGCGGACGCCGCGGCTGCCATCGAGAGCTGCCTGGCCGAAGGGCCGGGTGAGTGGCGCTGGGGCCGGCGGGTCCTGGATTTCCGGGCCGGGCCGCACGTGATGGGCGTGCTGAACTGCACCCCCGATTCCTTCTACCCGGCCAGCCGCCAGTCGGGCTTGGCGGCTGCCCTGGAAGCCGCGCGGGCCATGATCGCGGCCGGGGCCCGCATCCTGGACGTGGGCGGGGAATCCACCCGCCCGGGTTCCGATCCGGTGCCGGCCGGGGAGGAGATCCGCCGCGTGGTGCCGGTGCTGGAGGCCATCCGCCGGGAGTCGGAGGTGCTGCTCTCGGTGGACACCCGCAAGCCGGAAGTGGCGGAGGCGGCCCTGGCGG
>MIBK01000013.1:0-2209 GCA_001829505.1 Spirochaetes bacterium RBG_16_67_19 | reverse complement strand
TCCTGATGCACATGCGAGGCGAACCGAAAACCATGCAGGTGGAGCCGCATTATCATGACGTGGTGAGCGAGGTGCTCGCGGAGCTGGCCGAGGCGGTGGCCTTTGCCACCGCAGCCGGAGTGGAGAGGCTCATCGTGGATCCGGGCATCGGCTTCGGCAAGCGCCTCCAGGACAACCTGTGCCTGCTGAAGAACCTGCCCGCCCTGCGCGGCCTGGGCTGCCCGGTGCTGGTGGGGCTCTCGCGCAAGTCCTTCCTCGGCGCGGTGACCGGCGCGCCGGTGGAAGAGCGCTTGGCGGCCACGGTGGCCGGCAACACCCTGGCCATTCTGGGCGGGGCGCACATCGTGCGCGTGCACGACGTGCGCGAGGCGGTACAGGCCGCCGCCGTGGCGCGGGCGGTGCTGGGGGCGGGCTGCCGATGAGCTGGCTCACCGACAGTTGGCTGCTGCGCGACTACGTGCTGCCGGCGCTGGACATCCTCCTGCTGGCCTTCCTGATCTACCGCACCTACCGCATCCTGGTGCAGACCCGCGCGGTCCAGCTGATCAAAGGCGCCCTGTTCATGGGCCTGGTCTACCTGGCCGCCTTCCTCCTGCGCCTGGCCACCCTGCGCTGGGTCCTGAACCTGCTGGTTCCCGGCCTGGTGATCGGCATGGCCATCATCTTCCAGCCGGAGCTGCGGCGCATCTTCACCCACCTGGGCCAGGGCAATTGGCTGCGGCTGCACCCGCGTGTGCGCACCCGCCACCTGGAGGCGGTGCTGAACGCCGCGGAAATCCTGGCCGCCAAGCGCTGCGGAGCGCTCATCGTCTTCAGCCGCAACATCGGCCTGAACACCATCGTGGAGACCGGCACCCGCCTGAACGCGGAGCTCTCCTCCAGCCTGCTGCTGAACCTGTTCGCCCCCAACACCCCCCTGCACGACGGGGCGGTGGTCATCCGCGAGGACCGGGTCGTGGCCGCCGGCTGCTTCCTGCCCCTGTCCGAACAGCCCGACATCCGCCGCTCCTTCGGCACCCGCCACCGGGCGGCACTGGGGCTGGCGGAGGAGACCGACGCCCTGGTCCTGGTGATTTCCGAGGAAAGCGGCTCGCTTTCGCTGGCCCATGACGCGAACATGCTGTACGATCTTTCCTTGGAGGAGATGGGGCGCCGGCTGAAACGCCTGCTGGAGCTTCCCGCCGAGGACTCCGGGGAAGGCGAGTCTTGAAGCCCAGAGCCTTCCTGGATGCGGTCCTGGACCACTGGCCGGCCAAGGTGCTGTCCCTGGCCGGCGCCGCGGTGCTGTTCTTCTTCTACCGGGCCAGCACCCTGGAGGAGAGGGATTTCAGCGTGCCCCTGAGCCTGGAAATACCCGCGGGGCTGGCCGTGAGCAAGCCCTACCCGCGCAGCGTGCGGGTCACCCTGCGGGGCAGGGGCGAGAGCCTGTTCGCCATCCTGGAGGAGGACATCATCGTCAGCGCCGACCTGGACCGCTTTTCCGCCGAGGGGGACTTCCGGGTGCCCCTGCGGGTCCGGCGCAAGGGCAGCGCCCTGGGCGTGGAGCCGCTGGACGTGCGGGTGGAGCCCGCGGAGCTGCGCCTGGCCCTGGAAAAGGAGGTGGTGCGCACCGTGCGGGTGGAGGCGCGCCTGAAAGGAAAGCCGGAGCACGGCTACGAGCTGGCCCAATACTCGATCAGCCCGATGAGCGTGGAGGTCACCGGCCCCCGCGGCGTCGTGCAGGCCCTGCAGAGCGCCGGCACCGAGGAGGTGGACATCACCGGCGTGCGCGAGGATTTCAGCCTGTCGGTGCCCCTGCTGCGGGAGAACAGCCTGGTGCACTATCCCCGGGAGGCCAGCGTGCTTTTCCGCGGCGTGGTGCGTCCGGCCCAGATCCTCCAGGACTTCCAGCAGGTCGACGTGATCAGCGTGGACCTGCCTGCGGAGCTGCGCATCGCCGACCCTCTGCCCATGGGCAGCATCAGTCTACAGGGGGAACAGCTGGCCCTGGAGGCGATCCAGCCGGGCCAGTTGCGCCTGATCGCCGACTGCGGGGAGGTGCGCCGCCCCGGGGTTTACCGCCTGCCCCTGAAGCCCGACGTGCCAGAGGGCTTCGCCGTGGTGCGTTTCGAGCCGCGGGAGCTCCTGGCCACCTTCGTGGTGGTTCCGCGGGAGTCGGGCCGGCCATGATCCTGGGCGTGGGCATCGACGTGGTGCACGTGCTCCGCAT
>MIBK01000012.1:13946-14829 GCA_001829505.1 Spirochaetes bacterium RBG_16_67_19 | reverse complement strand
ACGCGAAGATGATCGAGGACGCGGGCGGCACGGACGTGTGCGACGGGGGCATCGGTTGGAGCGGCCACCTGGCCTTCATCGACCCGCGCTCCCCCGAGTTCGACACCGAGGACCTGGAAGAGTTCAAGGCCATGGGGCCGCGGGTGGTGACCCTCAACCCCTTCACCGTGGCCCAGACTGCCCTGGACGCGGACTGCGGCATGAGCGGCGACTGGTCCTGGGTCCCGCCCAAGGGGGTGACCATCGGCCCGGCCCAAATCCTGGCCGCGCGCCTGCGCAACTCCTGGAACAGCTTCACCCTCGGCCCCACGCAGATTTCCTGGCAGCGCTTCTCGGTACGCCTCGCGGCCCACGGCCCGGTGAGCCCGCACGTGCCCGCCTCGCTGCTGCAGCTGGGCCCCTCGAACCTGTACGTGACCGAATCCATCGCGGCGAACATCGAGGCCCACCGCGAGATGAGCTGGTACGCCTAGAAGGCCGCGGGCCACTCCGGGCGGCCGCGCACCCCGGGACGGAAACGATAGAGCGGCCCGCCGAGAAAAATCCCGTCCGCATCGCGGCCGGTGGACAGGTCCGCCGCGTTCTCGGCGGCGGAGGTGACGTACAGGTCCTCCAGGTCCCGGCCCCCGAATATCACGCTGGAAACCTGGCGGGCCGGGAGGCCGACTTCCCGCACCACTTTCCCTGAGGGGTCCAGGCGCCGCACGGTCCCGGCCCCCCAGATCGCCACCCACAGGTGGTCCTCGGCGTCCAGGGTGATGCCGTCCGGAAGGCCGTCGGAGCCGTCGCCCTGGAAGAAGACCCGCGGCGATCCGATGTCGCCGGTGCGCCGGTCGTACTCGAACCGCCTGATCCTCCGGGCCAGGCTGTCGGTGTGGAAGAA
>MIBK01000012.1:13624-13927 GCA_001829505.1 Spirochaetes bacterium RBG_16_67_19 | reverse complement strand
AAAGTCATCCCGTTGCTGCAGCCGATGCCCTCCAGCAGCCGCGCCGGCTGCTTCCCCCGCTCCAGCCGGTACAGGCACCCGGTAGGGCTCGAGCGGTCCAGGGTGCCGGCGTAAATCCTGCCTTCAGGGTCGGTGGTGATGTCGTTGAACATCTCGTTTTCCGCCAGCGGCACCTGGAAAAGGAGGCGGGGCTCCTGTCCGGGCACACCGTCCCTGCCCATCTCCAGCCTGTACACCCCGCGGTCCGTGCACAGCACCAGCGAGCCGTCGCGGTTGAAGGCGAAGCCGCCGACCTGCAGTCCG
>MIBK01000012.1:6649-13595 GCA_001829505.1 Spirochaetes bacterium RBG_16_67_19 | reverse complement strand
ATCCGGGTCGTGCACCCAGAGCCGCCGCGCGTAGATGTCCGTCCAGTACAGCCGGCGCTGCCCGGCGTGCCAAGAAGGCCCCTCACCCAGGTGGCAGATGCCGGGATACACGCACTCGATTTTCAGCATGCCTCTTCACAACCTCCGCAGGCCCAGGCCCCCGCCGACTTCGATGGTGCTGCCCGTGGAATAGTCCAGCTCGCCGCGGGCGATCACCGCCATTGCACATGGCTGTGAAGGCCTTCGCAGCGAACATGTCCCCGGTCTTGACGATCCCGCCGGTGTTGCAGATCGGCTCCACGAGCACCGCCGCCACCGTCTCGGGGTTCTCGTTGACGATGATCTCCTCGAACAGCCGCGCGCAGAAGCGGTCAGGATCGAAAGGTCCGCGTGGCTGGGGGCGTTGGGTGGCGGCGAAGTAGGAGTCATCCCTTTCGCCGCCAAACAGTACGGGGTGAACCTGTTATTCCGCAACATAGTCGTCACTTCCTCGACGAGGAAGGATTCTCCTATTGAGGCTCCCGGAGGGCGAGGAAGTGCTGCGCTTCTACTCCGGGGGTGGGCATAAAAGGCCATGAGGACTCCGCCCCCCCCATCGAACTGGCTCTGCTCCAGGCTGCCAATGGGAACCGGCACGCCGGGGATGACGCTTTCCTCCGCTGGCCGTCGCGCCACGACCGGCCTGTTCGTGGCGCAGGAAGCGAACAAAACAGGGATGATCAACATGATCAGTTTCTGCAAACTGCTTGCATGGTAGCGGACAGGGGGCCTGCTGTCAAACGCATTTGGGCCCGCGAAACGCGAATTCGCGGGCCGGTTGGCCGAGGCGGCGGATAGCGTTATCTTTCGTTCATGGCAGAAACCGCTTCCACCATGCTGGCCCTGGGCACCAAGGCCCCGGGGTTCCGCCTTCCGAGCGTCGACGGCAAGATGGTGAGCCTGGAGGACTTCGCCGGCTCCCGGGCCCTGCTGGTCGTCTTTATGTGCAACCATTGCCCCTACGTGAAGCACGTGCTCCCGCGCTTCGTGGAGCTGGCCAGGGACCTGCAGTCCCGGGGAACAGCCGTGGTGGGCATCAGCGCCAACGACGCCGGGGCCTACCCCGCGGACGCCCCCGGGCGCATGGCCGAGGTGGCCCGCAGCGCCGGCTTCAGCTTCCCCTACCTGTACGACGAGTCCCAGGACGCGGCCAAGGCCTATCGGGCCGCCTGCACCCCGGACTTCTTCCTCTTCGACGCCGGCCGCCGCCTGGTCTATCGCGGGCAGATGGACGGCAGCCGCCCGGGAAACGGCAAACCCGTAACCGGCAAGGACCTGCTGGAGGCGGTGAGCGCCACCCTGGCGGGGGACCGGGTGAGCACGGCGCAAAGGCCCAGCCTGGGCTGCAACATCAAGTGGAAACCGGGCCACGAGCCGGACTACTACAAATAGCATTTGTGGCCATTGCCGACGGCCTGGATCTTCGCAACCTGCTGCTGCTTTCCAGCGGCCAGGCTCTGGGCAGCGCCGGAGTCTCCATGGTCGTGCTGGTGGGGGGCATCGTCGGCTCCCGCCTTGCTCCATCGCCGGCCTGGTCGACGCTGCCAGTGGCGGCCATGGTGGTCGGTCTGGCCGCCAGCAGCGCCCCGGCCGCCCTGCTCATGAAGCGCATCGGCCGGCGCCCGGGGTTTCTCCTGGGCGCGGCGCTGGCCATTGTGGCCTCCGGCCTCGGAGCCCTGGCCATGGCCCGTGACAGTTTCCTCCTGCTGTGCGCCGCCACGGCCCTGATCGGGGCCAACGGCGCCTTCGTGAACCAGTACCGCTTCGCCGCCGCGGAAAGCGCCGACGAGGCCCGGGCGGGCAAGGCCGTTTCGCTGGTCCTGGCCGGAGGGGTGGTAGCGGGCCTGCTGGGCCCGCTGCTCGGCCGGCTGGGAAAGGACTGGTTCGCCGCGGCTCCGTTCGCCGGCTCGTTTCTCCTGGCCGCCTTCCTGTACGCGGCCTGCGCACCGCTGTTGTTCTTCCTGCGGGACCCCCGACCGGCGGCGCGACCGCTCGAACCGGCGCGGCAGCCCGATGCGAGCCAGCAGCCCGAAGCGGCACGATCCCTGCGGGCCATACTGGCCCAGCCGCAGGCGCTGGCGGCCCTGCTGGCCGGGATCGTCTCCTTCGCCGTGATGACCTTCAGCATGACGGCGGCCCCGGTGAGCATGCACGTGCTGGACCACCACAGCGTGAACCAGGCCGGATTCGTGATCCAGAGCCACATCGTGGCCATGTACCTGCCGTCGTTCTTCACGGGCTTCCTGCTCGGCCGGCTAGGCCTGGGGCGGGTGATGCTGCTGGGAGTCCTGCTGCTGGCCGCCAGCTCCGGGGTGACGCTTCTGGGCGGCCGGCTGCCGCACTATTGGACGGCGCTGGTGCTCCTCGGGCTGGGTTGGAACTTCCTTTTCCTGGGCGGAACGACCCTGCTGACCCGGTCGTACCGGCCGGAGGAGCGCTTCCAGGTGCAGGGAGTGAACGATCTTCTGGTGTTCGGCTTTCAGGCCGCCGCCTCCCTGCTCTCGGGCACGGCCCTGTTCGGCCTGGGCTGGAAGGCGCTCAACCTGCTCAACCTGCCCCTGCTGGCCCTGATGCTGGCGGTCCTGCTGGTGATGCAGGCCTCCCTGCGGGCCTCCCCTCTTAGTCCAGGTTCACCCGTACGCCGCTCCCGTCCGCGATGAACAGTTTGCGCTGCATCCGCTCCCCCTCCTGCTGCCGGGATTCCAGCAGAACCGGGCGCTTCCACAGCTGGTGGATGTGCTGCAGGGTGCGCAGGCAGTAATCCTCCTGCAGGGGCAGCCCTTCGAACTCGTGGGCCAGGTAGAGCTGCAGGCTGTCGCGGTAGTTGCCGTCCACCACCCGCACCCGGGGCACCCCCGAGTTCATCAGGCTGCGCACCAGCAGGCGCTTCACCGTCCGCCAGTCGGTCTCCTCCACGACCGTGTCGTAATGCGCGCCCTGGTCCTTTTCCAGGAAGAGGTACAGCTCCAGCTCCTCCATCAGCTCCCGGCTCAAGAACTCTTCCAGGAAAAACCAGTCCATGTAAGTGCGCCGCACCTCGAACAGCTTGGCGGTGCCCTGCCCGGAGGCCAGGTCCCAGGCTTCGCGCTGCCGTTGCTCCTCCAGCTCCTCGTAGGCCGCCCCATGGCGTCCCTTGTCCCACCGTTGCTTCAGGTCCTTGAAAAGGGCGAAGCCTAGCAGGTACGGGTTGAGCTGGCGGGGCAGGTGCGCCTTGACCCGGGCGTTGTACAGGTTGTAGAAGCCGTGCTCCTCGCTGGAGAGGAAGCCCTCCTGGAACAAGCGCTGCATGATCCGCTCGTGCCAATAGGTGGCCCAGCCCTCGTTCATGATCTTGGTTCGCCGGTAGGGCAGGAAGTACAGCGCCTGGGACTTGATCACCCCCAGGATATCCTTCTCCCAGGCGGCCAGCGGGCGCGGCGAATGCTCGATGATGTAGCCCAACAGGTCCAGCGTGGGTGCCGGCGGAGTCTTCAACCGCAGCTCCCGTTTCCGCTCCGTGCTCACGGGAGCGGGCGTGGGCAGCAGGTCGCTGAAGCTGCCTTCCGGCGGGGACTCCCGCGCCCAGCCGAACAGGCGCTCCCGGGTTCCCCTCTCGCTTTCCCGGTGCATTGGCTCCTCGGGGTCGAGGTCCCACTGCAGGCTGAAGCCGGCGTCGATGATTCTCTCGACCTGCTCGCGCCCGTAGTCCTGCTCGTACTGCCGGAAACGGGAGGCGGCTTCCGAGGCCAGGCCGATCATGTCCCGGCGGCTGTGCTGGAAGTGCCGGTTGTTCTTCATGAAGTCGTTGTGGGCGTATACGTGGGCCATCACCAACACCTGGATCGGATAGGGATTGCTCTCCATGAGATAGGCCCGCACCGGGTCGCTGTTGAACACGACCTCGTAGGGCACCGCGTAGCCGTGCTCGTGGCGCGTGCGTTCGATCTCGAAATCCCGCCCGAAGCTCCAGTGGGAGAAATTGACCGGCAGCCGGTAGGCCATGATTTCCAGCATTTTCTGCTCGGAGACCACGTCAAACTCCTGGGGCAGGAAGCTCAGGCCCAATCCCGCGGCCAGCTCGAGGATGCGCTCTTCGGCCCGCGCCAGGCGGGCCAGCTCGGCGGCGCTCATTTCACACCTGACGGCTGCTTCTCCGGTTTCAGGAAGGCGCGCAGCGCGGGATACAGATCCTCCTTGCCGCGGATGACCAGGCCCAGCAGCGGGATGTCGCGGTAGCGGCCTTCGTACCAGGCGAAGCCTTCCGACCGCCGGAGCTCCAGCTCCAGGCCGCTGCGCAGGCTTTCCAGCAGGGTCGAAGAGGAGTATTCGGACTGGATCTCGCCGTAGCCCAGCGCGGCCACTCCCTGGTCCAGCAGGGCGCGCACCGCCTGCAGCGTGCGCTCCACGGCCCAGTCCTCCCCGTCGGAAAAATGGAAGGGGTACACGTTCCACCGGTCGGTGGGATATTCGGCGGCCACCAGGCGGGCGGCCAGCTCGTAGGCGGCGTGGCAGTAGGTGCCTCCGGATTCCCCCTTGTGGAAGAACTCCTCCTCGTCCACCACCCTGGCTTCCGTGGTATGGGCGATGAAACGGATCTCCACCTGGCGGTAGAGGGTGCGCAGGAAGGACACCATCCAGAAGAAAAAGGAGCGGGCCAGGTATTTCTGCTGCAGGCCCATGCTGCCGGAGACGTCCATCATCGCCAGAACCACGGCATTGGAGTGTGTTTCCACGTCCTGCTGGATGGTCCGGAAACGCAGGTCCGGGCTGTCCAGGAAAATCCGCCTGGGCGGGGCCTCTGCGGCCCGAGGCTCTCCGGCCGACCCTTCGCGCAGCTCCCCCTCCCTCAGAAGGCGCAGGGCCTCCGGCAGGCTGCCCCGCGCCCGCTCCAGGGCATCCCGGCATTCCTCCTCGCCTTTCCCGCTCTGGCGCACCAACTCGCCCACCAGCACCTCCGTCCTCTTGATCGCCTCCTTGAGCGAGCGCAGCTTGTCCAGCCGCGGGCGGATGCCGCTTTTCTCGACGGACTCGTATTTCCAGCCCTGCGGCACGAGGGTCTCCCGGGCCTGCTTTTCCTTGAGGTTGGGCAGGCCCAGGTCCTGGAGCATCATCTGGATGAGGGCCTCCAGCTCGATCTCGGTGTCCAGGTAGTCGATGCCGGGCTGGTCCCCGGCCTGCCCCGGCCGCCCTTCCTTGGAGCGCTGTCCGATCACGCTGCCCTTCTTGCCCTGCCCGCTGCCGAACCCCCCTTCCAGGCCGTCGCTGTGGATGAAGTGGTAGCTCTTCAAGCCCCGCACCGGGACGCGCACCAGGCGCCGCCCTTCCCGGGTGATGATGGCCTCCTCGCCGATGATTTCCGGGAGGTTGGCCCGAATGGCGTCCCGGATCTTCTCCCGATGGCGGGCGGCATCGGCGGCGCCGCGGGGCGAGGAATCGTAATCCGGCTTCAGGATCGCCAAGGCCTACTCCTCCTTGCGCAGCATCTCGCCCACGAACTCCAGGAGGGCCTCGGCGCAAAGCGGGCAATAGCCCCGGTCCAGCAGCTTGGCCACCGCCTCCTGCTTGCGCTCCGCGGTCTTGGGGTCCCGGCGGCTGCGGTCCGCCAGGGTCAGGGAAACGATGTTCTTCAGATCGGCGATGAGCTTCTTCTCGATGGCTTCCTGCAGGGGCGGGTAGTTCTTGAAATCAAAGCTGTCCCCGCGCTCCAGGGCGTCGGATTTGAAGACGAACAGCCCCTGCCGGAACTCGCTCTTGGCCCCCTCGGGGATGCCGATCATCTCCTCGATCGAGCGCATCAGCTTCTCGTCGGGCTCCTGCTCCTCGCGGGTCACCGGGTCGACCAGCTTGCGGCGCAGGCAGAAGGCGGTGGCGTGCTTCATGTAGTTGTCGAACAGGGCCTGGGCCTGGTCCTCGTAGGCGTACAGGAACGCCCGGTTGACCTCCTTCCTGGCCCGCTCCCGGTACTCGGCCAGGACGCTGTTCTTCTCGCCCAGCAGGAGCTGGGGAAAGCGGACCTGGTCCTCGTCGCTGAAGCCGATGTGGTGCTCGAACTGGTGCTTCAGCGAGCGGATGATGTCCACCGGGTTGACGCAGCCGCCGTGGGCGTCGCCCAGGGAGATGTTGAGGGCGTTCATCACGAAGCGCGGGCTGGCCCCGGACAGGCCTTCGCCCTTCTCCCTGCCCTCCAGCATCAGCTTCTTGGCGTTCACCGGGTCCTTCTCCTTCTCCCGCACCACCTCCCCGTTGTAGTAGTGGGCCTTCTTGAGCTCCTCCATGCCGCCGGAAGAGGGCTTCAGGCGGCTCATCACGGCGAAAAGCGCCGCGGCCTCCAGGGCGAAGGGGGCGATGTGCACCTTCTGGTGGAACTCGCTGCGCTCGATGAGCTTGCGGTAGATGGCCACCTCGTCGCGCAGGCGCAGGTTGTAGGGCACGAACACCGGGTACATGCGGTCGTGCAGCGCCTCGTTCTCCTTGTTGGCCTTGAACTTCTGGAACTCCGTCTCGTTGGTGTGGCTCAAGATCACCGTGTCGATATAGGACTGGGGGAAACCGGGGGCCTTGATCAGCTGCTCCTGGGCCACGGTGATCAGCACGTAGTGGAACTTGATGTCGGTCTTGAGGATTTCGATGTACTCGATCAGGCCGCGGTTGGCGACCTGCAGCTCCCCGTCGAAGCGGTAGCCCAACGGATGCCCCTCGCCGTACTGGGTGATCTTGCCCAGGTCCACGTGCCCGATCAACTCGGAGATGTCCTGGTTCTTGGGATCGGAGGGCTGGAAGGTGCCGATCCCCACCCGGGAGCGCTCGCTTAAGCGCAGCTCGACCACCGGCATGTCCTCCCACTTGTAGTTGCCGGCATGGTCCTTGTAGCGCTCCTCCTCGGTGAGCCGGTACTTGCACACCGGACACAGGTCCCCCTCGATGCGCA
>MIBK01000012.1:3187-6611 GCA_001829505.1 Spirochaetes bacterium RBG_16_67_19 | reverse complement strand
TGGAGCGGGGGATCAGGTGCAGAGGCTCCTCGTGCAGGGGGCAGTCGCGGATGGCGTACAGGGGGGTCTCCTGCTGCTCCAGTCCCCGACGCAGGAGGGAGGCAATCGTGGATTTGCCGGAGGAGACCGGCCCCACCAGGATCAGGATGCGCTTGCCGGTTTCGGTGCGGTGCGCCCCGGCGCGGAAGAACTGCACCAGGTCGTGCAGCACCTCCTCGATGCCGAAGATCTCGCCGCTGAAGAACTTGTAGCGGACCATGTCCTCGTAATGAGGCAGCTTCTCCGCCTCCTCCACGGCTTCCGTTCCGCGGCTCATGATCATCTCGTAAATCCGGGCCGGCGCGAGCTGGGTGATCTTGGGGTTGGCGTGCACCAGGGCCATGTACTCGGTCATGGTGCCTTCCCACAAGCCATCGTTGCGGCCTTTGGATTGCCGGATCAGGCCGCCTAGCTGGTCCTCGAACCGGCCATGGTCATCCGCCATGCGTCACTCCTTGTGTGCCCAGGCGGTCCTGAGGCTGGAGGGGGAAGAGGAGCCAGACCGGATCGGTAGCCCGCTCGCCGGTCGCGGGGAAGTTCGCAGTTCCTGCGGGCCAGGGTTCTTCAGCCGTCCAGATCAACCGCCTGGCTTCTGGACGTACGTAAGGAAAGCATAGTTATCACGACTATTTCGGTCAAGCATGGAAGTGCGATGTAATTTTCGCTTGAACCCTCAGCCCCCCTGGTCAGGCCGGTCGAAAAAAAGAGCGGCCGCCTTTGAGGGGCGGCCGCCGACAGGTTTGACTGCCTAAACGCCGGGCCTCCTTGGGTCCGGCAGTTTCGGTTCTCTCTGCATTCAGCACCTCCTCCCTCGCATCCACGTCTGAATTTCCGCCCGCTGACATGAGCCGGCGGATCGACTGAAAAAAAAGGCCACCCCACCCGGGATGGCCTCGATGCGTTGCGCGCTTCTCGACGCCCCAGCGCTCCCGGGTACGCAACCCGTCCTCAGACCGCGGCGTCGACCGTCAAACCTGAAGGTATTATACCACGCGCCGGCGCTCCCGTCAAGCGGGCCAGACCCAGTCGCGGATTTCCGGCAGGTCCTCCCCGTAGCGCTCGATGTGGCGGCGGTGCTCGGCCAGCTTTTCCAGCATGAGCCGGCGAACGGGGGCCCCGGCCTCCGCCAGCCCCGGCACGCGGGCGATCACGTCCAGCACGAGGTGGTAGCGGTCCAGGTCGTTGAGCACCACCATGTCGAAGGGCGTGGTGGTGGTGCCCTCCTCCTTGTAGCCGCGCACATGCAGGTTGTCGTGGTTGGTGCGGCGGTAGGTCAGGCGATGGATCAGCCAGGGGTAGCCGTGGTAGGCGAAGATGACCGGACGGCCGCGGGTGAACAGGCGGTCGAACTCCCCGCCAGGCAGCCCGTGCGGATGCTCCTCCGGCGGCTGCAGCTTCATCAGATCCACCACGTTGACCACCCGCACGCGCAGCTGCGGCAGGTGCCGGCGCAGGAGGTCCGCGGCGGCCAGGACCTCCAGGGTGGGGATGTCCCCGGCGCAGCCCAGGACCACGTCCGGCTCGCCGACCTCCTCGCTGCCGGCCCACTCCCACACGTCCGCGCCTTGCACGCAGTGCTTCACCGCCGCGTCCATGCCCAGGTACTGCAGGGCCGGCTGCTTGCCGGCCACGATGACGTTGACGTAGTTGCGGCTGCGCAGGCAGTGGTCGGCCACCGAGAGCAGCGTGTTGGCGTCCGGGGGCAGGTACACGCGGATGACGTCCCCCTTCTTGTTCATCACGTGGTCGATGAACCCCGGGTCCTGGTGACTGAAGCCGTTGTGGTCCTGCCGCCAGACGTGGGAGGTGAGCAGGTAGTTCAGGGAGGCGATCGGCTTGCGCCAGGGGATCCGCGAATCGGTCACCTTCAGCCACTTGGCGTGCTGGTTGAACATGGAGTCCACCAGGTGGATGAAGGCCTCGTAGCTGTTGAAAAGGCCGTGGCGGCCGGTGAGCAGGTAGCCCTCCAGCCAGCCCTGGCAGGTGTGCTCGCTCAGGATTTCCATCACCCGGCCGTCCGGGGAAAGGTGCCCACCGTCGGCGTCCTCCGGCAGGGTGTCGGCCACCCAGCGGCGGGCGGTGACCTCGAACAGCGCTCCCAGGCGGTTGGAGGAGGTTTCATCCGGGCCGAACACCCGGAAGTTGGCCGGGTTGGCCAGCACGATGTCCCTTAATAGCGTGCCCAGGACGCGGGTGGCCTCCCCGGTGGTCCTGCCCGGCTGCGGCACCTCGACCGCGTACTTTCGGAAATCCGGCACCTTCAGCTCCCGCAGCAGAAGCCCGCCGTTGGCGTGGGGATTGTCGCCCATGCGCCGGCGGCCCTTGGGGGCCAGCGCCCGCAGCTCGGGCAGAAGGCGCCCGGAGGCGTCGAAGAGCTCCTCGGGGCGGTAGCTGGCCAGCCACTCGCCCAGCAGGCGCAGGTGCGCGGGCTTGCCCGCCAGCTCGGCAAAGGGCACCTGGTGGGAGCGCCAGGAGCCCTCGGTGCGCTTGCCGTCCACCTCCTTCGGGCCGGTCCAGCCCTTGGGGGTTTTCAGCACGATCATCGGCCAGCGCGGGCGCTGGACCGCCTGGGCCTTTGTGCCGCCGCCCGTGCCGCCAGCTCCGCGCGAGCCACCCGCGCCGCGCGCCTTCTTCCGGATGCGCCGGATCTCCGCGAGTGCCTCTTCCAAGGCGGCGGCCATGGCCTGGTGGGCCTCTTCCGCCCGCTGGGGCGAGGCCTCCACGAACAGCGGGTCATATCCGTAGCCGCGCAGCAGGCACCCCAGCTCCTCGCGGCTGATGCGGGCCAGCACGGTGGGATTGGCGATCTTGTAGCCGTTCAGGTGCAGGATGGGCAGCACCGCCCCATCAGTACCAGGATTCAGGAACTTGTTGGAGTGCCAGGCGGCGGCCAGGGGCCCGGTCTCCGCTTCCCCGTCGCCCACCACGCAGGCCACGACCAGGTCCGGATTGTCGAAGGCCGCCCCGTAGGCGTGGGACAGGGAGTAACCCAGCTCCCCTCCCTCGTGGATGGAGCCCGGGGTCTCGGGCGCCACGTGGCTGGGGATCCCGCCGGGAAAGGAGAACTGCTTGAACAGCCGTTTCAGCCCCGCCTCATCCTCGGTAATCTCCGGATAATACTCGCTGTAGGTTCCTTCCAGGTACGTATTGGCCACCAGGCCCGGCCCGCCGTGTCCGGGACCGGTCACGTAGATCATGTCCAGGTCGTACTTGTTGATGAGCCGGTTCAAGTGCGCGTAGAGGAAGTTCAGCCCCGGGGTGGTTCCCCAGTGCCCCAGCAGGCGCGGCTTCACGTGCTCCAGGGTCAGCGGCTTGCGCAGCAGCGGGTTGTCGTGCAGGTAGATCTGCCCCACCGAAAGGTAGTTGGCCGCCCTCCAGTAGGCGT
>MIBK01000012.1:2771-3094 GCA_001829505.1 Spirochaetes bacterium RBG_16_67_19 | reverse complement strand
ATCCCCCAATGGTTACACCGCCGCCCGGCGCAGTCAATCGCGGCGCGCGGTGTCCGGCAGCGACTTGCCTCCCCGCGCGGGCGCCGGGTAAGATGCCTGATGCGGATCGGAGTGCGCGCCCGGGCGGAGGTCATGGCCGAGCGGGTGGCCGGCAGGGGGCTGTCGTGCCTCCAGCTCACCCTGCCCGAGGCCATCGAGGGACTGGACGGGGCCCCCGGGCGGCTGAACCCCGGAATGGCCAGCTACATCGGCGAGGCCTTCCGGCAGAGGGGCGTGCAGATCGCCATGCTGAGCTGCTACATCAACCTCATCCATCCCGACTC
>MIBK01000012.1:0-2744 GCA_001829505.1 Spirochaetes bacterium RBG_16_67_19 | reverse complement strand
GTTCAAGGAGCACCTGCGCTACGTGCGCGATTTCGGCTGCGGCATCGTGGCCACGGAAACCGGCTCGCTGAACCCGGACTGGTCCTTCCACCCGGGGAACCACTCCGAGAAGTCCTTCCGGCGCATGCTGGCGGGCCTGGAGGAGATGGTCGCCGAGGTGCTGCACGCCAAGGATTTCCGGTTCGAGGGCGGCGGAATGCGCTCCGTGCCGCTGGGCCGGGGGAAGCTGAACTATCGCCTGCTTCACGCAGCCCGCCACGATCGACGCGAGCAGGGATTATCTGAAGAGCGTTTTCGCCGCGCTGTGAGGCCCGCCCGTCAGGTTTTGGGTCCGCGCCGCGGCCGGGGACGGGGATCGGGCAGGGGGATGGCGCGCTCCGGGGTGCAGGTCCAGCCAGGCATGGAGCCGATCAGGCTCTTGAGGCTGCGGGCGCCGGCCTCGATCAGCATCATGCGCGGGGTGTCGTCCAGCACGGTCAGGCCGGGAATGGTGAGGATGCGCTGTACGTCCGCGCTGGGCCGCAGGCCCTCCCCAACATAGCGCACGATATACCTGCCCACAGATCCTCCCGCACCCGGCTACTTGGCCAGCCCCTGGCCCTCGTACAGGCTGCCGAAGCCCAGCGGGCTGGCCCGCCCCATGACGGCCCGGGCCAGCGCCTCGGAACGGTTGGAATCGCGGGGCAGGCCCAGCAGCTCGGGGTGCGCGGACAGGATGGCCGCCGCCGCCCCCACGGCCGCCGGGCAGGCCATGGAGGTGCCGTCCAGCACCGCGTGGCCGCCGGGCCAGGTGGAGATGACGCCGACCCCGGGGGCGGTCAGGTCCAGGTCCTCGCCGACGTTGGAGAAAGCGGCCACGAAGTTCTTCCGGTCCTGGCCGTACGGGGGGGCCACGTCCCCTCCCTGCGTGGTGCCCGCGGGAAAGGTGCCCTTGCGGCCCATGGCCGAGACGGCCAGCGACAGGGTGTAGGAAGCCGGGAAGCTCACGGGCTGCCGCCCGTCGTTGCCCGCCGCGGCGATCACCAGGCTGCCGTGGGCGCGGGCGTACTGGATGGCCGCCTCGATGGCCTCGTCCGGCGGCCCCCCGCCCAGGCTCAGGTTGATCAGGTCGCAGCCGTCCTCCACCGCGCGGTCGATGGCCTTGGTGATGGCGTAGTTGGAGGCCGAGTCGCTGCCCTTGCCGAACACCCGATAGCTGCGCAGGGCCGCCGCCGGAGCCAGGCCCCGTACTCCCGCGGGCGGCTGCCCGTGCGCGGCGATGATCCCGGCCACGTGGGTGCCGTGGCCCAGGCCATTGTCGCCATACTGCCCCTTGTTCTCGCCGACCACCAGGTTCTCCCCGCCGTCGATGTCCAGGTCAGGGTGCTCCGCCACTCCGGTGTCCACCACCCCCACCTTCAAGCCCAAGCCCGCCCTGGGGGAGGCGGAGCCGTAGAAGAAGCGCAGGCAGTCCACGTAGGACAGCGACAGGCGAGCCAGGCCGATGCGGTCGCCGTCACGCACGGTGAGGTTCTTCTTCAATAGCGGCCAGTAGTCTTTTTCGGGATAGACGTACAAGCGCTGCAGCTTCGCTGAGGAGGCGCCGAGCGCCAGGCTCACCTCCCCCTTGGCGTTGGTCCGCCCCTGGGCTCCGACCCTCTCCTGGAAAGCGGTGAAGGCCACCACCAGCGCCCCGGCCACCGGCGCCCCGCCCTTCCGCGAGACCACGAGCAGGCGGAGCTTCACGGCCGCTTTGGCGGCGGCGACCCTGGATTCGATGCGTAAACGGGGAGTGACCGCGGGGTGGTAGTAGGCCAGAGGCACCAGGCGCAGGCTGGGCTGGTGGGCGCGCAGGGCCGACAGGGAGGCCGGGGCGATCTCCACCAGCTTGGCCCCGTACTCGTCCACGGAGTCCAACAGGCGCAGCTCCACGCCCGGGGCGGCTGAGAAGCTGATGGGCCGGACCGGGCCGGGCCGCACGGCCAGCTTCGATAGGAATCTTCCGGAAGCAGCCGCGGCGGACATCAACGGCACCCGGATCCCCTGCAGCGGCAGAAGGATGAACTGCTTCCTGCCCGGCTCGGCCATCGACTCACCTCCCGATCGCCCAGGCGCCCGCGCCGCGCCCCGGCGACCCTGCTTCCCGACCAGTATAGGCCGCCGGGCGGGACGCTACAAGGAGGCGGCCGCTGATCCGGACCGCGGAGGCTGCCGGCTTTCAGGCCACCCAGACGCTCTTGATGTTTGTGAACTCGCGCAGGCCGAAGGCGGAGAGCTCCCGGCCGTAGCCGCTCTCCTTCACCCCGCCGAAGGGCAGGCGGGGGTCGGAGCGCACGAAGTCGTTGACGAAGCAGCAGCCGGCCTCCAGGCGGTCGGCCGCGATGCGCTCGCCGCGCTCCGCGTCGGCGGTGAACACGGCCGCCCCCAGACCGAAGGGGCTGGCGTTGGCCACGGCAACGGCCTCGTCCTGGTCCGCGGCGGAAACCACGGCGGCCACCGGCCCGAACAGCTCGTCGTCGAAGGCCGGCATGCCGGGGCGCACCCCCGAAAGCACCGTCGGGGGGTAGTAGGCCCCCGGCCCGGGCGGGATCTCCCCACCCAGAAGGCACTCGGCCCCACCGGCTACACTGCGCGACACCTGCTCGTGCAGATGCTCGCGCAGCTCCCGGCCGGCCAGGGGGCCCAGCTCCGTGTCCGGGTCCAGGGGGTCCCCGGCCCGCACGACGCCCATTTCCCTCACGAGCAGCTCCTGGAAGCGCTCCCGG
>MIBK01000011.1:7918-11489 GCA_001829505.1 Spirochaetes bacterium RBG_16_67_19 | reverse complement strand
GGATGCTGCACGCCAGGGCCCTGGCGCAGCTTTCCGGGGTGAAAATAGTCGCGGCCAGCGACCCCCTGCTCAAGGAGCCGCCGAAGCTGCCCTCCGGCGAGGTGCGCCTTTACGCCGGCCACCAGGACCTGCTGGCCCGCAAGGATATCGACGCCGTGGTCATCGCCTCCCCTGAAAACCTGCACCGCCAGGCGGTGGAGGACGCCGCCAAGGCCGGCAAACACATCCTGCTGGAAAAGCCCATCGCCACAACCCTGGCGGACGCGGACACCATCATCGCCGCCGCCGAGCGGCACAAGGTCAAGCTGATGCTGGCCCATATCCTGCGCTACGACGTGCGCTACGCCCAGATCAAAGCCGCGGTGGAGCAGGGGGTCGTCGGCCGGCCCCTGGTCTGCTACGCGCGGCGCAACGCCACCATCCAGGAAGCCCGCCGCCTGAAGGGCCGGGTGGAAGTGGAGGAGTACATCTCGGTGCACGACATCGACCAGGTGCTCTGGTATTTCCAGGACCGCCCGGTGAAGGTCAGCGCCGAGATCGCCCGGGGTCCGGTCATGCAGGAGCTGGGCGTGCACGACTACATCTGGATCACCATCCGCTTCGCCGGCGGCGGCCTGGCCGTGGTGGAAACCGGCTGGGGCCTGTCCGAAGCCATCGGGCGCTGGAAGCGGCCCTCCAGCTGGGGAGGCTTCGGGGACGTCTGCCTGGAGCTGATCGGGGAGAAGGGCTCCCTGTACCTGGACTACCGTCCCATGACCCTGGCGGCCGTGGATGAGGAAGGCTGGAAGTTCCCCGACACGCTGCACTGGCCGCAGCTGCACGGCGAGGTGGTGGGCGACGTGCTGGAAGAGGACCGCTACTTCTTGCGGGTGCTGCGGGGCGAGGCGCCGGTAATCTCCACCGGGCAGGACGGCCGCGCCGCGCTGGAGATCGTCCTGGCCGCCATGCGCTCCTGGAAAGAGGACCAGCCGATCCGGCTGTAATCACTCCTCCCTGGGGCGCAGATCCATAAAGCGCAGGATGCAGGGCACCACGAACAGGGTGAGCAGGGTGGAGATGAAAAGCCCCCCGGACACGGCGATGCCCAAAGGCTGGACGATGTTGGATCCCTCTCCCAGGCCCAGAGCCAGCGGGAGCATGCCGATGATCGTCGTCAGGGAGGTGATCAGGATCGGCCGGAAGCGCAGGCCGGCCACCTCCACTAGGGCGTCGACCTTGCTGGTGTGCCGGGACAGGGACTTCACGTAGAAGTCGATCAGGATGATGGCGTTGTTCACGACGATCCCGGCTAGCAGGATGGCCCCCAGCATGGAGTTCAGGCTCAGGGTGGAATGGAACACGTACAGGCTGAAGATCACCCCGATGAATCCCAGGGGTACGGAAACCAGGATCACCAGGGGCATTCGCAGGGAGTTGAACTGGAAGCACAGCAGCAGGTAGATCAGAGCCACCGAGGCCCCTAGGGCCACGAACAGGGAGCGGATGGCCCCGTCCAGTTCCGCTTGAGGATTCTCGAAAGCCACCGAGTATCCGGAGGGGACGGCCAGCCCGGTCCCCAGCAGCTCCCGCACCTGCGCCTCGTAGGCAGGACGCCGGGCGGCGGGGGTGCCGGCCCGCATCCTGGCATAGAGCCGGAAGATCTGCTCGCCGTTCTCCGAGGCGATCTCCGAAATCCCGGTTGCCTGGGAGAAGTCGAAGAAGTGCTTCAGCGGCGCGGTGCTCTGCTTCATGGGGACCAGGAAGTTCTCCAGCCTCTCCCTGCCCTCGATGTCCTGCTCCGGATAGAAGGCGTTCACCAGCACCGTGGACTGATCCTGGTCGAACTCCAGCTCCGTTGTGCCGGTGAGGATCCTGCGGACCAGCTCCAGCAGCCTTCCCTCGCTGTAGCCGGAGTAGCCGTTGATGGTTTCCCGCCGGGCCTTCAGCAGGAGCTGGTCGGAAAGGCTGGTGGAGGGGTCCGTGTACACCCACCCGTACAGCTCCGCCTCGTTGACCTGGTCGCGGATCCTCTCCAGCAGGGCCACGGCCTGCATTTCATCCTCGCCGCGCACGCTGATCTGCAGGTCCATGGTGCGCGGGAGGGGAAGCTGGGCGGGGTCCCACATCATCACGTTGTAATACCAGCGGTTGTCCGAGACGAACACCTTCTGCAGCTCGGCCACCACGGCTTGCGTCTCGCGCGCGTCGCGGACGTTCACGAAGAAGCGGTTGAAGCGGCCCCGGACCTCGGCGTAAGTCCCTTCGATGTACTGGCCCACCGTCTGGTGGACCAGCCGGTCGATGGCCGGGATCACGTTCTCCACCACCTCTTCGGCTTCCAGGTCCGCGACGCTGCGCAGGAAGATGACGACCCGGTCGCTGGAAGGGGGAGCGATGATCTCCTTGGGGATCAGCGGCAGCACCAGGACGATGGAAAAAACCAGGATGCCGAAGCAGGCGGCGATGAGCAGCGCCGAGGCCCAGCGCCTGGCCAGCACCGCCCGCAGCAGCCGGCGGTAGCCGGCCACCAGGGAGCCGGTGATCCGGTGGGAAACTCCGGCCAGGCCTCCCCCCCCGGCGGCTTGCGGTGCCGGGGCGCCACCGCGGCGGACCCTGTACAGCAGGAAGGCCATCAGGGGCAGCAGCGTCAGCGACACCACCAGGGAGAACAGCAGGGAAAAGACGATCACCCGGGACTGGTCCCCCAGGATGGCATTGGTCAGGGGGGCGGCGAAGGAGATGGGCAGGAAGACCAGCACCGAGGTCAGCACCGAGGATACCACCGGGCCGCGCACCTGGTCCACGGCGCGGACGATGAGGTCCTTCAGGTGGCGATTGTCCCGGATCGGCGCCTCGTCGGCGCGGTGGCGGTGAATGTTCTCCATTACCACGATGGAGGCGTCGATGACCATGCCCACCGCCAGGGCCAGGCCCCCGAGGGAGATCAGGTTCAGGCTGATGCGGAAGCCGAACATTGGCAGGAAGGACAGCAGGATGGAAGCGGGCAGGCTGATGCCGATCAGCAGGGTGTTGCGGAACACCCCCAGGGACAGCAGGACCACCAGCATGGCCAGGATGGCCCCCAGCACGGCGGACTGGGCCACGCTGCGGATCGAGCGGTCGATGTAGGCGGCCGGGTCCAGAAAAAGGTTGAAGCGGGTGTCGGGTGGCAGGACCCCCTCCCGGCGCGCTTCACCCAGGACTTTCAGGACGTCCCTGGACATCAGGCGGATGTTGCCCCCGTCCACCGGGGAGGCGGTGATGCGGATGCCCTTGCGCCCGTCCATGAGGAAGGTCTGGCTGGGCACCGAGTAGTAGATGCGCACCTCGGCGATGTCCGCGAGGGTCACCGGCATGTCCTGCACCTGGGTGACCCGGATCTTGCCCAGGTCCTGCAGGCTGTCCACCCCCCGGGTGTAGCGAACGGCGAAGGTGGTGTCCCCCTCGGCCACGGAGCCCACGGAAACCGGCCGGTAGCCGGCCCGCAGCGCCGCGTCCACGTCGGCGATGGTCAGGCCGAAGCGCAGCATGTCCACCTGCCGCAGGGTCACGTCGGCGCGGATGTCCTCCACATTGAAGATCTCCACCAGTT
>MIBK01000011.1:243-7863 GCA_001829505.1 Spirochaetes bacterium RBG_16_67_19 | reverse complement strand
CAGCTCCTCCGGGCTGGCCGTCTCCGAGCTCAAGCCCATCATGAGAAAGCCGGCGTTCTCCCCGCTGAAGAAGCGCACCTGGTAGGTGTCTTGGAAGTCCTGGGGCAGGAAGGTGCGGATGGTGTTCATGGCCGATTCCACGTCGGCCTTGGCCTCGTCGCTGTCCACCTTCCAGTCGAAGGTCAGGCTGAAGCGGCTCTGGTCGTTGCCGTACTCGACCTCCAGCAGGTCGGCCCCCTCGACACTCAAGAGGCGCGGCTCGATCTGGTCGGCGAACTCGACGGAAAAATCCACGGCCGTGTATCCCGGGTGGTTCAGCCAGACCCGCACCCTGGGTCTCTGGGTCTGGGGGTAGAGCTGCACGGGAAGCTGGGTCACCAGCACCGCCCCGGCCAGGCAAAGGAGGATCGTCAGCACCAGAAAACCAGTCTTCTTGCGGAACAACAGGTCCAGCATCTGCTCACCGTCCCCCGTGGCTCTGGCCTTCCCTCTCCCGGCCGGTCGGCTCGGTCAAATACCGCTCCCCGGGGGCCAGACCCCTGGCGATCAGCACCCGCTCCCCGAAAACGGGGCCGGGGCTGACCTCCCGGGCTTCGAGGAGATTCTCCACATTGACCAACCACAGGTAATAGCTGCCGTATCGGCGGATCACCAGCTCGTGGGGCACGAAAACCCCTTCGGTTCGGTCGACCGGCAGCTCCAGGAGCAGATACTCCCCCACGTGCGCCTCCCGGCCCTCGGGGAAGTCGAGCACCAGGGAGAACAGCCCCGTCTGGTAGTCCGGCTCCAGGGAGCGGTAGCTCAGCCGGCCGGTGACTTTCCGCCCGTCGGTGGTCCGCCCCTCGACGGCCTGGCCGACCGCCAGCTTGAAGGCGTCCTTGTCGCTGACCGTGGCCTCCAGGGTGTAGCCCCCCGCGCCCACCACGGTGACCGCGCTCTGCCCCGCCTTCACCTCGTCCTTCTCGCGGACGCCCACCGCGGAGACCGTCCCGTCGATCCGCGAGGAGACCACCACGGGCCGGTAGCGCCCGGTCAGCTCGTCCTTGTCGATGGCGAAGAGCTTCTGGCCCCGGCTCACCCGCTGCCCTTCCCGCACGTCCACCGACAGGATGTAGCCGTCGGCAATGACCTCATGCGCCACCCGATTGCGGGGCTGCAGCCTGCCGCCCACGGAAATCGTGCGCAGCTCCACCGAGAGGCGGGCCTCCGTCACCGGACCGCTCTGCCCCCGGCGGGCGTCCAGCGAGGCAGGCACGCCTTCCACCGCGACTCCCGCCGAGGCCTGGCGGTCCGACGGAGCCGGAGCCGGAGACTGCCGTGCGCAGGAGACAATCGAAAAACCGAGCGCGACGGCCAGCGCCGCCGCGAAGTGGGTGCGGGTCAAGAGACTACTCCTCTCCTTCGTTCACCAGTCGGTCGGGGCGATATCGAGCAGGAAAGCCAGGTTCAGCAGTCCGACCTGGTAGCTGAAGCTTTCCGCCAGCCTGTCCAGCTGGGCTTCCTGCAGGCGGTCATACGCCTCCAGCACCGTCAGCAGGTCGACCAGCCCGGCCCGGTATTCCCTCTCCGCCAGCTCGTAGGCCTTGCCGGCCAGCTCCACGTTCTTCTGTCCGGCCTCCATGCCGGTCTGGGACTTGCTGAGCCCCAGAGCCAGCGACCGGACCTGGATCTCCAGCTGGCGTCGCGCTGACGCCAGCTCCAGCTCGAGCCTGGCAAGCGAATCCTCGATTTCCTTCACCCGCAGCCGGCCCTGGGAGCGGGGGATCCAGGAGTCCAGCGGGACGGCCAGGCCCAGCCTGAAGCTGTGGGCTGACCAGCTCTCCACGGGGTCGTAGGAATAGGACAGGGAGAGCACCGGCGCGAACTCCTCCGTGACCGCCAGCTTCTTCTGGTTCGATAGAATAAGCCGCTGCCGCAGGAAGGCCTGGATTTGCGGGCTTCCGTCCGCCAGCCGCAGCAGTCCGTCCAGCCCCGCCTGCCCTGATGCCGGCTCCAGGGAGCCGGCCAGGGTGATCTCCCGCGCGGCGTCCAGGCCCAGGAAATCCTTGAAGCGCATCTCCTCGATCTGGTAGTCCAGGCGGGCCTGGGCCAGGGCCGGCCGCAGGTTCTCCAGGGCCACCTGGACGTTGAGCAGGTCCAGCTCGGACACCCGGCCCAACTCGAAGTTCTGCCTGGCGATCTCCAGCCTCCTTTGGGAGGTCTCGATGCTCTGCTCGGCCAGCTCCGCGCGGCGGCGGCCGACGATCAGGCTGTAGAACGAAATGCGCACGTCCCGCTCCAGCTGCCGCCGCGCGGTCTGCAGGTCCAGGAAGCCGGCCTCGTAGGCCAGCACGGCATCGCGCATCCGATAGCTGGAAGCCGCGGAGAGCCCCAGGCTGGCCTCCAGGCCGACCCCCAGGCCTGCGGACGCCGGGTAGGTCTGGGCCAGGGAAGCCCCGGCCGAAAGGGTGGGTACCAGGAGGTTCCAGCGTGAGCTGCGGGCCCGCTCCCGGGCGGCCACGTCCAGCTGGCGGGCCAGGAGGGACAGGTTGCGCTGCACGGCCATGGCCGCTGCGGTATCGGCATCGAGGGCCGGTTCCTGGGACCTGGCCGGAAGGCAAACGCCGGAAAGCATACCTGCCAGCAGGATGAGCAGAGGCATCTGCGCAAACTTACGAAGGCAGCAGCGCAGAGTCAACGAGGATCAGGACCGCGGGGGGTCTACTCCTCGTCCTCCATTTCCTCGAACTCCTGGACCAGCACCGGCGGCACCCAGCCCTCGGGGGCGCGGGCGTCGGTGTCCTCCACCACCTGCACGTCCAGGGGGTGGGACAGCTTCAGGTGCAGCAGCTCCAGGGCGTCGAAGTCCTCCCTCTCGGGATCCAGGGGGAAGGGCAGCAGGGCCATCTCCTCGTAGTACATGTTCCCCGCGGTGACCGGCACCAGGCGGGCGTTGTTGGCCGAGGCGAAGGTGTAGACCAGCGGCCGGCAGAAGTACACCCACTTGCCCCACTGCAGGTAATGGTAGCGGTTGAAGATCTTGGGCAGGCCGCCGTCCAGGCGGAAGTCGGCCAGCTTGCCCTGCACCATGCCCAGGCCGCAGCGCGCGCGGCGGTTCAGGAAGCAGGCCCAGGGCAGGTCGGCCGGCAGCACCTTGGCGTGCTTCGGGTGGCGGGGCCCGTCGGTGATGGCCATGCGCCCCACGCCCCCTTCCGGGTCGCTCCAGGCGAACTCGTCCACCAGCTTGCGGTCCAGCACCACCTCCCCGTTGCGCAGGGCCTTGGCCGCGACGTCCTTGCGCACCTGAAGCAGGGTGGACAGAAAGATCCACGGGGTGCGGGAGTAGAAGCGGTAGGTCACCGCCATGTGCGACTCTTCCGTATAAGGATCCACGGGGCCGCTCCTCTGCGTGGACACGAAGGCCGGCCCCACCAGCACGGTGTGCTCCGGGGGCGGATCCCAGTCGGAGGCGTGCAGCCAGGGCTTGGGCGGCGCGTAGAAGCAGGGGTTCCAGTGCAGGGAGCCGTTGGTCTCCAGGTGATGGTAGAACCTTCCCCCCACCCCCATCTTTAACTGTATCTCGTCGATGGAACCGCTCTTGGGATGCAGCTCCACCCGGTAGAAGGGGTTGTCGATGGCGATGCCCGGCCCGTGGCCGCTCACCGTCAGGCCGTCGGAGTAGGCGGGAGGTTTGGCCTTGGGGTTGCCATAGAAGGCCAGGTACACCCGCGAGCCTCCGGCGGGCACGTCGGCGAAGAAACTCAACTGGAAGGTGGTGGTGGGCTGGTACTCCTCGCCGGCCTTCACCCCCTCGGCCTTGTAGTATTTCACCTCGTGCACCTGGCTGGGCACCTCTCGCTGCTGGCCGGACAGGGGGTCCACGGACACCACCCGCACCTCCCGCTTCGGGTCGTGCACGCGGTCGGCGTACACGGCCAGGCTGGTATGCACCGGCTCGTCGCGCCGCTCCAGGCCCGCGGTCTCGCTCAGCACGAAGCTGGCGTACCATCTCCAGGCGGGGTCCCAGTAGCCCCCGTACGGCGGAGCCGCGGCGCGCGCCTTCAGGGCCAGTGGGCGGTCGCCCTTGGGGCCGCCCTCGGCCTGGACCTCCACGGCATCGATCTGCTTCGCCTTCCAGTCCCAGCGCACGTACAGCTCGCCGTGCCCGCCGGGCTTGAGGATCTGGTTTCTCACGAACCGGAAATCGTGGTAAGTCTCGAAGTCCCTCACCCGCTGGCCGTTGACCTTGACCCGCCGGATCTGATAGGGGTCGGCGCCCTCCAGGCTGAAAGCCAGGCGCAGATGATAATAAGGGTGCTCGGGAACGGGGAAACCGTGGCTGACGGCCACGGGAAGCTGGTCGGAGCCGATCGGCGACCTGACTCCCGGCCGGGCCTTGCCGCCGGCCTTCAGCGCCGACGCGCGGGCCTTGGCCCTCGTCCTGGATGCGCTCTTCTTGGCCATGGTCTCTCCTTGCCGCTTATGGCTAGTATTTGCTGCCTCCGAAAACAATCCCTTCCACCACGAAGTTCCAGACCAGGATCACCAGCACCAGGGTGGGTACCAGGGTGAGGAACACGCCCGCCATGAACATGCCCCAGGCCACGTCGGTGTTTGTCGACAGGGCCGCCATGATGACCGGCAGGGTGCGGGTCCTCTCGCTGCCGCCGAGGATGTTGCTGTAGAGGAACTCCGAATAGGAGAGCATGAAGGAGAACAGCCCCACGGCCACCAGGCTGGAGGCTGACAGGGGCAAGGTGATGCGCCAGAAGGTCCCCCAGGGGCCGGAGCCGTCGATCTTGGCGGCCTCCTCGATCTCCACGGGGATGGAACGGAAGAACAGGGTCAGGATGAGCACGGTGAAGGGCAGGGTCAGGATGCTGTGCACCAGGACCAGGGCCAGCTTGGTGTCCAGCAGGCCCAGCCCCTGGATGATGAGGTAGAAGGGGACGGCCAGGGCCGCGGCGGGCAGGAGGCGGCACATCACGATCCCGGAGAAGGTGGCCGCCTTGCCTCGGAAGCGCAGGCGGGCGAAGGAGTAGGCCGCCATCGAGCCGCAGACCATGTTGACCGCCATCACCATCACCGCCACGGTGGCGCTGACCCCCATGCCGCGGGGGACCTGGCGCACCTCCTCGGTGATCATGCCCCGCTCCGCGCCCCGCAGCTCATAGGCCTCCGGGCGCTGGCCCGTGAAGATGTAGTCGTAGTAGGCCAAGGTGGGCCGGCGGGTGAACCAGCGGGGCGGGAAGGACAGGATGGAGGCGTCGGGCAGGACGCTGGCCATCATCACCAGCAGCAGGGGCACCACCGTGAAAGCCAGCAGCGCCAGGGCCGCGATGTGGACGAAGATCTTCTTGCCCATGGGCGCTATTCCCCCTCCCGCACCATGACCTGGTTGGGGATCACCTTCAGGATCGTGGTGATCAGGACCAGGGTCAGCAGGGCCACCAGCACCCCCAGGGCGGAGCCCGTGCCGAAATTGAGCTGGGTGAAGGACTCCTTCCAGATGTAGTAGGAAAGCAGGGTGGTCGCCCCGCCCGGACCTCCGCCGGTAAGGGAGTAGACCACGTCGTAGGCGGTGATCCCGATGATCAGCTCGTAGATCAGGCTGATGATCATCATCCCCGCGACGCTGGGGATGGTGACCGACAGCAGGCGGCGGAAGACCCCCGCGCCATCCACCTCCGCGGCCTCATAAAGCTCCTTGTTGACCGTGGTGAGCGCGGCCATCAGCAGCACGCTGGTGAAGGGAATCTGGGTCCAGACGTGGGCGATCATGACGCAGACCTTGGCCAGGCGAGGGTCTTTGGTGAACTGGATGTAGCTGCCGATGATCCCCAGCTTGTACAGCAGGGCGTTGAGCACCCCGAACTGCCCGTGGAAAATCCACAGCCACAGGATCCCGGCCACCGAGCCGGGGATGGCCCAGGGCAGGAGCACCAGGGCCCGCACCACCCCCCGGCCCACGAACCTGGTGAGCAGCAGGCGCGCCACCCCGAGGGAGATCAGCACCGTGACCGGAGCGGTGATCGCCGCGAAGGTGAGGGTGTTGCCCAGGGACTCCCAGAAATAGGGGCTGGCCACCACGTTGGCGTAGTTCTTGAAGCCGATGAACGGCTTGGTGGGCAGCACCAACAGGATCTGGAAGAAGCTGTTGTAGATGGCGTAGGCGAAGGGGTAGACCGTGAATACGACGACCAGGATCAGGACCGGGAAAAGCCATTGCAGCGGGTAGCGGCTGAGCTCGAGCTTCGAGGGCAAGCGCTCCTCCTTTGGTAAGAGGCCCGGGGAACGATTGCTCCCCGGGCCCTACGAATCGTCGGACGGAAGCGGACTATCTACCCAGCAGCTCTTTGTACTCGTTCCACTTCTTGGCGCCCTGGTCCATCACGTCCGCGACCGAGGAGTCGCCGTTGATCGCCTTGGCCAGCAGAGGGCGGAAGAAGCCGCTCCACATGCCCATCCACTCGGTCTGCGTGCCGTTCTTGGCCAGCTTGGCCTGGGCCTTGAACTTCTCCATGTCGATCCAGTTGGCCCAGGCTTTCTTCACGTCCGGGTCGTCCATCAGGGGCAGGGCCGCGAAGCCCAGGCCCTTCTCCACCGCCCAGCGCTTGGCCACCTTGTAGTCCCCGCCGCCGAAGGCCTCGATGAACTTCCAGGCGGCGTTGCGCCGCGCCGGGTCCTTGGCGGCCTGGGCGGTCAGGCAGTAGAACTTGGCGAACCCGAGGGCCCCGTGCTTGGCGCCCGGCATGGGGATCATGTCGAACTGGCCGGTCAGGGGCTTCTCCACGTTGTTCATGGCCGCCAGCATGTAGTTGTACATGACCGTGAAGGCGTGCTGGCCGGTGTTCATGGCCAGGTCCACCTTGGTCTCGTGCGAGCCGTAGGCCACCAGTTTGTGCTTCACCACCGCGTCCTGCAGCCACTGCAGGTGCTTGAAGGCCTCGGAGTCGGGGTCATTGAACAGCGGCTTCAACTGGGCGTCGAACATGTCCCCGCCGCGGCCGTACACCTGGCTGATGTAGGCCTGCAGGAAGTTGGGCAGCGTCTCGTCGTACTCGTAGACGAAGGGGAACTGCAGGCCTCCGGCCTTCAGCTTCAGGCTGGCGTTGAGCACGTCGTCCCAGTTGTTGGGCGGGGTGATCCCTTTGTCCTTGAGGATCTTCTTGTTGTACTGGAAGGTGATCAGGTCCGCGTAGTAGGAAAGGCCGTAAAGCTTGCCGTTGTAGGTCATGTCGGCCAGGGCGTAGGACGCGGTCTTCTCCTTGTACTTCCTGACCTCGGGGAAGTAGTCCTCCAGAGGAGCCACCCAGCCGGCGGCGGCGAACTCGGGCAGCCAGTCCTCGCCGTTGTAGAAAACGTCGGTCCTGGTCTTGCCCTTGAGGCGCAGCACCATGGTGTCGTGGTAGGTGGGCCAGGTGTAGTCCTTGACGTTCACCTTGATGTTCGGGTTGGCCTTCTCGAACAGGGCGATGTTGTCCTGGATGGTCTCCAGGGAGTAGTTCCAGACCACGAACTCCAGGGTCACTTTCTGGGCGAATACCAATACCGGCAGCAGCAGGATGGCCAGCGCCAGTATCCAAGCGAAGCGTTTCATAGAAACCCCCTTGAGTGAGCGTTTTTCCGGTTCACCGGAGT
>MIBK01000011.1:0-230 GCA_001829505.1 Spirochaetes bacterium RBG_16_67_19 | reverse complement strand
CAGCATAAAGCAGGCCTATCCAAAACGCAAGTTTTTTTGCCCCCTTTGACATTTCACGTTTTTCCCGGAAAATGGCCTCCTATGGGAATCCAGGCCGAAGTGCTGCTGGGCCTGCTGGCCGGCCCGGCGGGCGGTACCCCGGAGGGCAGCGCCCCGTCGGCAAATGCCCTGGAGGGCTTCCTGGCCTCCAACTACCTGGAAAGCGAGCTGCCGGCCACCCGCGGCCGCTA
>MIBK01000010.1:9936-10816 GCA_001829505.1 Spirochaetes bacterium RBG_16_67_19 | reverse complement strand
TGAGGGTGAAGTAGACCTCCGCCTCCTCGGCGATGGCCACCCGCTCGTACTTGCGCTGGGGGTTCTTGTAGATCCCCTCCGGGCTTTCCAGCGCCACCCGGGCCTCCCCTCTCTCCACCACGTTGGAGGTGAAGGTGTGCCAGTTGTTCTGGTACAGGAAGTAGACCCGCACCCGGTCCCCGACGGCGAAAGAACGCGGATCGCCGGAGGTGATTTCCACCTCGATGCGGTCCGGTTTCACCGCAACGGTGCGGCCGGAGAGCTCCCGGCGGTGGGCGTGCAGCTTCATATCCAGCTGCTGCTCGGCCAGGCCCCGGAACAGGAACTCCCTGACGATTCTGCCAACCTTCACTCCCATGCCTATTCCTCCGTCACGGTGAGGCTGACCGCCTGGCCTTCGGGCCCCTTCAGCGCCAGCAGGTAGTCGCCCGCTGTCAGCTCGAGCGCCGCCTCCGCCGGCAGGCCGCGCATCGCCGGCAGTGCGTACAGCTCGACCCCCGCCCCGGGGCAGCGGATGCGGTACCTGCCCGCGGACAGGACCCGCAGCTGCAGGAAAACCGGACGGTCGCCGAAAGAAATCTCCCGGGCCGCCCGCCGGGGCAGGATCAGCTCGGGGGAGAGCGCCTGGAAGCTCAGGGTGTAGCGGCCTTCTGCCAGCGGGGGCCGGCCGTCCACGCGGGCCAGCCAGCGGCCCGGGCCCAGGAACAAGCCCAGGAAGGCATTGGACTGCGGCCCGCCGTCCTCGTCGGCCGATACCTGCAGGCGGCCGTCGCGAAAAAGGGCTAGTCCGGTGTCCACGGCCAGCCCCGCGGTGAACAGGACGTAGAAGCCCGGAGGCGAGGAAACCAGCTCCACCCAATCCGGGTTCCCGGCGGCCAGG
>MIBK01000010.1:8935-9884 GCA_001829505.1 Spirochaetes bacterium RBG_16_67_19 | reverse complement strand
CATCCGGCTCGAAGGGGTCCGGCGACGCGGCGGAGGCGGAAAAGACCGCGGTGTATGGGCCCTCGACCTCCGGGCTGAAGGCCAGCAGCTCCGCGATGTAGTAGCCGGGGGGCAGGCTGGCTTCGAACAGGATGGCCGCTCCCGCGGGATTGCCCCGGACCTCGAAAGGCACCCGCTCCCCTTCGCGGTACAGGACCAGCTGGGCGTCCAGGGCCGTGCGCACTTCCAGGTGGACAGGCTCGGGCAGGGCGACATAGAAGCGGAAGCGGTCGATGTCCCCGGAGGACAGGTAGCGCTCCAGCGGCCCCTCGCTGCCGTCCAGGTAGGCTTCCGCTCCGGGGGCGTCATCGGGCTCCAGAGGGTCCAGGTCCTGCGCCAGCGAATCCTCCGGGCCCAGGCCGTGCAGTCCCTGCCCGGAGTAGTCGGGCCCGCCCGGGGGGACCAGCAGGGCCGAGAGCTCGGCGCTCATGCTCATTTCGGCGCGGGCGGCGCCCAACTGCGCGCCGTCGGGACCCAGCAGGCGGCAGAGCACGCGCAGGCGCGAGGCGTAAGGCTCCAGCTCGCCCATCAGGGTGAAGGTCCGGCTCCCGCCGGCGGGGGCGGCCCCCACGCGCGCGCGCCGGTAGGCCTGCGACAGGGCCAGCTCCAGCTCTCCGGCCAGCCGCTCGCCCAGCAGCACCCTGCCGCCCCGGTCCGAAAGGAACGGCAGGACGACCAGGGTATCCCCCTCGCGATCGGGCAGGGTGCGACTCACGAAGGCCGAGAGCTCCCGCACGGCGCGGTCGATTTCCGCGGGCGCGTCCGCCCGCGCTGTGCCGCCAGGCAGCAGCAGCAGCGCGCCCAGGAGGACCGCCAGGATCACAGCCCCAGCTCCCCCGCCACGGTCTTCATCGCCGCCACGGCCAGGGCGGCGAACTCCTCCAGGCCCAGGCCCGCCCGCTCGCACAGC
>MIBK01000010.1:5455-8832 GCA_001829505.1 Spirochaetes bacterium RBG_16_67_19 | reverse complement strand
GCCACGATCAGGCCGGTGACGCTTTCGGCGCAGGTCAGGGCGAAGTCCAGGGTGGTGCGGCGCTCCAGCCCCAGGCCCTCGGCGTTGTGGGCCAGCACCGCGGCGACCAGCTCCTCCTGGAGGCCTCGGGCGCGCAGGAGCTCGGCGGCGATCAAGCCGTGCCGCGCGGGGTCCTGGGTCTGGTCGAAATCCAGGTCGTGCAGCAGGCCCGCGATCCACCAGGAATCGGGGTCGCCGCCCAGGCGGCGGGCCAGGGCCTCCATGATTGAGGCCGAGGCCAGACTGTGTTTGCGCAGCCAGTCGCTGGAAACCTGCTCACCCAGCAGCTGCAGAGCCTCTGATCGGTTCATCGAGCCTCCGTCGGCAAGTATTTTCCCGTGCGGCGCGGGGCCGCGACGCCCAGGACGGCCAATCCCGCCTGGAGGTCGGCCACGTACCACCTTCCATCCGCGATGCTCAGGTACAGCTCTCCGGAGCCGGAGCCGGGGTTGCCGAACAGGCGCACCCGGCACCGCAAGCTGCCGTCCTCCAGCTCGATCAAGGGGCCGAGGCGATAGCGGGAGGGCAGGAGTTGCCGGTCCAGATAGTGCTGCAAGGAGCGGGAGAGCTCTTCCCGCCGCTCCGGCAGGAGCTCCACGTCCGGCACCTTGCCGCCGCCCAGCCCGGCCAGAAAACGGATCGCCACCGCGCGGGCCATCCGCTCCGTGCGGCTTCCGCCCACCCGGTCGCCCAGCGGTCCGATGTCGAAATCCTCCGGCAGGAGACGCGCCGCGGGCTGGGCGAGGATGACCTGTTCGGGGGACACCGGCGGCAGCGCCGGACGGGGCTGGACGCGCTGTTGGGCTGGTTGGGCAGGCCGGTCGAGTTGCGTTCTGGAGGGGGCGGAGGGAGCCGCCCTGGCCGCATCACCGCCGGAGGCAGGGGCCGGACGACGGGAGCAGGCCGCGAAAAGGAGCGGAATGCAGGCAGCGAGCCACCAGTGCCGCACCCCCCTGTTCTATCAGATGTTGCCCTACAGGTCAAACTCCCTATATAGTGCCTACAGAATGGGCGCCCTGGATCACCTGATCCGCGATTATTCGGAGCCGATCAAGGATCCGGTCTGGAACAACATCCTGTTGTCCCCGGGGCTGCTGCGGGTGGTCGCCCTGCCGGCCTTCCAGAAGCTCAACGGAATCCGCCAGCTGGGCCCGACCTACCTGGTCTACCCGGGGGCCACCCACACGCGCCTGAGCCACAGCCTGGGAGTGTTCCACCTGGCCCGCCGGCTGGCCTTGCACCTGCTGGCCCAGGGGCCGGGGGGCATGCCCGACTCCGCCCGCGAGCCGGAGGCGGTGCGCGCCTTCCTGTGCGCGGCCCTGCTGCACGACCTGGGCCACTATCCCTTCGCCCACTCCCTGAAGGAGCTGAAGGTGGCCAGCCACGAATCCCTGACCGCCCAGGGGCTGCTGCGGCAGGAGGTCTCCGGGGTGCTGCGGCGCGAGGCGGGAGTGGACCCGGAGCTGGTGGCCGCCATCGTGGACGCCCACCGGCCCGGCCCGGGCGGCGAGGCGCTGGGCTTCTACCGCCGCCTGCTCTCCGGCGTGCTGGACCCGGACAAGCTGGACTACCTGAACCGGGACGCCTATTTCTGCGGAGTGCCGCACGGAGTGCAGGACGTGGATTTCGCCCTGGCCGAGCTGCGCGCACTGCCGGGGGGCCTGGGCGTGACCCGCAAGGGCCTGACCGCCGTGGAGAGCATCCTGTTCTCCAAGTACCTGATGTACCGCAGCGTGTACTGGCACAAGACCGTGCGCATCGCCACGGCCATGATCAAGAAGGCCGTGCTGCTTTCCCTGGAGGAGGGGGCCCTTCGCCCGGAGGAGCTGTACTGGCTGGACGACCAGGAGTTCTTCGCCCTGGCCGCGCGCAGCAGCTTCCCCCCCCTGGAGCTGGCCGGGCGGGTGGCGCGCCGCCGGCTGTTCAAGCAGGTGGCCAGCCGGCCGCTGGACCCGGAGGACCCGGCCTGCCGACGCCTGGCGGCGCTGCCCGAGCGGCTGGCCGCCGAGCAGGCCATCGCCCGCGAGGCCTCCCGCGCCCTGGGACGCCCCGTACCCGCCTGGCACGTCATCATCGACATCCCGGAGCCCATCTCCTTCGAGATCGACCTGCCCGTGCTGGACGCCAGGGAGAACCGGCCCTTCACCGAGACGGACAGCGTGTTCAGCGAAGCCACGGTACGCGGTTTCGGCCGTGCCCTGCGCAGGGTCTGCCTGATCGCGGAGGCCGATCCGGAGCTGGGTGCCGTGCTGGAACGCCTGGGCGGGATCCGGCTGCTGGAGTGCCGGTAGTGGTCGCGGCTACGCAGGCCGCGCGCGCCTTGAGCGCCTTCGCCAGGAAGGCGGGGCGGGGCATCCATCGCTTCGACATGATCCGGGAAGGGGACCACGTGCTGATCGGCGTGTCCGGGGGAAAGGACTCGCTGGCCCTCTGCGCCGCCCTGGTGGAGCGCAAGCGCTGGGTGCAGGTCAATTACGCCCTGTCGGCGGCTTTCATCGATTGGAGGCAGTATCCGGCCGCCCCGGAAGCGCTGGAGGCTTTACGCGTTTTCCTGGACGGCCTGGGCATCCCCCTGCGGATCATCCCGGCCCACATCCACCCGCCCGGCTACCGCAAGGCGTTCAGCTGCTACATCTGCTCGCGCAACCGCAAGCGCATCCTGTTCGACGAGGCCAAGCGTCTGGGGGCCGCCAAGGTGGCCCTGGGGCACCACCTGGACGACGTCGTGGAGACCACCATGTTGAACCTCTTTTTCCGCGGGGAGTTCTCCACCATGATGCCCGTGCAGAGCTTCTTCGGAGGCCAGCTGTCCATCATCCGCCCGCTGTGCGAGGTGGAAGAGCGCGATGTGGAGCGCCTGGCGCGGCGCTACCCCCTGCCCGTAATGGCCGGCTCCTGCCCCCGCAAGCACTTGAACCAGCGCATATTAATGAAAGAGATCCTGCGCAGCCTTTCGCGGGAGAGCCGCCAGGTCCGGCAGAACATCTACCGCGCGGCCTGGAACATCAACGCGGACTATCTGCCCCGGGCAGTCGGGGACGGCGCTGCCACTCCTGACTTGCCGCCCCCCGGATAATCGTCTATGTTGGAGGCGATGCGGGTGGCGATACTCAGCGACGTCCACGCCAACCGGGAAGCCCTGGAGGCGGTGGAGAGCCGGCTGGCGGAGCTGCAGGTGGACCAGGTGTTCTTTCTGGGCGACGCCGTGGGCTACAACGCCGATCCCGGGTATTGCCTGGAGCGGATCGCGGCGCTGACCGCCTTCGCGGTGCGCGGCAACCATGACAAGACCGTGGCCGACCCGGAGAACCTGGACTGGTTCAACGAGGTGGCCCGGG
>MIBK01000010.1:4597-5355 GCA_001829505.1 Spirochaetes bacterium RBG_16_67_19 | reverse complement strand
GTGTCACGGCTCGCCCGCCGACGAGGACCAGTACCTGACCCAGGCCCGGGACGCGGAGAAGGCCTTCCGCTTCCTGCGGGACGGCTTCCCGCGGGCGCAGGTGGGCTTTTTCGGGCACACGCACGTGCCGGTGATCGTGCCCGAGAAAGGCCGCGCCGTGCCGCCGCCGGAGCGCTTCCAGCTGCGCCCGGGGATGCGCTACCTGATCAACCCGGGATCCGTGGGGCAGCCCCGCGACCGCGTGGCCCTGGCTTCCTTCGGGGTGCTGGACGAGGCGGAAGAGGTGTATGAACACTACCGGGTGCCGTACCCGATCGAAAAGACTCAAGGCAAAATCCTGGCCGCCGGCCTTCCCCGGGCCCTGGCGGACAGGCTGGCCGGAGGGTGGTAAGGCATGGACATGAAGAACTCCAAGGTCATGGAGGAGCGCATCCGCCGGGTGAAGGTCATCCTGAAGGAGCTGGGCTATCGCATCCAGGAGACCCAGCGCTCCAATGAGAGCTACTCCGCGGGCTTCGAGAACGACGAGGGCTTCCAGGCCGGCTTCTTCATCGACAGCGGCAGCCGCTTCCTGGAGGTGGCCTACACCTTCTCCTTTTCCCCCTCCATGGCCGAGTTCGTGCGCAGCCGGCTGGAGGAGATGCTGAAGATCAGCTACGAGTACGGCTGCTACATCAATCTGCAGACCACCGCCGAGGAGATCGCCTTCTCGGTGTTCACCAAGATCTACTATTCCGGGCTGAACTACTACGCGATGC
>MIBK01000010.1:4270-4374 GCA_001829505.1 Spirochaetes bacterium RBG_16_67_19 | reverse complement strand
TCTGGGAATAGCGCAGCGAGTCCTGCAGGTCTACCTCGGCTATCGAGATCTTGAACTTGTGCTGCACCTTGTGCTTCACGGACTGCACGACTTGGCGCTTCTCC
>MIBK01000010.1:3901-4113 GCA_001829505.1 Spirochaetes bacterium RBG_16_67_19 | reverse complement strand
TACTCCCGGGCCAGGCGGAAAACCTCCTCCTCGCGGCGGTCCTCGGGCAGGCTGACCTGCCGGTTGAAACCGTCCTCCGCCAGGCCGCGGCGCATCACCTCCAAAGGATCGGTCACGACGCGGGCGAAGTGCGGGGCGTAGAACCCGAACAATACCGCCAGGAGCAGGAGCACGAGGAGCTGGAACAGCAGGTCCTGGGCGGCAGCTTCGGC
>MIBK01000010.1:3180-3805 GCA_001829505.1 Spirochaetes bacterium RBG_16_67_19 | reverse complement strand
CTCGTCGGCATGCCGGCTGTACAGCGTGGCCTGCCCTTCGCGCACCACCAGCAGGGACGGGTCGGCGGAGCCCAGCGCGGCCGGGCTGCGCGCGCGCGCCCCTCCCGCCAGAAGCCTGGCCGCGGTCTGCGCCTGCCGGCGGCCCAGCTCTCGCTCCAGCCCGGGCCGAGCGGGCCCGCTCAGGGCCGCGGCCGCCAGACCGAGGGCTAGCACCGCCGAGCCCAGGAGGGCCAGCAGGGAGGCGTAGCGGACAGCCATGCCGGGGAACCGTTCCCGCAACCCGAGGACCAGGCGGGCGGGACGCAGCAGCCGCAGGGCGCGCGCCGTGCGGGCCGCGGCCAGCAACCCGGTGGTGCCCAGCGCGGTGCCGAAAAGCAGGTCCACCGCCCAGGGCCCGGAGGCCAGCACCAGCAGCGGCGCGCCGGCCAGGAAATCCAGCCAGCCTCTGCCGCGGCCCAGGTAGACGCCCGCCCGCCGTTCCCCCAGGGCCAGTCCCAGCCGGGCAAGGAACTCGCTGGCGAAGTACAGGTCCAGGAAAAAACCGGCCAGGCGCACCGCCTGGCGGGTCGCGGCGGGCCAGGCGGCCAGCACGGACACGTCCTCCAGCAGGGCCTGGGCCACGGCC
>MIBK01000010.1:0-3095 GCA_001829505.1 Spirochaetes bacterium RBG_16_67_19 | reverse complement strand
GCGCATCTCCTCCAACATCGACTCGTCCAGCCCGAGGAAGGCGGCGTTGCGCAGGGCCACCCCCCACCAGCTCGCCTCGGCCGGCAGCGCCCCGCGCACCGACCCGGCCGCCCCCGCGCGCGCGGCCGCGGCGAACAGGGCGGTGAGCCGGGCGCTGGCCGGCAGCAGGGGGTTGCCCCGGCAGGGCAGGTGGCTCATCGCCGCGCTGCGCAGCACCGCCTGGGGCAGGCTCTTGAGCCGCCCGCGCAGCAGGGCCTGCGCCTCGGCGGCGTAGCGCGGCCCCAGCCCGCCGGGCTCCTCCTGAGCGTCCAGGAAAATCCCCGCCCTCAGAAGCAGGGCGGCCCGCACCAGGGAAGACGTCTCCCCGGGCTCCAGTCGCAGCCGCTCCACCTTGGCCAGCTCGAAGTGGACGTACTTCCGGTGCGCGTAGCAGAGCGGCAGGTAGCGGCCCGGAAGATCGCGCACGACCGCGGCCAGCGGCGGGCACAGGGCCGCCCGCCCGCGCTCGTTTTCCAGGAGCCGCGCCAGCAGGGAGGCCACCTCCTCGCGGCAGCGCTCGCCCTGGATGGGAGCGCTTTGCAGCGACGCGGCGAACGGGAAGGTTCCGTCCCGCGCCGCGAGGGTTTGCGGAAGCCCTTCCAGCTCGCGGTCCGTCGCCCGGCGCAGCTCCTCCACCAGCAGCGCGCGGGCCTGCTCCCAGGAAAGCCCGGGCAGGTGGCCCTGGCTCTCCAGCAGCCCGGCCATCTCCGCCGCCCGGGAGCGCAGGAGCAGCAGGGCCTGCTCCTCCTTCTCCAGCGGGCTCAAGCCGGCCAACGCCGGACTGGCCAGCAGGCGCGCGGCCACCGCCGCGGCCCTGGCGCGCTCGGGCTCCATGGCGGGGCATTATGTCATGTTTTTTTTCGACTGTACATGTGATACGTTGTGGACTGTTGAAGGCTACCCTCCTGGCCGCGCTGCTCACGTTGCTGCTCGCCCCCGGGGGGCCGGTGTTCGCCCAAGCCCTTCCGTCGCTGCCGTATGCCCTCCCCGAAGGGGAGGCGCCGCCTACGCTGTTCTCGGCGCAGATCGGCGATTCGGAGGTGGATTTCGTCCTGGAGGGAAGCTGGCGCACCGAGCTGGCCGCCGCCCTGGGCCTGGTGATCACCCCCGAGGGCCTGGTCTACGCTGAGGAGTTCCCCGGCTTCGGCTCGCTGTGGCCCCCGGTGTTCCGCAACTTCCCCCGGCTCACCTTCACGATCTGGCTGCGGCAGCGCTTCTTCCTGGAATCCTCGGTGGTCTGGGATTTCGTGGAGAACCCCAGCTACGACTACACCTGGTGGGACAAGAACTACTGGCTGGCCGGGTACCGGGGCATGGAAGGAGAGTTCTTCCGCTCGGTCCTGGTCGGCAACCGCGAGGTGGCGGTGGACCCGTACCCCTTCCTGGAGGTCCCCGAGACGGGCTCCAGCTCCCTGGGCGCCTCGGCGCTGATGGGAGCCGGCCGTTCCAGCCACCAGCTCATGCTGCGCTACGACAACAACGAGCCCGCGGAGGCGATCTTCCTGGGCAAGAACCGGGTCGAGGAGAGCAACCTGGACCTGGACGCCTTCATCCGCGGCCGCTTCTTCCGGCTGCCGGACGCCGGAGTCGAGGACCTGCAGGTCTACCTGGAGGACCCGGATGGGGCGTACAGCGATGGCTTCCGGAACTATCGGTTGGCCACCGTCGATGACGCCAACCTCGATGCGGCCGGCGGAACGGTAACGCTGAAGAAGGCTTCCGCGGGAGCGGTTTTAGTGTATTACAGGGTGGGCGTTGCCGAGGTGGGCGACCCCGGTTTGGGGGCAGCCGCTCTGCCAGCTGCGACCGGGCTTCTGCTCGATCTGAGCCTGCCCTACGATAATTTCGAGTGGGACGACCCCACGCTCGATTCTTATCTTGGCCGCGACATGGATGAGCGCAAAGTGACGATCAACGGCAGCAAGCTGTGTCTGCGTTTATGGAAACCGGGGGAGTTCTCCCCCTTCGAGATCCTGGGCGCCTACGCTACTCCCGCAGTGGTGCCCGAGGAGGCTTCGCGGATCCGCGTGCAGGTGCTGAAGAAGGGCAACCCGGACAGCAGGGTGATCCACGATGTGAAATTCCGCCTCACCCCCGGGACCGACTACCTGAGCGCTTATCGCGATACGGACCTGCGCGGCAACCTGCGCAACCTCTATCCCTTCCTGGATGAGGACTTGATCCCTGTGGTTTTCGATCCGGACAACCTGTTGTACGGCCCCAACGCGGATCCCGGCGCCGGCTACCTGCAGCACCAGGTGCGCGTGAGCCTGCTCACCCCGGTGAGCTCCTTCGGGTTGGGCTCCGACGTGGTGCCCGGTTCGGTGCAGGTGCTGCGCAATGGCGTGACGGAGAACCGCTTCGAGTTCGATCCCAGCCTGGGAGCGGTCGAATTTCTGACCGAGATCGCCCCGGATGACCGCCTGGTCATCAGCTTCCGGCGCAAGCAGGCCCTGGCGGGCAACGGGGACCTGCTGTTCATCTGGGGCAACACCATCCCGCTGGGCGACGCCCACACCCTGCAGGTGGCCACCGGCCTGCGCTGGAACGTGGTGCCGGGCACCTATACGGAGGAAGCCTACGAGCGCACGGGCAGTGCCCTGATCTCCGCCGGCCTGCGGGGGGAGGTGGGCCCCCTGCGCTACGAGGTGAGTGCGGCGGTCGGCTTCACCAACCCGGACACCACGGGCCGCATGCGCCTGCTGGGGATGGAAGGGCAGGGCCGGGAGATCTCCCTTTCCGAGTCCACCGCCTGGCCGGCGGCTCCTCCGGCCAACGCAATTGTGGCACCGGGTGTTCTGGCCGCCGCCGACCGGGGGATACTCACCTATAAAAGCCTGCCCTATGAAACCGGCTCCAAGCCCGGGCCGTACGTGGCTTCCGAAAACCTGGTGCTGGATTTCGACCTGGGAGCCGGGGAGTGGGTGGGCACCCAGATCCCCCTTGCGCCGGGGCAGGGACTGGCGGACCTCGCAGGCCTGGAATCTATTTCCATGCGTTATCGGGCTACAGGGGCCAGCGGCACGGATCAGTTTCGGGCTTACCTGCAGATTGGG
>MIBK01000009.1:13073-15663 GCA_001829505.1 Spirochaetes bacterium RBG_16_67_19 | reverse complement strand
TGCTCCCCCAGGGGATCCGGCTGTTGCTGATGAGAAGCATCTTCGGCAATCCCTTCCGGGCCAAGAGGCATTCCGGGACGGTAACGGTGACCACCGTCAATGCGATCGGCAGGTCCGCCGGCTGGATCGTCCCGACCCGCAACATGCACAGCATCGCGGTTTCCTTTGGCTCCCTCACCCGCAAGCCCTGGGTCGTCGATTCGGAAGTGGCGATACGGGAAATCCTGCATTTGACCATTACCTTCGACCACGACGTGGTGGACGGTGTACCGGCAAGAAGGTTTGTTCAGGATCTGGTAAGTCACATTGAGAAAGGGGACTTCGGTGAACAAGCAGTATCAAACCATCGATGAATATATCAAATCTTTTCCGGGCGACATCCAGGCCAGGCTGAAACAGCTCCGAGCCCTTATCCGGCGGGTCGCTCCCGAAGCCCAGGAGAAGATCAGCTACCAAATGCCCACCTTCTACCTGAATGGTAACCTGGTTCATTTTGCCGCCTACCCAAAGCATATCGGGTTCTATCCGACGCCAAGCGGGATCGAGGCATTCCAGAAAGAGCTGTCGAAATATAAGAGCTCCAAGGGAGCGGTGCAATTCCCCTTGGATGCGCCTTTGCCGCTGAAGCTGATCGAGAGAATCGTCAAATTCCGCGTCAAAGAAAGCAGCAGGAAATAAGGCGTAGCGCTGCCGTGTTGACCTTCAACAGCCGGGACGAATGGCGTTCGTGGCTCAGCTCGCACTACGACCGGGTTTCGGAGGCCTGGCTGGTGCTCTATAAGAAAGGCCCTCGCCAAACCCGCCAGATCTCTCTTTCCTTGAGCGAAGCCCAGGAAGAGGCGCTTTGTTTCGGCTGGATCGATCATCTGTCCAAGACCCTGGACAGCTCGCGCTTCATGCTCCGCTTCACCCCGCGCCGGGCCGGCAGCATCTGGTCGATCACCAACATCAACCGGGTCGGGCGCTTGACCCAGGACGGCATGATGACCAAGGCCGGCTTGGAAAAAGTGGCCGAGGCCCAGCAGAACGGTCAATGGCAGGCGGCGATCGCCAGGGAGCGCACGGACCTGCTCCCCAAGGAACTGGCGAAGGCATTGCGAAGGCGGAAAGGGGCCCTGGCCGGATTTCGGGGCTTGGCGAACTCCAGAAAAAAGCAGCTCCTGCATTGGCTCCTGACCGCCAAGAGCCAGGCAACCCGACAGCGCCGCCTTGAAGCCATCGTTCAGGAAGCGGCAAAATAAGCTCGAGGAGATAGCAGCCAATGAAAATCGCAGAGGTGCCTTTTTGCGTCGTGGACTGGGCCTCGGTTTCGCCCACCAAACACGCCGGAAAAACCGGCGAAGCGTTCTGGCGGACCTTTGAAAAGGGGAACATCCGCGTCCGCATGGTGCAATACACTCCCGGGTATGTGGCCGACCACTGGTGCAAGAAAGGGCACGTCCTGCTGGTAATGGAAGGGGAATTGGTTATAGAGCTGGACGACGGCAGGAAGTTCGTTCTGAAAGCCGGTTCCAGCTACCAGGTGGCGGAGGACATCAATCCCCACCGTTCCTTCACCAAGACCGGAGCCAGGCTTTTCATCGTCGATTGAACCGCACCTCGGAGGCTTCGCCCACGCTGCTGGTGCTCTACCCATACCTGGAGGGATTCCCGGCGCGGGAAATCGCGGCCGCCGCAGCCGGCCGCCCGCTGCGCCTGCTGCTGGCCGACGAGCTCCCCGCCGCGCAGCACGATCAGGCCTTCGACGAGCTGCTGGAGCTGCCCGCCCCGGAGCGGGTGGCCGAAAGCCTGGAGGTCCTGCGCCGGCGCTTTGACCGCCGGGCCCCGGCGGGCATCTTCCTGCAGTCGGAGGTCGGCCTGGCGACCGGGGCGCTGCTGGCTCGGGAGCTGGGCCTGAGCGCACCCCCGCCGGAAGCGGTGCATGCCTGCGTGAATAAGTACCTCTCCCGGCGCCTACTGGCCGAGGCCGGTGTGCCCGTGCCGCCGTTCGCCCTGGTGCAGGAGGCTGCCCAGGTGCGCCGCTTCGCCCGGGAGCACGGCTACCCGCTCGTATTGAAAGCGGTGGCCTCGTCGATGTCGCGGCTGGTGAGCCTGGTGGCGGCGGAGCAGGAGGTGGAAGAGGCCGTCGCCGGCCTGCAGCGCAGGCTCCCCGGCTCGGCCGACCTGCAGCGCCTGGCCGGCTTCGCGCGGGCTGCCGGCCTGGAGACGGGCTGCGATCCTTTTCGCCAGTTCCTGGTGGAGGGCTTCGCGGAAGGCCAGCCGGTGGAATGCGACGGACTGCTGATCGGCACCAGAGCCTGCAGCTTCGGCGTCCTGGAGCAGGTTCTCAGCCGCGATCCGCCATTCTTCTTCGAGGGCTACCTGCTGCCGGCGGAGTCGGCTCCGGCCGCCGTGGAGCTTATGCGCGGCGTTGCGGAGGCCGCCGTGCGCACGGTGGGCCTGGTCGATGCGGGATTCGCGGTGGAGATGCGCGTCGGCAAGGACGGGGTGCAGGTCATCGAGGTGAACGGCCGCCTGGGACTGGACGACGGCTTCGCGGAGATGTTCCAGCTCTACAGCGGAGTGCAGCCCATGCTGGCGGCCGCCCGAC
>MIBK01000009.1:11286-12998 GCA_001829505.1 Spirochaetes bacterium RBG_16_67_19 | reverse complement strand
GGGAGGCCCGGGTGGTCCGGCTGCCTTCCTGCGCGGAATTGTCCTGCGCCAGCTCGCAGGGATTCCTGATCGGCCTGGCCGCAGTGGAGGGCAAGCACTATCACGCCCCGCCGCACCCCGAAGCCTACCCCCACCTGGCCTGGGCCCTGGGCAGCCACGCCAACTCCAGCAGGAAGGCCTATGCCGCCGCGCGCGCGGCGCTGTCCCGCCTGCCGATCGAGCTGGCCGAGCTGTGAGGAGCGGCTACCAGTCCCGCACGGGCACTTCCAGCAGCATGCGCAGGTCCACCAGCTGGCCGACGTGGTAGGCGTTGTGGTCCAGGACCATGGTGGCCTGCTGCAGCAGGCTCCAGTCGCTGTCCGGCCGCAGCGGAGCGTAGAGGTCCCGCTGCGGATCCAGCACCATCCGCTGCAGGGCCTTCAGGTCGCGGCCAAAGCCGCGAACCGCCTGTTCCCACTCCTGCGCGTCCCGCGGCCCGTCCGTCTTCGGCCAATAGCCGGAAGGATAAGGCAGGGATTCGTGCTCGCCTCCGCGAGCGTACTCCAGCATGTCCCACTGGGCGATGCGCAGGTGGTAGACCAGGCCCCAGGCCGTGTGCTCCAGGTGCGGCACCCGCCTGCCCGCCAGCTCCAAGGGGAAATCCTTGACCGCCGCCGCGAAGGAGATGTGCGCTCCATGCCCTGCCAACTGGTAGGCCAGCAGTTCCCGCATCCCGCTCTTCTTTGCCATCCTTCTATTGTCGCACCGCCGCGGCGCGGCTGCAATGGTAGACCGTGTTGACGGCAGAAGGCCCCTGCGGCATCCTGAGCACGCATGGAGGCCCGATGCTCGCCGTAACCCTGCACGACACCCTGGATTCCATTCCCCGGCTGGACGCGCTCCTGGAGCTACTGCGCGCCCAGCTGCCGGACTCAGACGTCCGCGCCTCGCTGGCCCGTGTCCTGCAGCCGGGCAGCCCGGCGAAACTGCTGGTGCTCTCCGAAGGGGATGGCGCCGAGCCGGTGGGCTTTGCCTTCTTCAACGTCGGCGCGGGGCTGGAGAGCGGCGGGGACTACCTCTGGCTCAATGAGATCCATGTCTCGGAGCGGATGATGGATTTTCTCGCCGACTGGGCCAGGCGCAGCCGGATCCAGGCGATCTACGGGATATGCGCCGTGAGCAACCACGGCGCCCAATCCTTCTACCGGCGCCTGGGCTTCGCGACGGAACAGGCCTGCTGGCTTTCGAAGAGCCTATGAAGATTCGGAAGCTGCTGCCAGGCGACCTGGAGGCCTTGGCCCGGCTCCACAGGCAGTTCTGGGATGAAGCGTCGAGCCTCGACAGGATGAAGGCCAGGTACGAAGAGCTTGCCTCGAATCCCAAATACATCCTCCTCTGCGCGACAATGGATGAAGTGGTGGTCGGCTCGGTGATGGGCATCGTCTGTGATGAATTGTACGGAGAATGCAAACCCTTTCTCGTGATGGAAAACCTGGTTGTCGATGCCGGCTTCCGACGCCATGGCATCGGCAAGGCGCTGTTAAGCGAGCTGGAAAAGAAGGCGCGCGAATGGAAATGCTCTCAAATTCTTTTCATCACCGAGGCCGACCGAAAAGACGCCGTTTCGTTCTACAAATCAGCAGGCTATAATGCCCAGAAGCACATTGGCTTCAAGAAGTCGCTGGAATAGCAGCATCATGGAAAATATCTTCATCAAATACATCCATCAGGGC
>MIBK01000009.1:2654-11111 GCA_001829505.1 Spirochaetes bacterium RBG_16_67_19 | reverse complement strand
CACGAGATAACCGACTATCGCCTTAAAGCCTGGAGCGCAGCGACAAACCGTATGCCTTCAACAAGTACTACTTCAGCAGGAACCAGATCGAGCTTACCAAGCAGAGGGCGTCCGAGTATTTCCGCAAATGGCAGCCGGAGCGGATCGAGCTGTACGAGCAGGCCAATCGGATTTACGACCAGATCAAGCTGGAAAAGCCACGGGGACCCTACATGAAGCACTCTCTGCTGTTCAACCTGAGTCCGGTGTTCCACAACATCCTGTCCTATGAACTGACGGGACTGCAGTTCTATAAAAAGCAGCTCAAGCAGAACTTCGCCGCGGTGCTTTTTCAGCTGGAGCAGCGGCAGTTCCACAAGCTGGTCGAATTCATCCAGTTCCTTATCGCGGACATGGAGCAGGGACCGGTAATCCACTTATAGGCAAAGCGGTCGCTCACTCTCCGGCCCCGAAGCTGCGTCGGCGCGCCGCGGGCTCCTGGTGCATGCGCTTGAAGTCCTGCAGGCCCGGAGCCCACAGGTGCTTTACCCGGTCCACGTCCACGTGGAGCACGGCGCATTTTCCGGAGTCCAGGCAGGCTCGCAGCGCCGGCCGCAGCTCCGCGGCGTCAGCCACCCGTGCGCCGTGGGCTCCCATGGCTTCGGCCAGCCTGTGGAAGTCAATCTCGCCCAGCTCGGTGCCGATCAACTCCTCGGGGCTCAGCGACTTGCGGATCAGGGTCTTGACGGGTTTCAGCGCAAACTGCTCGGTCATCTTGACCATTCCCCACTGCCGGTCGCAGATCACGGCGAACACGATGGGCAGGCCATGGCGCACCGCCGTCTCGACTTCCTGCATGTGGAATCCGAAGGCCCCGTCGCTGATGATACAGTACACCTGCTTGCCCGGCCTCGCCACTGCGGCCCCCAGCGCCTGACCCAGGCCCGCTCCCAGGTGCCCGAAGTGCGGGGTCGAGAGCAGGGAGTTGGGCGTACGCACACGATGATAGAAATGCCCCCACACGGAGGTGTTGCCGCCGTCGAACACGGCCACCGCATCCTCCTCGAACACCTCCTGACAGGCCACCGGAACCTGGGCCGTGAGCATGGGCACGCCCCGATCCTGCAGCCGCTCGTCCAGCTGCGCGCGGAGCAGGTCACGCTCGCGGGCCAATCGCCCTACCGCCTTCACCCGCTCGGCTGAGGGGCGGTGATCGCCGCGCTCCTCTACGGCTTCGCCGAGCTGCCGTAGAAAAACCCCGGCGTCCGCCTGGATCGCCAGGCTGGCCGGACGGTTGAGATCGAGTGCCCGCTCGTCGAGGTCGACGCGGATCATGGACTGCTTTTCCGCGGCGCGCCAGCTCGGGGGCTTGCCCCAGAAGTCGGTTTCGCCCAGGCGGGAGCCCAGGCAGAGGACCACGTCCGCGGCGTTGCGCACCAGATCGCAGGCCTTGATCAAGGTCATGGGCCAGACCAGGGGAGAGGTCTCGGCCACCGCGCCGCGGCCGCTCCAGGAAGTGAGCACCGGCGCGTGCAACATCTTGGCGAGCCTGGCCGTTTCGGCGAAGGCCCCGGCGTGGATGACCCCTCCTCCGGCGTGAATCATCGGCAGTTTCGCTGAGACCAGCAGCTCCGCGGCCTTCTCCACGAGCTGGGGATCCGCTCCCTTTGCAGCCGGCTCCTGGCGGAGCGCGGCAGGCGTGCCCCTGGCGGCCATTTTCCCGTTGATCATGTCCTCCGGCACGTCGAGGTGAACGACGCCAGGGCGCCCATGGTAGCTCCGCTGCAAGGCGCGCACCAGCAGTTCCTGCAGGCGCCCCGCCGACGGGACAACAACCGACCACTTGCTGATGGCCTCTGTTACCCGCACCTGATCGAAGCACTGGTAAGCCCCGCCGCGGTCCGGATAGCTGATCCCGGATCGCCGGCAGCTGGTGATCAGCAGGACGCGGTTGCCCTCGGCGTTCTCCACCGCAACCCCCGGCAGCACATTAGCCACACCGGGTCCGTTGCTGGCGATGCAGACGCCGAGCCGGCCGCTCAAGCGGGCATAGGCCCCGGCCATGTGCGCCGCCGTGGATTCGTGGCGCGGGGTCAGAAGCTGGATGCGATGCCGGCGAAAACCGGTCAGCAGCGCCAGGTAGGTACCGTCCGGCAGCCCGAACGCATGCTCGACTCCGTTGGCCGCCAGAATCCGGGCGATCGCCTCTCCGCCAGTCGTTTCTGCCATACCCCCTCCTCCCGCCTGCCGCCCCGTAATCTACAACATAGTATAGTTCCGTTGAATTGTTGATCGCCATTGTCGTATACTAGGCGGCGAGGCGTCGAACCGGTCCTGTGAGGGGGGATCATTTCATGCCGGCAAAGACCATTGGAGTCATCGGCGGTGGTCTGATGGGCCATGCCATCGCCCAGGAGCTGGCCACGGCCGGCCACCCGGTGCGGCTGGTGGATGTGTCCGACGAGGCGCTGTCGCGGGCCATGGACAGGATCCGCCAGAACCTAGCGATGCTAACCCGCCTCCAGCTGATCGGCGAAGAGACGGCAGCGCGCACGCTGGCGCAGCTGGAGCCGTCGACGGACCTGGCGCGCGCGGCGGCCGCCAGCGACGTGCTGATCGAGGCGGTCGCCGAAGACCTGGCCATCAAGCGCCAGGTGTTCAGGGACCTGGACCGCGCCGCCCCTGCCCACGCCATTCTGGCCAGCAACACCTCTTCCCTGCTTCCGGATGCCCTTGCTTCGGCGACCAAGCGACCGGACAGGGTGCTTGTGGCCCACTTCTTCAATCCTCCCTACCTGGTCCCCCTGGTGGAGGTGGTGCGCGGGTCGGCCACTTCCGAGGACACGGTGAGCACCATCATGAGCCTGCTGCGGGAAGCCGGAAAAGCGCCGGTGCTCGTGGCCAAGGCGGTCCCCGGTTTCCTCATCAACCGGCTGCAGATCGCGCTGCTTCGCGAGGCCCTGTCGCTGGTGGAGAAAGGCGTGGTCACGATCGAGGACGTGGACATCGCGGTCCGCAACAGCATCGGCAGGCGGTTGTCCGTCGCCGGCGTGTTCGAGGTATGCGACGTGGCGGGGCTGGACGTGGTGGAGGCGGCGGCGGAAAACGTCATCGGAGAGCTCGACGGCTCCACGAGGATTTCGCCGTTGATCAGGGAGAGGGTCCGCCGGGGCGAGCTGGGGATTAAAAGCGGCAAAGGCCTGTACTCCTGGACCCCGGAAAGCGCCGCGCGCGTACAGGGGAGGATCGCCAAGGCTCTGGCCGAGATCAGGCGCTGGGATCAAATGCAGGCGCCATAGGAGATACACATGGACTTTCCCTGGCTGCTGTTCCTGGATCTGGGCATCGTGGCCGCGGCACTGCTGGTGGCCACCTTCCTGCGCTATCGGATTGGCTTCCTGCAGAAGTTCCTGATCCCCAACGCGATCACCGCCGGGCTGCTGCTGATGGTGTTCTACAATTTCGCCGGGCCGCATTTGGGGCTGAGCACCTCGCGCCTGGAGGCGATTGCCTACCACCTGTTGAACCTGAGCTTCGTGGCCATGACGCTGCGCCGTCCCGCCGAGAAGCACGCCCAGACGCGCCTGCGCGCCTTCTCCATCGGCATCAGCCTGCTCACCCACTACGCGGTGCAGGCCACCGTGGGCCTGGTCCTGACCTTCGTGTTCATCTGGACCCTGATGCCCAACCTGTTCCCCGCCTTCGGCTTCCTGCTGCCGTTGGGATTCTCCGCCGGACCGGGGCAGGCCTTCGCCATCGGGCAGGGGTGGGAGCGCTTCGGCTTTTCCGGCGGCGGCAGCGTCGGGCTGACCTTCGCCGCGCTGGGCTACCTTTGGGCCTGCTTCGGCGGCCTCGTGCTGATCAACCGCGGCCTGCGCAAGGGCTGGGCCCAGATCGGCGCCGGCGGCCGGCCCAGTTCCACCCGGGGGGTATACGACAAAGGAGTCGAGCTGCCCGTCGGCTCGCGCCTGACCACCGACAGCATCGCCATCGACGGCAACACCTACACCGTGGCGGTGGTGCTGCTGACCTACACCCTGACCTACCTTTTCCTGCGGCTGATCACGGTGGGCTTGACCGCGGTGGGGCCCGTCGGCAGGGATTTCGCGGTCAACCTGTGGGGGATCGGCTTCATCTTCGCCGCGCTCATCGCCATGGTCGTCCGCGGGCTGCTCAAGCTGATGCGCATCGAGCACACCTTCGACGACGGCAGCCTGACCCGGGTGGCGGGGCTGGCGGTCGACGTAATGGTGGCCGCGGCGCTGGGCGCCATCAGCCTGGTGGTGGTCCTGCGCTTCTGGCTGCCCATCCTGGTGATGGGCACCGTGGCGGGAGTGCTGGCCTTCTGGCTGATCCCGGCCGTCGGGCACTGGATCTATCCGGATCACAAGTTCGGGCGCATGCTGATCGTCTACGGGGCGGCCACCGGCACGCTGGCCACGGGCCTGGCCCTGCTGCGGGTGGTGGACCCCGACTTCCGCACCCCGGTGGCTACCGACTACATGTACGCCTCGGGCATGGTCTTCGTGCTGGCGATCCCGCTCATCCTGATGATCAACCTCCCGGCCTACGGCTACGTGCACAACCGGCCCATTCTCTACTGGGCGTCGCTGGGGATCTGTCTGCTCTACGTGGCTTTCGTGGCGATCGCCCAGGTGCTGCTCGCCCGCGCCGTGCGGAGGCGCGCCGCCGCCGCCAAGTGACGCAATACATCGCGCTGCTGCGCGGCATCAACGTCGGCGGCCACACCGTCCGCATGGAGGTCCTGCGGCCATTGTTCGAGGAGCTGGGGCTGCGGAACGTGCGCACCTATATCCAAAGCGGGAACGTTTTCTTCGACACCGCAAGCAAGGACGTTGTCCGCCTCACCAAAAAAATTGAAGACCAGCTGAAAAAAGCCCTGGGATACGAAGTGGCCGCTTTCCTGCGAACCATTCCGGAGCTGGAAACGATCCTGGCCGCCGACCCGTTTCGCCAGCTCAAAGTCACGCCGGACATGCGCCTGTGCGTCGTTTTCGCCGCCGACCCCATACGAGGCGACCTGGAGCTGCCCCTGTTCTCGCCCAAGAAGGACATGCAGATCCTCCAGACCCGGCAGCACGAAGCCTACGTGGTCTGGTATATTCAGAACGGCAGGCCGCCGAGCTCCCAGGGCTTCCTGGACGCTGCGCTGGGCAAGCGGACGACGACCCGGTTTTTTCACACAGCCGGAAAGATCCTGAAAGCAGCCAAGGAGGGATAGGTGGCGGGCACGATCCATCACGACCTGGAGCGTTTCCTCAAGGCGCAGGCCCCGGTCTACGACCAGGCTCTGGCGGAGCTGCGTGGCGGCCGGAAGCGCACCCACTGGATCTGGTTCATCTTTCCGCAGATCGACGGGCTCGGGCACTCTTCGACCTCCAGGCATTATGCCATCAAGGACCTCGAGGAGGCCCGGGCCTACCTCCAGCACCCTCTTCTGAGCTCCCGGCTGGTCGAATGCGCGCAAGCGGTGCTGGCCGTGGAGAGCAGGACGGCCTCCGATATCTTCCCCTACCCGGATGACCTGAAGCTGCGCTCCAGCATGACCCTGTTCGAATGCGTGGAGCATCCGGGCTCCGTGTTCGCCCAGGTGCTGGAAAAGTACTTCCAGGGCAAGCGCGACGAGCGCACCATCCAGCTCTTGAAGCGCCCGCGCTGAAGTTGCCGTTTTCTTTTTCAGATAATACCTTAGCTAAATAGTCGTATAAAATCACCAGAGGGAGGATCCCACTCATGACCACGATCAACCCATACCTGAATTTCCCAGGCACCACCGAGGAAGCCTTCAAGCTGTACAAGTCCGTGTTCGGCGGCGAGTTCTCCTCCGTGCAGCGCATGAAGGACACCCCCGAGGCGGACAAGGTGCCCCCCGCCGACCGCGACAAGATCATGCACATCGCCCTGCCCATCGGCAATGGGATCCGGCTGATGGCCTCGGACACCATGGAATCCATGGGCCACAAGTACACCGCCGGCAACAATTTCTATATTTCGATCAACGTCGACAGCAAGCAGGAGGCCGATCGGGTCTTCAACGGCCTTTCCAAGGGCGGCAAGGTCGAACTGCCCATGCAGAAGATGTTCTGGGGCGAATACTTCGGCATGTTCGCGGACAGGTTCGGCGTCCAGTGGATGGTGAGCTTCGCCGAAAAGTCATGAAACGCTGGCTTAGCCGCCCATGAAGACCCTGCTGCGCATCGAAGAGGCCTTCCTATTCCTGCTGTCGATCTTCCTGTTCTCGCGGATCGGCTACGCCTGGTGGTGGTTCCCGCTGCTGCTGTTCGCCCCGGACATCGGGATGCTGGGCTACCTGGCTGGCCCGCGGGCCGGCGCCTGGCTCTACAATTTCATCCACCATCGGGCGCTGGCGATCTGCCTCTACGTCCTGGGAGCCCTGCTCCCGGTGCCGGTCCTGCAGCTCGCCGGCGTGATTCTTTTCGCCCACTCCTCCCTCGATCGAGTGTTCCATTTCGGGCTAAAATACGGGGACCGCTTCGAGCACACCCATCTGGGACAATAGGAGGAGAGCATGACCGCGAACCTTGCGGAGCCTTCCCGGTCCGCCTGGAAGGTCCTTTACGTCGTGGGCGGGGTGGCCGCCCTGCTCACGGTACTGAACGGACTGGCCGAGATCGGCATCACCTTTCTGCCGGGCGGGGGAATGTTCGCCGGACCCGTGACCGCGGTGGACTGGTTCACCCTGTACCGCGGCAGCCCCTTCCTGGGGATGCGCAACCTCGGCCTGCTGAACATCATCTTCACCTTCCTGTCGATCCCCCTGACCTACGCCCTCTACGCCGCGCACCGGCGGACCCACCAGGCCTTCGCCGGCTTGTTCCTGATCGCCGCCCTGCTCGGAGTGGCGGTGTTCCTGGCCGGGAACCGGGCCTTTCCCATGCTGGAGCTGAGCAGCCGCTACGCCGCGGCCGGCACCGAGACGCAGCGCTCCGCGCTGGCGGCGGCTGGCGAGGCCATGCTGGCCGTGGGCCAGAGCCACACCCCGGGCACCTTCCTGGCCTTCTTCTTCTCGACGCTGGCCGGGCTGGGCCTTTCGCTCGTCATGCTGCGGGCCGGGATCTTCAGCAAGGCCAGCGCGATCCTGGGCATCGCCGGCTTCGGCCTGCTGCTGCTCTTCGAGATCACCGCGGACTTCGCTCCGGGATTCCGGGGCACCTTCCTGTTCGCCGCCATCGGCGGGCCGCTGAGCCTGGCCTGGGACCTGCTGGTGGCCTTGGGCCTCTTCCGGCTGGCCGGCCAGCCCGGCGCGTGATCCGAATCCAGCCCTTCCAGCCCTAGGCCCGCGGTCTGGCGGATCCTGGAGCCCGTGTTCCGCGCCGGGGAGACCTACGCTTTTGCCCCGGACATCGGCGAAGCGGAGCCCTCCCGGTCATCGCCCAGGGCTATGAAGGAGGCGCGGGCCCGGGGCTTCCGGGCCATGCAGTACAACCTGGTGGTCTGCGCCAACGAGGGCGCCATCCGGCTGTGGAAGAAGCATGGCTTCGCGGTGATCGGCGTGCTGCCCGGCGCCTTCCGCCACGCCCGCCTGGGCTACGTGGACGCCCTGGTCATGTACAAGCCGCTGGTGGACTGAGGGCCCGGCCTAAAGGCGGCGGTTTACAGGCGCACCAGCTCCGCCGCTTCCGCCGGAATCCAGGCAGTCCTGCCGTCGCTGAGGCGGATGCGGTACCAGCCCGCGCGCTGCTCCAGCAGGCGGAACTCGGTGCCCGCGTGCAGCGGGTCCACGAAGCTGGACTGGTAGGCGGTGCCGTCGCCCTTGCGCGCCACCACCTCGCCGACCAGGACCACCCCGTCCCGCCGGGAGCGCGCGCCCGTTTCCCCCGCCAACAGCGAACCCAGCAGCAGAAGAGCCGCTCCGCCGAGGGCCGCGGACCACCAGCGGCCCCGGCGCCGGCCCGCCCCGCTCAGCAGGACCCAGGCGCCCAGCAGGCAGCCCGCGGCGAAGGCGGCGGTGAACAGGTAGAGCTTGAGCGGGCGCGGCAGCAGGTAGTGCCAGAACAGCACGGTGCGGGCCGCCGCCGAGAGCTGGTCCGGGGCCAGGCGGTCGGGGCGCTGCGAACGCACGAAGCGCAGGTTGTGCTGCAGGTTGCGGTCCGCGGGGTCCAGCAGCTCGGCGCGGCGCAGGTACAGCACCGCATTGCCCAGCTCGCCCAGCAGGAAGTAGGTGTTGCCGATGTTGTACAGCAGGCGGGCGTTGCGCGCCCCCCCCTCCTCCAGCACGGTCAGGAAGCGGTCCAGGGCCCGCTCGTACAGGACCCGCGCCTCCTCCGCCTCTGCGCTGTTGTTCGCCCTGCCGAACAGGTCCTGGCCCTGCTCCAGCAGCGCCACCAGGCGCTCCCGGTCCTGGGCCGCGGCGCCGTCAGCTGCCAGGAACAGGATCAACAGCAGCAGGGCCAGCGTGCGTCGCATGGCCTACTCCTGCGCCGGCCCCAGCCGGGC
>MIBK01000009.1:2397-2463 GCA_001829505.1 Spirochaetes bacterium RBG_16_67_19 | reverse complement strand
GCGGCAGGCCCAGCCGGACCTTCAGCAGGTCGCGGAAGGCCGCCAGCGCCTCCTCCGCGCTGCCGG
>MIBK01000009.1:1788-2386 GCA_001829505.1 Spirochaetes bacterium RBG_16_67_19 | reverse complement strand
GCGGCGGCGGACTGGCCGGCTGTTCCGGCGCCGGGCCTTCCGCCGCGGCCAGGCGGGCGGCCCGCCGGCGCGCGGCCAGCAGGGCGGCGAAGGCCAGCAGCGCCGCCGGCACCACCAGCAGGCCGACCACCGCCGGCCGCCGGGCCAGCTCCCCCACCCCGGCTTCGCGGGACAGGAGCCGGGAGGTGTCCGCGTAGTTGAACAGGATGCCGTCCTTCCAGTCCCGCACCGTCCAGGCGGTCTCGGTGAGGGCGGCCGGCGCGCCCTCCAGGTCCGATTCGGTCAGCACGCGGGTCGGCCGTACCGTGATCGGCACCGCGGCCGAGCGCGCCGTCTGGTAGGTGCCGCTGCGGGTGTTGAAGTAGGGGATTTCCAGGGAGGGCAGCGCGCGCACCTCCTCGCTGCGCACCCGCAGGCCCACCCGGAAGACCTTCTCCTTTTCCCCCACCTGCTCGCGCAGGGAATCCACTCTCAATAGGAAGTCCTCGCCCAGCTGGGCGAAGCTCTCCAGCGGGGGAAGCCGGGCCTGGGCGATGGCCGCCGGGCCGGACAGGGTCAGGCTCAGGGTCACCGGGTCGCCCACGTTCATCTCGGCGGG
>MIBK01000009.1:1341-1744 GCA_001829505.1 Spirochaetes bacterium RBG_16_67_19 | reverse complement strand
GGCCGGAATAGTTGTCCGGCCGCCCCTCCTGAGGCACGGGCCGCACCAGGACGCGGAAGGGCAGCGAGCCCACCACGATGCTGTCGAAGTCCCAGCGCCCCCGCCCGGAGGAGGATTCCGGCTCCCCCGCGCCCCACACCTGCACGGTGGAGGCGGGGAAATCGAAGCTCCCCGCTTCTGAGGGGATGAGCACCCGCTCGAAGGACACCGTGTCGTAAGGGATGCCGTTGAGCAGGGTCTTGCCCTCCACCCCCTCCCAGGCCGAGTTGGCGGCCATCGGGCGCAGCGAGGGGGAATAGCCGCTGCTGCCGTTCTCCTTGAAGCTGGGGTGCCGGAGGATGGGGATGTTCACCGCGTAATAGTGCGCGCTCAGGCGGTAGTACCAGACCGCCCGCATCAGCAC
>MIBK01000009.1:1005-1296 GCA_001829505.1 Spirochaetes bacterium RBG_16_67_19 | reverse complement strand
CTTGAAATCCGGGGAGTCCGGAGGCTCCAGCACGCGCACCACCGTCGCCTTGCTGGCGAGCACCGTCCCGTCCGCCCCCACGCTGAAGGGGGGAATGGCCAGGGAGCCGGGCCGCAGCGCGATCAGCCGGTACAGGTAGCTGGTGCCGGTCTCCAGGTCGAACTGCTGCAGCCGGCGGCCCACGCGGGTGCGGATCCAGTTCACCGGGATCTCGCGCACGTCGAAGTCCGGCAGGTCCGGCACGTCCGGCTGGTCCACCGCGGAGGCGCCCAGCACCTGTAGCTGGAACAG
>MIBK01000009.1:686-961 GCA_001829505.1 Spirochaetes bacterium RBG_16_67_19 | reverse complement strand
TTCAGTTCCAGGGCCCGCAGGGCCGGGGCCAAAGCCAGGAACGCCAATATCATCCATGCCAGCGGCCGACAGGCCGCGCAGCTACCACGCGGGGTATTCATTCGCCGACCCTCCTCGGGATTGCTCCTCTTCGCGCCGCGCGCTTTCCTCTCGCAAAATCGCTTCCGCCGACTCGTCGGGCAGCTCCCACGGGGCCGGCTCCTCCACGACGGGGTCCTGGGGCGCGGGCGCGTTTTGCGGCGGCTCCGCCGCCTTGTCGCCGGAGCCCGGCGCCG
>MIBK01000009.1:0-663 GCA_001829505.1 Spirochaetes bacterium RBG_16_67_19 | reverse complement strand
GGAGCGGCCTGGGCCTGGACCAGCCGGCTGCGCAGCTCCGCCACCCAGCGGCGCACGATCTCCAGGTTCACGGCCGCGGCGCGGTGAGCGCTCTCCAGCTCCAGCACCCGCCGGAAGGCGCCAAGGCTGCGCAGGTACAGCTCCAGGGCCTGCTCCGGCTCCTGCTCCTGGACCAGGCGGCCCAGGTGTGCCAGGGTGTTGCCCTGGTTGTAGTGCAGGCGCGCGGCCAGCCCGGGCGCCGCCTGCGGGATGCTCTGGAACGCGCCCAGGGCCGCCACCAGGTTGTCCTGCCGGTAGAGCACCACCCCCAGGTTGTACAGCGGCACGGATTGCTCAGGGGCGGCCTGGCGGGCCTTCTCGTAGCCCACCGCGGCCTCCGCCAGCTCGCCCTGGTCGTAGGAGAGGTTGCCCGCGGCAACCATTTCCGCCGCCCCGGCGCCGGCCGCCCGCGCGCAGGGCAGCAGGGCCAGGCTCAGGGCCGCCAGCAGCAGGCTGTTGCGGCGGGGGATCAGGCGACCCTCCGGTCCCGCGGGCGCTCGGACAGCAGGCTCTCGGCGGCCAGCAGCAGCAGAGCCGCCAGCAGGAAGAGCTGGAACTTCTCCTGGTAGCGGCTGATCTCCACCGGCCCGAAGTCCCGCCCTTCCTCCCCGGCGATCAGTCCCC
>MIBK01000008.1:12544-12672 GCA_001829505.1 Spirochaetes bacterium RBG_16_67_19 | reverse complement strand
GGTTTGCAGGAGAGGCGCACCGCGGAGGAGCTGCGCTCGACCCTGGCCGCGCTGCCCCCCGACGCCGAGCTCTTGCCGCCGTACCTGGAAACCGACGTGACCGGCCTGGTGCGCGGGCTTGCGCCGGT
>MIBK01000008.1:7921-12516 GCA_001829505.1 Spirochaetes bacterium RBG_16_67_19 | reverse complement strand
GCGACGGCCCGCTGCGTGCTGCTGCGCGCGGACATGGACGCCCTGCCCCTGGAGGAAACGCGGGACCGGCCCTGGAAGTCGCAGCATCCCGGCCGCGCCCACGCCTGCGGGCACGACGGCCACATGGCCATGCTCGCCGGGGCGGTGGCCGTGCTGGCCGGCCTGGCCGGGCGCTTCGCCGGAGCGGTGCGTTTCGTGTTCCAGCCCGGCGAGGAGGAGGTCGGCGGGGGCCTGCGCCTGGTCCAGCGGGGCCTGCTGGAGGCCGAGCCGCGCCCGCAGGCGGTCTTCGCCCTGCACGGCTGGCCGGGGATACCCGAAGGGCGCCTGGCCGCGGTGCCCGGGCCGGCCATGGCCGCGGCCGACCAGTTCGCCATCCTGGTCCGCGGCCGCGGGGGGCACGGGGCCAAGCCGCACCTGGCCATCGATCCCATCCTGACCGCCGCCCAGATTGTCACCAGCCTGCAGGGCATCGTGGCCCGCAACGTGGACCCGCTGGTGCCGGCGGTGATCTCCGTGTGCACCTTCCGGGCGGGCAGCGCCACGAACGTGATCCCGTCGGAGGCGCGCCTGGAGGGGACGGTGCGCTACTTCGACCCGGACCTGAAGCATCTCCTGCGCACGCGCCTGGAGGAGGTCGTGCGCGGAGTCTGCGAGGCGGCCGGCGCGGAGCACCAGTTCGAGTACCGCGACGGCTACATTCCGGCGGTGAACGACCCGGGGCAGGTGGCCTTCGCCCGCGCGGCGGTTCAGGCCCACCTGGGGCCCGCCTCCTGGCACGAGGGCCTGGAGCGCACCATGGGCGCGGAGGACTTCGCCTATTATTTATCGAAGATCCCCGGGGCCATGCTCATGCTCGGGCTGGGCGAGGGCTGGCCGCCCCTGCACCACCCGGAGTTCGATTTCAACGACCGCGCGCTGGAGCCCGGCATCCGGGCCCTGGCCGCGCTGGCCCTGGAAACCCTTGCAGCGTAGACACCCCGCGGGCCCGCGCCTATAATCCCCAAGCTATGAAGAAGCGCAACGCCATCGTGGCCCAGTCCGGAGGCCCCTCTCCGGTCATCAACTCCTCCCTGCTGGGGGTCATCCACGGCTGCCGGGATTTCCCGCAGCGCATTGGCCGGTTGTACGCCGCCTGGCACGGGGTGGAAGGAATCCTGCAGGAGCAGTTGATCGACCTTTCCCTGCAGGACCGCCGCGAGCTGGAGCTGCTGCGCACCACCACCTCGGCCGGGGCGATCGGCACCTGCCGCTACAAGCTCAAAGCCGAGCAGACCGAGGACTTCGAGCGCATCGTGGAGGTGATGAAGGCCCACGACGTGGGCTGGTTCTTCTACATCGGCGGCAACGATTCCATGGACACGGCCCAGAAGGTGGCGGAGCTGGCCAGGCGCCGGAACGTGGACCTGGTGTGCACGGGCGTGCCCAAGACCATCGACAACGACGTGGGCGACGACCGCTTCACCCTGATCGACCACACCCCCGGCTACGGCAGCGCGGCCCGCTACTGGGCCTGCATCACCAGGGACGTGGACGAGGAGAACCGCGGCATGTGCCCCTCGGAAAGCGTGTCCGTGCTCCAGGCCATGGGTCGCAAGGCCGGCTTCATCCCGGCGGCGGCCCGCCTGGCGGATCCCGGGCGGCGCATGCCCCTGCAGCTGTACCTGGTGGAAGGCGGGCATAATCTGGAAACCATGGCCGAGAACGTGAACCGGGAGCTGAAAAGAAGCGGCCGCTGCGTCGTGGTGGTGAGCGAGGGCTTCGAGGTGGGCAGCCTGGGAGAGAAGCACGACGGCTTCGGGCACGTGGAGTACGGCGCCAGCCAGGCCACCGTGGCCCAGGTGGTGGTCAATTACCTGAACCGGGCCGGGCTGAAGTCGCGCGGTTACGCCACCGGGCAGGTGCCCGGCGTGCTGCAGCGCTCCAACTCCATCTACGCCTCCCCGGTGGACATCCGGGAGGCCTACGAGGTGGGCCGGCACGCGGTCCGGGTCGGCGTGAAGGAGGGCACGGGCTGGATGGCCACGATCCTGCGCCGCCCGGGCGACACGTACCGGGTCTACTACGACAAGGTGGAGCTGGGCCGGGTGGCCGCCTCGGCCCGGCAGATCCCCAGGCACTGGCTCAGCCAGGACGGGCTGGACGTGACCGAAGACTTCCTGCGCTACGCCCGCCCCCTGATCGGTGATGACTGGGCCCCGATCCCGCTGGAAAACGGGGTGCCGCGCTTCGCGCGCCTGGACGCGCGCTTCATCGACCGCCAACTCCCGGAGTACGTGCCTCAGAAGCACCGCTAGCAAACTTGCAGGGCCGGTCGGGCAGAGCTTATACTAGCTTTATGGCGACGTACAGAATGCTGCGGGGGACGCTGGCCGTCGTGCTGATCCTGTGCCTGGGAGCCGCGCCGGTCTTCGCCCAGCAGGAAGATTACCAAATGGGAAAGCTGCAGGGGGAGGTGGACGCCAGGGGCCAGGCCGTGTGGATCCTTTCCGGGCTGTTCCTGGGCCCCATCGGGCTCATCCTTCCCTGGGTCATCAACCCCCGCGTGCCGGGCGCCAACCTGATCGGCAAGTCCGCGGAATGGGTGGCCGGCTACATGGACGGCTACCGGCACGAAGCCAAGCCCAAGAACTTCCTGTACTCCCTGGTGGGCTTCGCCGTGTGGGGAGCGGCCGCCGTGGCCCTGGCGGTGGGCCTGAGCAACGCCGCCAATTCGTCCGCCAACGCCTGCGGCGAGTCCTGCGGCAGCTCCTGCGGCGATGTCTTCGACAACTGGGCGACCGATGCCTGCAGCTCGTCGAGCTGCTCCCCGCAGCTCTCCCTGCGGTAGGCGCCGCGCGACGGTCTTGGCGGTCCTCCGTCTGCTCGCCCTCCTGCTCGGCGCCCAGCTGGCCGCGGCGGCCGTCGCGCAGCCGGCTGGCGCCCAGAGCCTGCAGACCCTGGCCGTCGATTTCGTGCGGAACGACGGCGGCGAGGCGGTGCGCGGGACCCTGTACTTCCAAGCCCCGGAACGGGTGCTCATCCGGGTCAGCGAGCCCACGCTGCAGTGGAGCGAGTTTTCGGGGCACACCCTTTTGATCTACTATCCGGCGGAGCAGCGCGCTTTCCGGTTCATCAGCCGCAACCGCCTGCTCATCCCCTTCGCCCGCTCGTTCCTCGGCTTCCTGCGGCCGGATTTCGGCCTGGCGGAGGCCGGGTTCTCCCTGCGGCACAGCCGCCGCCGGGGCGAGCTGCTGCTCACGGTCTGGGACCCCCCGCGTTCCCTGCGCCGCACGATCGGCCAGGCGCTGGTGGGCACGGACCGCGGCGGGCCCGTGTTCCTGCAGCTGGACGACCCCCAGGGCCGGCTGCTCACCCGTACCGAATACAGCCAGGCCTGCCAGGCCGGCGGCCTGAGCTTCCCCGGCCGCATCGTGGTCGTGGAAGGCGACGGCCCAGGGCAACGCCGCGAGGAAAGCCTGTACACCAATCACCTGGTCAACGCCCGCCTGCCGCCGGAAGCGGCGAGCTTCCGCCTTCCGGCAGGGATCCCGGTGCAGGAGCTGCAGTGGTAGGCGGCTGCAGAGGACCAACCGGGACGGCGGCCAGGATCGCGGCGCACGCGGTGCTGCTGCTTGGCATCGCCGTCGGGGCCTCAGGGGACCAGGACCCGCTGGGAGCTTGGCGGCAGCCCCGCCAGGAACCGGCAACGGCCGCCAAAGCTCCGCTGGACTTGAGCCTTTCCACCAGCGAGCTGGAAATGGCCGCCGCCCTGCTCCTGCGCGGCTACCAGGTCCTGCTCTCCTCGCAGGACGGACCCCGCTGCCAGTTCACGCCCTCCTGCTCGGAGTACGCCCGGATGGTCATCCGCCGGCACGGCCTGCTGGCCGGGCTGCTGATGGCCTCCGACCGCTACCAGCGCTGCAACGGCCTGCAGCGGGAGCGCTACCCCCTGGACCCGCGCACCGGAAAGCGCCTGGACCCGCCGCCGGAGACCCCGTGGTGAAAAGGTCCTCCTGGAACCGCGCCTCGAGGCCCGCCCTGAGGCGGGTCTGCGCCCTCGTGATCCTGCTGCTGACAGCCCGCCTGGCAGGCGCCCAGGCGGACTACTTCGCCCCCGAAGCGGTGACGGCTTTTGCCGCGCACCTGTTCGCCCAAGGGGACTACCTGCGCGCCGGCTACGAGTACGAGCGCTACCTGCTGGGGCCGCTGCTGGAAGGGGACAGCCTGGCCTCGGCCCGCGAGCTGGCCGGACGGGCCTTCCGCTGCGGCGGGGACTTCCCGCGGGCGCTGGAGCACTTCCGGCGCATGCGGGAAACGGCGGTGGATCCCGCCCAGCGGGAACGGGCGGCGGCCGAGATCGGCCTTTGCCACCTGCGCCTGGGGGAGGCCGAGGCTTCTCTGCGGGAGGTGCGAGGCGAGACCGGCTGGGAGGCCAGCGCCTCCCTCCGGCGCATCGCCGCCGGCGACCTGATACTGCTGGGGCGCTGGGAGGAGGCCCGGCAGGCGGCTTCCGGTCCTCCAAACGGGACCGGTGAGCTGGCGGCTCTGGCCCGGCGCGGCGAAGGCCTGCGCCGCAAGAGCCCGGCACTCGCGGTGGGCCTTTCCGCGCTCATCCC
>MIBK01000008.1:0-7864 GCA_001829505.1 Spirochaetes bacterium RBG_16_67_19 | reverse complement strand
CGGGGTCGGGTCCTGGCGCGGCTGGCTGTACGCCTCCTTCGGCGGGTTGATGTACGCGGGCAACCTCTACGGTTCGGCGGTCTCCGCCCGGCGCTGGAACCGGAAGCAGGAAGAGGCCCTGGGCGAGGACCTGCTGGCGCTGTTTCCGGCCTGCGAGCCGGCCTCGCCGGGGCCGGCGTGGCCGGCGAGGGATGGGGCGGATGCTCGCTGAGCTGGTCCTGCTCTGCCTCCTGGGGGGCGGGTCCCCAGACGCCGAGTCGGCCTCCCTGCCGGACGCCGATCCGGCCCTGACCTTGGCCGAGTCCTTCCTGGCCAGCGGAGCGCCGGCGCAGGCCGTCACCGAATACAAGCGCTTCCTGTTCTTCCACCCGCAGGGCTCCCGGGCGGCGGAAGTCCGCTCGCGGCTGGGCTTGTGTCTTCTGGCCGAGGGGCGCTACCAGGAGGGAATGGCCGTGCTGCGCCAGGCCGCCGCGACGCAGCCGGGGCTGGAGCTCCGGCTGGAGGTGGTGCGGGCTCTGCTGCGGGCGGGCAGGCTGGCGGAAGCCGAACAGGAGCTCCTGGGCCTGCAGGCCTTCTCCGGCGGCCCGGAGAGGGACATCTGGCTTCACCTGGCCCTGCTGCGCATCGAGCAGGGCCGTTGGGCCGAGGCCGAGGAAGCCCTGCTGCGGGCCTTCCCTGAGGGTGACCTGCGGCCACTGCGCGAGCTTCTGGCCGAAGCGGGCAGACAAAAAAGGAAGTCCCCGCGCACAGCCCGCCTGCTGTCGGCTCTGCTGCCGGGGGCAGGACAGGCCTACGCGGGGGATCCGGCCGATGGTCTGAACGCCCTGGCGGTGAACGGGGGCATCGCGGTCCTGGCGGCGGCGGCGGCCGTGAACCGGTATTACCCCGAAGCCGTCCTGCTGGCGCTGTTCCCGCTGCGGCGCTATTACACCGGCAACATCGGCAACGCCGGGCGCCTGGCGGAACGGCGCAATGCCGCGGCAGAACGGGAGCACCGCCGGCGCGTCATGGATGCGCTCGGGCAGCTGGCCGCCCTGCCTTAGGCGCTCAGTACGCGATAGCGTGCTGAGGGGGGCCGCAGGAGCGGCAGGTCAGTAGGGCAAATAGCCGTGCTGGGGGCCGCAGGAGCGGCAGGTCAGTACGGCAGTAGCCGTGCTGAGCGCAGGCGCGGCCTGCGGCCGCTAGGCGAGGTCAGTACGGCAGTAGCCGTGCTGAGCGCAGGCGCGGCCTGCGGCCGCTAGGCGCTCAGTCCCTATAGCGCCGGCGCGCAGCCCCGCTGCCGCCTCCACCCAGCAGGATCATCATCCCCAGCAGGAAACCGAAGCTGTACCAGTTGCCGTTGTTGTGCACCTCGAACATCTCCACCGTATCGGAGAACAGGGAGATGACGAAGGTCACCGGGGCGATCAGGCCGTGCCACAGCCCCAGCCAGAAACCGGCCACCTTGCCCTGGGCATTGGCGGTCTTCACCAGTTGATTGGGTCCGGCGCAGCCGGCCAGCAGGACGCACAGCAGCGCCACCGCCACCAGGATCGATACAGTCTTCAAATTCCACCTCCTCGAAAACTCTTGCCCTGAGCCTACCAGGGGATTGCCCGCCCGCCAAGCTCACCGTGCCCAGCGGAGCAGGCGGCCAGCAGGTACCAGGCGGCGTGCGGCAGCCACTGCTCGCTCCACCTCCAGCGGTGCGCGCTGTCCTCTGCATGAGGCGAAGGCAGGAAATCGACGTCCTCCTCGTCCCGGAAGCCTCCGGTGACCCCGTTGCAGATGCCCCCGAAGGCGTTGGGGAAGCCGGTTTCGTATTCCGGGTTGCTTCGCCCGAAACCGTGCAGGAAGCAGGCGTCGAAGGGATTACAGCCCAGGATCCAGCCGAGCTGGTCGGAGGCGTACACCCCAAGGCGCGCCGCCAGTGGTCCTTCGCCGGCCGGAGCGCCCTCCCGGGCCAGAGCCCAGCGCGACAGGCGGGCCGCGGCGGCCAGGGAGGCCAGGCGGGCATTCTCCCCCTGCCACCAGTAGCCGCTCTCGTTGTGGTGCGGGAAGAAGAAGGCCTCCCGCCGCGGACCGTCCACCGGCTGCACGTACTGCCGGGCGTAGCCGAAGGGATTGGCCGGCCGGGTCGTGATGCTCAGCTCGAACTCCAGGGAGCGGCGCACCGCCCGCAGGGCCGCGGCGACCCGCCCGGCGGAGGGCTCCACGCGGGCGTAGCGCAGCAGGGCGATCACCGGCAGGCCCGCGTCGGAGGCGTGGAAGAACGGCCGCCGCCCGCGAGCGTCGGCGCGCCAGAAATTGCGGTAACCGTCCTGCCGGCCGAGGCGCGCCTCCAGGCCGCGGGCGCGCCGCCGCGCCGCCCGCAGGTGATTCGGCTGGCCGGTGGCGGCGAAAAGCTCCGACGCAGCCAGCAGGGCGCAGTAGTCGTCGATGATGTTCTCCCGCCCGTCGTCCAGATATTCGCGGTTGTGAGCCTCCAGGTGGGCGAAGCCCCGCTTAGCGGCCTGCAGAAAGATCGCCCCTTCGCCCTGACCGCCGGCCGCCGCCCCCCCCTCCCCGGGCAGCTCCCGCGCGGCGCGGGCCAGGGCGGCGATGGCCAGGCCGCCGCCCTGGCGGTAGCCGGCCTGGTAGTCCCCGCCCCTCTCCCCGGTCTGGCCGCGGAAGCTGCTGATCCGCCGCTCGCCCGGCTCGTGGGTCCAGCGGTCGAAGACCCCGATGTAGAAGTATCCGGCCGGGTCCTGCATCCGGCGCAGGAACTCCGCCCCGTAGCGCGCCTCCGCCTGCAGCTCTTCCTTGAGACCCTGGGTCTGCCCGCCCGGTTCCCCGCCGGGTCCGTCGGCCAGCAGCCGCGCGCAGGCCAGGAAGACCCAAACGGCCAGGGGGCTGTGCTGGGGATTCAGGTAGTTGGCGTAGGAAAGGTGGCTCAGGTACTTGCTGTAGTCCCCGGAGGCGTCGTACCAGCCTCCGTGGGCGTCCACCCGGTCGGCGCGCCCGCCGAAGAAGGGGGCCCGCCGGTCCGCCTCGTCCCAGGGGCCGGCGCAGCGCTGCGAGCGGAACCAGCGCAGCACGGCCGGCACCGTGCGCTCCAGCAGCAGGTTCTCCCCGATTTCGAAGCTCGCCGAGCGGCCGGCCTGGCTGTCAGCGAGGATTCTCGCGCCGCCGTTGGTGAGCTCGACCAGGTAGCGGCCCGGCCGCCGCGCTTCCGAGAAATCCAGTGACCAGAACACCCAGTCCCGCCACCTGGGCACGGGTCCCACATACGGGGCCAGCCCGTGAAAGACCCTGGCCCCGGAAGCGGCGTCCAGCAGGCGGAAAGCCAGGGGTGCGGTGGAAAAGGGCTCGGACCTGGCGGCCAGCATGACCGCCCGTTTGGGCTCCCCCGCGTCGTAGCCCACATGGCTAGTCAGGATCCGCATAGCTGCCTTTCAAAGCCCGCATCCTGCCCGCGCTGTCCTCCAGGCCCCCCGGCCGATAGCGGGCCGGCCACAGCCGCCGGTAGCGGGCCTCCAGGCCGTCCAGCTCCTCCGCCAGGCTGCGCCGCCGCGGGGGCGCGATCTCGCGGGTCGAAAGGCCGGCGGTGGCGAAGCGCTCCCGGCCCAGGCGGGCCGCGTGCCGGAGCAGGGCGGCGGTGAGCTCCAGCTCCCGGCCCAGCAGCTGCCCGTCGTCGGCCGCCGCCCGGGCTTCGCCCAACAGGCGCAGCGACTGCTCCAGCAGCGCCTCCTCGCGCTCGAAGCGGCAGCCCCGGAAGCGCTCCAGCGCCTGCCGGTGGTAGGGCTGGAGGTCCAGCAGGAGCAGCACGGCCAGCACGGTGGCGTTGGGCAGTCGCGCCACCTCGTTTTCACCGGCCTCCCCCAGCAGGGCCAGGGCCCGGGCCGCGGCGCCGCTCGGGTCCAGGAACACCTGGGCCGACAGGAAGCGCTCCACGTCCAGCCCCTCTTCGCTGCCCGGGTTCCAGCCGGCGGCCGCGCCGTAGACCCAGGCGGGATAGGATATCGGGAGCTGCTGCCAATGGCCGTTGTCGCCCCAGTCGGCCAGCAAAAACCCACCGGCCCCCGCGGCCAGCCCGTCGCGGGCCGCGGCGTGGATGTTGGCTCGCGCGTTGGCCCGGCGCCCGCCCAGCGAATTCCAGGAGGAGGTGCCAGGGCAAACGTAGAAGCTCACCCCCGCCTCGGCGAAGATCCGGCACTCTGCCGCGAAGGGGTGATCGGCCTCGTATCCCCAGTCGATGGCCAGCAGGTCCCGGGGCACCTCGCGGGCCAGCTCGGGGTGGCGGACCAGCACATCGGCCCAGCACTGCATCACCCGCCCGCGCCTGGTGACCTCGCCGTGGAGCTTGCGAAGGAAATCCAGGTACACCCTGCCCACTCCCTGCCGGCGGCAAGCCTCCCGGCTGCGCCCGTGACCCAGGTCGATGGGCTCGTCGGCGCCCACGTTGAGCTGGCGGCTGGAGAAGTGCGGCAGCAGCTCGTCGTACAGCCCGCTGACCAGCTCGATGCTGGCGGGGTCCAGGGGATTGAGCGTGGTGGCCTGGGTTCGCCAGCCCCCCCAGGGGTCCGGGAAGCCTTCCGTGGCGTCGGCCAGGTCCCGGTAGCGCGGGTGGCGCAGCCAGCGCTCCATGTGCCCGAAGGAGTTCTGGTTGGGCACCAGCTCCACGCCCCGCTCGCGGCACCAGGCGTCCAGCTGCTCCACTTCCGCCGGGGTGAGGGGCGAGGCCTCCCGCCACACCTCCGGATGCGCCGCGTAGGCGAAGGTGTGCTCGGTGTACAGCTGGACCTGGTTGTACTTCAGCCCGGCCCACAGATCCAGCAGGCCGCGCAGGGTGGCCATGGTCGGAACCCGGTCGCGGCTGATGTCCAGCATGATCCCGCGCACCGGGTAGGACGGCCAGTCCTCGATGTGGACGCAGGGCAGGGTCCGGCCGGCCTGGCGCAGGAGCTGGCGCAGGGTCATGACCCCGTAGTACAGCCCCGCGGGGTCCGCGGCCAGCAGGCTGATCCCGTCCTGGCGCACGGACAACAGGTAGCCCTGGGCGTTGCCCACCTGGCTGTGGTCGATGCGGGCGGCCAGGCCGGCCGGCGCGGGAGCCCCCAGGGTGTAGGCGGCCAAAGCCTCGGCCAGGCCCCCCGGTACGGGGAAGCTGCCCCGCGCGGCGCGCAGGCGCCGCGGCACCGGGGCCAGCACCAGCTCCGCTATTTCCATCACCCCTCCCGGGCCAAGCCCAGGACCGCCTCGACGTCGTGCTGCCCCTCAACCACGGGCACCAGGCTGCCCGCCAGCTCCCGGCCGTCCAGGCGCAGCGATGCGATCCCCCGGCTCACATGCCGCGGATTGGTAACCCGGATGCGATAGCGCCCGCCCCGGAAGAGCCGCTCCACGGTGAAGCCCTCCCAGTCCGGCGGCAGGCAGGGATCGATGCGCAGCCCGTCGTACTCAGGCCGGATGCCCAGGATCCACTGGGACAGGGCCACGAAGTTCCAGGCCGCCGTGCCGGTGAGCCAGGAGTTCTTGGCCTCCCCGGGCCGCGCGGCCTGCCGCCCGGCGATCATCTGGGCGTACACGTACGGCTCGGTGCGGTGCAGCTCGGCCTGGGCCTCCCCGTAGGCCGGACAGATCTTGCGGTAGTATTCGAAGGCCCTTTCCCCCCGCCCCAGGCGGGCTTCCCCGATCATGACCCAGGGATTGTTGTGGCAGAACACGCCGCCGTTCTCCTTGTACCCCTCGGGATAGGAGGAGATCTCCCCCAGGTTCAGGTGGTAACGGGAGTAGGCGGGCCACAGCAGCACCAAACCCTGGTCGCAGTCCAGGTGCTCCCGCACCGCGTCCAGGGCCCGGCGCGGGTAGCCCAGCTCCTTGCCGATCTCCGCCATGGCGCAGAAGCCCTGCGGCTCGATGTAGATGCGCCCCTCCAGGCAATCCCGGCCGCCGACCCGCGCTCCGGCGTCGTCGTAGGCCCGCAGGTACCACTCCCCGTCCCAGCCGTGCTCCAGCACGGCCTGTTCCATGTCCCGGATGGCCGCCTGCGCCTGCTCGGCCAGCTCGGGGCGGCCGGTTCTCCGGCAAATCTCCACGAACTCCCGGCCGATGAACACGAACATGCCGGCGATGAGCACGCTCTCGGCCACCCGCCCGTCCTTGTTGGCCGTGCTCTGGAAGGACTCGTCGGGGTTGGAGGAGAAGCAGTTCAGGTTCAGGCAGTCGTTCCAATCCGCCCGGCCGATCAGGGGCAGGCCGTGCGGACCCCGGTTGTCCACCACGTGCCGGAAGGACCGGGCCAGGTGCTCGAACAGGCTCCCGGCGCGGGCCGGGTCGTGGTCGAAGGGCACGGCCTCGCCCAGGATGCCCCAATCCCCGCTCTCCTTCAGGTAGGCGCTGGTGGAGAGGATCAGCCACAGGGGGTCGTCGTTGAAGTCCCCGCCGATGTTGGCGTTGCCCCGCCGGGTCAGCGGCTGGTACTGGTGGTAGGCGCTGCCGTCCTCCTTCTGGGTGGAGGCCACCTCCAGGATCCGCCAGCGGGCGCGCTCGGGCACCTGGTGCACGCAGCCCAGCAGGTCCTGGTTGGTGTCCCGGAAGCCCAGGCCGCGACCGATGCCCGACTCGAACAGCGAGGCGCTGCGCCCCAGGTTGAAGGTGGCCAGGCACTGGTACTGGTTCCAGGTGTTGGCCATGCGCTCCAGGCGCTCATCGCCGCACCCCAGGCGGAAGCGGGAGACGAGGCCCTTCCAGTGCCCGCCCAGCTCGGCGAAGGCCCGGTCCACGGCCCCCGGCTCGGCGAAGCGCCGGATCACTCCCAGGGCCGGATCCTTGCGGATCCTGCCGGGAGCCTCCCACTTGTCCTCCGGGGGGTTCTCCGCGTAGCCAAGCAGGAACACCACGGTCCGGCGCTCGCCGGGAGCCAGGCTCAGCGACAGGTGGTGGGAGGCGATCGGGGACCAGCCCAGGGCCAGGGAGTCGCGGCTCCTGCCTTCGGCCACGGCGCGCGGGGCCTCGAAGCCGTCGTACAGGCCCAGGAAGGCCTCCCGGTCCGTGTCGAAGCCGGCCAGCGGGGCATCGGCCGATGCCCCGGCCGAGTAATAGGCGAAGTGGTTCCTGCGCTCGCGGTACTCGGTCTTGTGGTAGATGACCGGGCCTTCCACTTCCACTTCGCCCGTGCTCAGGTTGCGCTGGAAATTGGCGGCATCCTCCTGGGCGTTCCACAGGCAGAACTCCACCATGGAAAACAGGCTGAACGAGCGCCGCCGGCGGCCGCGATTCTCCAGGCTGACCTGATGCACCTCGGCGTTCACCCCCAGCGGCACGAAGAACAGCAGCTCCGCGCCCAGGCCGTTCCTGCTGGAGCGGATGCGGGTGTAGCCCAGCCCGTGGCGGCACTCGTAGGAGTCCAGCTCCGCGCGCACGGGCTTCCAGCCCGGGCTCCAGAAGTCCGCCCGCCCCCGGGCACCCTCGCGGATGTAGAAGTAGCGCCCCCCCGAGTCCAGGGGCACGCCGTTGTAGCGGTAGCGGGTGAGCCGGCGCAGCAGGGCGTCACGGTAGAAGCAGTAGCCCCCGCCGGTGTTGGTGATCAGGCCGAAGAACTCCTCGCCGCCCAGATAGTTCAGCCAGGGGTAGGGCGTGCGCGGCGTGGTGATGACGTACTCGCCGGCCGGGTCGTCGAAATAGCCGTATTCCATAGCGTCGCGCCTATTCCTTCAACGCGCCGGCGACCACGCCCCTGGTGAGGCTCTTGTTGAAAGCCAGGTAGACCGCCATTACGGGCGCCGTGGCGATGACCAGGGCGGCCATCTGCCAGCCCAACTGGGTTCCCATCAGGCTGGTGAAGGAGAACACGCCCGCAGGAAGGGATTTCGTGGCCTCCGAGCTGGCGAACACCAGGACCAGC
>MIBK01000007.1:22053-23887 GCA_001829505.1 Spirochaetes bacterium RBG_16_67_19 | reverse complement strand
CCGGAGCGGGCCATCATGGACAGCCTGCAGGCCCAGGATCACGCCCTGGCCAAGGCGCTGTCGCGGCGGCTGATGACCATGGACGTGCTGTTCGCCATCCCGGACCGCGACCTGGAAAGGCTGCTGCGCGACTTCTCCGAGACGGAGCTGTCCCGGATCAGCCGGGGCCTGAACGACGAGCAGTTGAGTCGCCTGCGGGCCAACCTCTCGGAGCGCCGCTGGGAGCTGATCGAGCAGGAGTCCGTGCGCCTGGGCTCGATCTTCCGCTCGGAGATCGACCGGGCCCTGGCGGAGTTCATGGACTACGTGCGCAGCCAGCGGGACAAGGGCGAGATCCGCATCATCCAGGAGGGGGAACAGGTCCTATGAGCGTGGCGCCAACATTGATCGCCGAGATCGGCAAGCACGTGGACAGCGAGGTGGAAATCGCCGGCTGGCTGTACAACCTGCGCTCCAAGGGCAAGATCCACTTCCTGCAGCTGCGCGACGGCTCCGGCCGCCTGCAGGCGGTGGCCGTGCAGGGGGAGTGCGACCCGGCCAGCTTCGCGGCCATCGGGGAGCTGAAAATGGAAGCCTCCCTGAAGGTGCGCGGACGGGTGCGGCCCGAAGAGCGGGCCCCCGGCGGCTACGAGCTGGCCGTGACCGAGGTCGCGGTCGTGCAGAACCCTATCGAGGATTTTCCCATCGCCAAGAAGGAGCACGGCATCGACTTCCTGCTGGAGAACCGCCACCTGTGGCTGCGCTCCTCCCTGCCGGGGGCAATACTAAGAGTGCGGCACGAGGCCATCACCTCGCTGCGCAACTTCTTCAACGCGAGGGGTTTTTTGCTGGTAGACACGCCCATCCTCACCGGGTCCATCGGCGAGAGCGCGGGCTCCCTGTTCGAGGTCCCCTACTTCGACCTGGGCACCGCCTACCTGGCCCAGACCGGGCAGCTGTACCTGGAGGCGGCCTGCGCCGCCTTCGGCAAGGTGTACAACTTCGGCCCCACCTTCCGGGCCGAGAAATCCAAGACCCGCCGGCACCTGACCGAGTTCTGGATGCTGGAAGCCGAGGCGGCCTGGATGGACAACGAGGGCAACCTGGAGCTGCAGGAACAGATGATCGGCACCCTGGTCCAGGACGTGCTGTCCCGCTGCGGCCCGGAGCTGAAGCTGCTGGAGCGCGACACCGCTCACCTGGCCAAGACGGAACCGCCGTTCCCGCGGCTGGACTACGGGGAGGCCATCGAAATACTAAGGAAGGAAGGGCGCTCCATCGAGTGGGGCAACGACCTGGGCGCCGAGGAGGAGACCGTCCTGTCCAGCCGCTACGACAAGCCCCTGTTCCTGACCAACTACCCCAAGAAGGCCAAGGCCTTCTATATGAAGGAGAATCCGGCCAATCCGGAAACGGTCCTGTGCGCCGACCTGCTGGCCCCCGAGGGCTACGGGGAGATCATCGGCGGCTCCCAGAGGGAGGACGACCTGGAAAAGCTGCGGGCCCGCATCCGCGAGGAGAAGCTTCCGGAAGATTCCTACGCCTGGTACCTGGAGCTGCGCCGCTTCGGCTCGGTGCCCCATTCCGGCTTCGGCCTGGGCCTGGAGCGCACGGTCACCTGGCTCACCGGCATCCACCACATCCGCGAGGCCAGCCCCTTCCCGCGGACCATCGCCCGCCTGTATCCATAGAATGGCCAGCCTGACCTTCCTGGGCGCGGCGCAGGGCGTCACCGGCTCCTGCTACCTGCTGGAGCAGGGGGACACGCGCCTGCTGGTGGACTGCGGGCTGTTCCAGGAGCGCAAGCACCAGGCGCGCAACTGGAACCCCTTCCCGGTGGCCCCCTCTTCGCTGG
>MIBK01000007.1:20206-22004 GCA_001829505.1 Spirochaetes bacterium RBG_16_67_19 | reverse complement strand
CAAGCTGGTGAAGGAGGGCTTCCGGGGCAGGATCTTCTGCACGGCGGCCACCGCCGAGATCGCCCGCTACGTGCTGCTCGACTCTGCGCGTTTACAAAAGGAGGACGCGGCCTTCAAGGCCGCCCGCCACCAGCGGGAGGGGCGGGAGGGCCCGCATCCCGCGCAGCCCCTGTATACGGAAGAGGATGCCCGGCGCACCCTGCCGCTGTTCTCGGCGGTGAGCTACGCCCAGGACGTGCAGGCCGCCCCGGGCCTGACCGCCGAATTCCTGGAGGCCGGCCACATCCTGGGCTCGGCAGCGGTGCGGGTCCAGTTGGAAGGCTTGTCCGTGCTGTTCTCCGGGGACGTGGGCCGCTGGGACCGGCCGATCATCCGCGACCCGGCCCCCTTCCGGCCCGCGGACTACCTGCTGCTGGAGTCCACCTACGGGGGAAGCCTGCACGAGAACGCCGCCGGCATCGAGCAGTCCCTGGCCGAAGCCGTGCTGTCCACCCGCAAGGCCGGAGGCAACCTGCTGATCCCCAGCTTCGCCCTGGAGCGCACCCAGGAGGTGCTGTACTACCTCAACCGCCTGCAGGGCTCCGGGCGCGTCCCGCACGTGCCGGTGTTCGTGGACAGCCCCATGGCCGTGGAGGTCACGGAGGTGTTCGTGCGCCATCCGGACCTGTTCGACGAGGAGATGCGCCGTCTCATGCTCACCGGCTCCTCCCCCTTCTCCTTCCCCGGCCTGACCATGGTGCGCAGCGTGGAGAAGTCCAAGACCTTGAACCACCTGCGGGGCACCGCGGTGATCATCGCCGGTTCGGGCATGTGCACGGGGGGCAGGATCAAGCACCACTTGAGCGCCAACATCGACCGGCGCGAGAGCATGGTGCTGTTCGTGGGCTATCAGGCCGAGGGCACCCTGGGCCGGGAGATCCTTTCCGGGGCCAGGCAGGTGCGCCTCCACGGGCAGACCCGCCGGGTGCGCGCCCGCATCAGCCGCATCACCGGCTTCTCCGCCCACGCCGACCGCGCGGAGCTGGAGCGCTGGCTCATCCCCCAGGACCGTCCGCCGAAGCGCCTGTTCCTGACCCACGGCGAGCCGCAGGCCGCCGAGGCCCTGGCCGGCCTCCTGCGTGCGCGCGCCGGCTGGCAGGTCGCCATCCCCGAGTACGGCGAGCGGGTCGAGCTTGGCTAGCCGGCGTCAGTAGGCCAGAATTATGTTGAGCTTCTGCTTGTGCTTCTTCTCTTCGGCGATGATCGCGTCCAGGTCCTTCAGGAAGGCCTCGTCCTGCGACTGCTTTCGCAGGTCGCCATAGAAATCGATGGTCTTCTGCTCCACCGCGATGCCGAAGCGCAGGGCTTCGGCGGTCTTGCCGACCTTGGCCCCCCGGTAGAACTCCTCCATCGGCCGGACGAACTCCTCCTGCAGCACCTTGTCCAGGCCGGGACCCAGGGCCGCCTCGCTCTGGCCCTTCTTGCGCAGCTCGCCCTGGAAGAAGGCCTTGTGCTGGGCCTCCTCGTCGCGGAGGAATTTCAGCTCGTTTTTCACGCGCGTGTTGTCGCTGGCCTGGATCAGCTTCTCGTAGAAGTCGAAGCCGCCCTGCTCGATGGCCACCGCGAACTGGTACACCTCATCGATGCGAAACTTGGAAAGGTCCATTGCCGTCGCCTCCTCGTTGTGGTCGCCTGGCCTTACTTTGCCGATCCTCGGGCCGCGGGTCAAGCTACCCGCGGCTTCAGCCAGCGGATGGCCTGCGGGACGGTGGAAAACAAGCGGTGCGCCTCCCCCAGCTTCTCCGCGGGATAGGAGGTG
>MIBK01000007.1:19659-20181 GCA_001829505.1 Spirochaetes bacterium RBG_16_67_19 | reverse complement strand
CCTCCCGCGCCGCCCGCGCCCCATAGGGGGCGTCCTCCACGGCCGCGCAACCGGCGGGGTTCAGCCCGAGGCGGGAAGCGGCCAGCAGGTAGCAGTCCGGCGCCGGCTTGGGCCGCTGGACGTCGTCCCGCGTGATCAGAACGCGGAACACGCTCTGCAGGCCGAGGGTTTGCAGCATCAGCTCCGCCTCGCGCCGGGGGGTGGCGGTGGCCATGCCCAGCGGCACCCCGTCCCAGGAGGCCAGCTCCTCGCGCACGCCGGGGAAGGCGGCCAGCGACCCAGGGACCAGCGCCCGGTAGGCGGCCCGCTTCCGGTCCAGGAGCTCGCCGGACTCCAGCGTGAGCCCGAAGCGCGGCACCAGGCCGGCCACGATCTCCACGTCCGGCACCCCCACCCAGGAGGCCAGGCTGGGCTCCCCGATTTCCCGAACGCTCACTCCCAGGCCGTCCAGGACCTGGACCCAGGCCCGGACGTGCAGCGGCTCGGAATCGGCCACCACCCCGTCCAGGTCGAACACCACCC
>MIBK01000007.1:18559-19597 GCA_001829505.1 Spirochaetes bacterium RBG_16_67_19 | reverse complement strand
CCGGGCAAGCGCCGCAGACCGGGGGCCGGCACGGCTCGTTGACACGCGGGCCCCGCGCCCGTAGGATCACACGCATGACCGGGCGCGAGCTGAAGAAGAAATACGTCGAGTTTTTCCGCGGGCGTGGCCACGCCGTGATTTCCGGCAAGTCTTTGATCCCGGAGAACGATCCCACCGTCCTTTTCACCACCGCGGGCATGCACCCGTTGGTGCCCTACATCCTCGGGGAGCCGCACCCCGCCGGCAAGCGCCTGGTGGACGTGCAGAAATGCATCCGCACGGGGGACATCGAGGAGGTGGGCGACCGCCACCACCTGACCTTCTTCGAGATGCTGGGCAACTGGTCGCTGGGGGACTACTTCAAGGACCTGGCCATCCGCCTGAGCTACGAGTTCCTGACCTCGCGCGAGTGGCTGGGCTTCGACCCGCAGCGCCTGTCGGTGACCGCCTTCGCCGGGGACGCCGAGGTCCCGCCGGACCAGGAGGCGGCCGCGGTGTGGCGCAGCGTGGGCATCCCGGAGGAGCGTATCCACTTCCTGGGCCGGGAGGACAACTGGTGGGGGCCGGCCGGGCAGAGCGGCCCCTGCGGGCCGGACACCGAGATGTTCATCGACACCGGCTCTCCGCCCTGCTCTCCGGAATGCCGGCCGGGGTGCAAGTGCGGCAAGTACTTCGAGATCTGGAACAACGTCTTCATGCAGTACAACAAGACCGCCGAGGGGGCCTATCTTCCTCTGGCCCAGAAAACCGTGGACACGGGCATGGGGGTGGAGCGCACCTGCGCCATGCTGCAGGGCCGCTACAGCGTGTTCGAGACCGAGATGTTCCAGCCCATTTTGAGCAGCGTGCAGGCCGCCACGGGGGCCGCCTACGGCCAGGATCCCGCGGCCGACCGCTCCATCCGCATCATCGCCGACCACATCCGCTCGGCGGTGTACATCCTGGGCGACGAAAAGGGAGTGACCCCTTCCAACCTGGGGCAGGGCTACATCCTGCGGCGCCTCATCCGGCGGGCCATCCGCCACGCCCGGAAGCTGG
>MIBK01000007.1:17405-18529 GCA_001829505.1 Spirochaetes bacterium RBG_16_67_19 | reverse complement strand
CGCGGGCGGTGCTGGAGGCGGGCCGCCAGGACTACCCCGAGCTGGAGCGCCGCGGCGAGCTGGTGCTGGGCGAGCTGGCCCAGGAGGAGAAGCGCTTCCTGGCCACGCTGCAGAAAGGCGAGCACGAGTTCGAGAAGCTCCTGCCCAACCTGTTGAAGAATCCCCGGCCGGTGGTGCCCGGGCGGGTGGCCTTCCGGCTGTACGACACCTACGGCTTCCCCATCGAGCTGACCCAGGAGCTGGCCGCCGAGAGCGGGTTGACCGTGGACCTGGAGGGCTTCCAGGAGGCCTACGCCAAGCACCAGGAGCTGTCCAAGAGCGGGGCCGAAAAGGTCTTCAAGGGCGGGCTGGCCGACAATACGGAGATGACCCGCCGCCTGCACAGCGCCACCCACCTGCTGCACCAGGCCCTGCGCCAGGTGCTGGGCCCTCATGTGGAGCAGAAGGGCTCCAACATCACCCCGGAGCGCCTGCGCTTCGACTTCACCCATCCGGCGCCCATGAGCGAGGCGGAGGTCCGGCAGGTGGAGGCGATCGTCAACGAGCAGATCAAGGCGGACCTGCCGGTCAGCTTCCAGACCATGACCCTGGAGCAAGCCCGGACCGCGGGGGCCATCGCCCTGTTCGGGGATAAGTACGAGGAGAAGGTCAAGGTCTACTCGATGGGCGGCTTCTCCAAGGAGGTCTGCGGCGGGCCGCACGTGGAGCACACCGCGGAGCTGGGACGCTTCGTGATCCAGAAGGAGCAGTCCTCGTCTGCCGGGGTGCGCCGCATCCGCGCCGTTCTGGAATAAGGCCTACTTCGGCGCCACCGTGGGCCCCGGGACTTTCGGCCCGGCCGCTGCCTGCGGCGGGGTGCCGGGCGCGGGGGTACCGGGCGCGGGCGCTGCGGGCTTAGGCGCGGCCGGCTTCTCCTCGGACAGCCAGTGGCGCAGCACGGCCACGCTCTTCTCCACCATGGCCTGCACCTTCTTGCTGTCCGGGGCCAGCAGGTACATGCGGAAGGCCTCCAGCGGCTTGGAATGCTTCAGGTACAGGTCCCCCAGGCGGATCAGCCCGTCGGCATAGCCTGTGGTCACGAAGATCTTCCGGGCCAGGTCGTATTTCTTGAGGTTGTACAGCTC
>MIBK01000007.1:17169-17319 GCA_001829505.1 Spirochaetes bacterium RBG_16_67_19 | reverse complement strand
CCTTCCGGCAGGCGGCGCAACAGCTCTTCCCGGCTTCCCATGGGGTTCCTCTAGGCGAGCGTGCCCTTGGTCGACATGCCGGCGGACGGGCCCCCGGTGGCCGGCGCATAGGCCCGGCGCAGGGCCAATCCCAGCGCCTTGAACAGGGCT
>MIBK01000007.1:16146-16997 GCA_001829505.1 Spirochaetes bacterium RBG_16_67_19 | reverse complement strand
CGGCCACCTCGGCCAGCGCTTCGTCCATGGGCGCCACCGCGTGCCCGAAGCGCTCCACGGGCCCCTGTTCCAGCAGGCGGGCGAAAACCTCCCCCAGGGCCAGGCCGGTGTCCTCCACCAGGTGGTGTTCGTCCACCTCCAGATCGCCCTGGCCCTTGATGCTCAAGCCCAGGCGGCCGTGGAAGGCCAGGGCCCGCAGGAGATGATCGAAGAAGGGCACGCCGGTGTCCACGGACGCTGCGGGGGCTCCCTGGCCGGCGTCCAGGGCCAGCCCGACCTGGACGTCGGTTTCCGAGGTCTTGCGGGAATACTCTGCCTGGCGTGCTTTCACCGTTGTCTCCGTATTGCGATTATCGGCAGCCCCCGGAATCCAGTCAAGACGCATCGGGTGAGGACTTGGTATATTCTACTGCATGACCGAGGTCGTGTCCGCGGCGTTCAACCGGACAGGGGCATCCACGCTCTCGCGCGTGGTGGACCGTCGGGAGGTGGCGGCAGCGGTGCACCTGCTGGCCTTCACCGGCGGCGGCGGGTTCCTGCCGGGACAGAACGTGAACCTGGCCCTGGAGCCTTCCGGGCCGGCTCGCAGCTACAGCGTGGCCAGCGGTCCGGCGGACCCGGCGATGGAAGTGCTGTTCGACGTGGTTCCCGGCGGCCTGCTCACTCCGCGCCTGGCGGCCCTGCGTCCCGGCGACCCGCTGTACGTCTCTGAGGCTTTCGGGGGCTTCGTGGACGACGAGCGGCCGGCCACCTGGATCGCGGCGGGCACCGGGGTGGCCCCTTTCGCCTCGCTGGTGCGCTCCGGCCTGGCCGCGGGCAAGATCCTGGTCCACGCCGGCCGCTCCCCTGAG
>MIBK01000007.1:13709-16035 GCA_001829505.1 Spirochaetes bacterium RBG_16_67_19 | reverse complement strand
GACCGCCGCTACCTGCTGTGCGGCAGCACGCGGATGGTGGTGGCGATCCGCGAGCAGCTCATCGCCCGCGGCGTGCCGTTCGCCAACATCCTGGCGGAGATCTACTTCTGATGGGCTCAGCCAGGGAGAACCTCTTCGGCAAGACCCTGTCCGAGCTGACCCAGGTGGCCGCCGAGGCGGGCCTGAGGCCTTTCGCCGCCAGGCAGCTGGCCCGCTGGCTGTACGTCCAGGAAGCCGGCTCCTTCCAGCTCATGCTGAACCTTCCCGCCCGGGCCCGCTCCTGGCTGGACGAACGCTACGAGATCCGCCTGCAGGCTCCGTCCGCCGAGGCCCAATCCGCGGACGGCACCCGCAAGTACCTGTTCCCCGCCGCCGGGCGCTTCGTGGAGGCGGCCTACATTCCCGAAGCCCGCCGGGCCACCCTGTGCCTGTCCGTGCAGGTGGGCTGCAAGATGGGCTGCCTGTTCTGCCAGACCGGGCGCCAGGGCTTCCAGGGCAACCTGGGCCCCGGCGAGATCCTCAATCAGATCCGCAGCCTGCCGGAGCGGGAGCGCCTGACCAACCTGGTGTACATGGGCATGGGCGAGCCGCTGGACAATTTATCGAACGTGCTGGCCAGCCTGGAAATCCTCACCTCCGACTGGGGCTACGGCTACAGCCCGTCGCGCATCACCGTGTCCACGGTCGGACTGCTGCCGGCCATGCTGCGCTTTCTGGAGGCCAGCCGCTGCCACCTGGCGGTCAGCCTGCACTCCCCCTTCGAGGAGGAGCGGCGGCGCCTGATGCCGGTCCAGAACGTCTACCCCCTGGCCGAGGTCCTGCGCGCGCTGCGCGGCCAGCTTCCCGACGGCCGGCGTCGCGTGTCCTTCGAGTACATCCTGTTCGACCAGCTCAACGACACGGCCGCTCACGCCCGCGAGCTGGCCCGCATCCTGCGGGGTCTGCCCTGCCGGATCAACCTGATTCCCTTCCATCCCATCCCGGGTTCGCCCCTGCGGCCCAGCCCGCCGGAGCGCATCCAGGCCTTCCAGGACCTCTTGAAGGGGAGCGGCTTCATCACCACACTGCGCAAGTCGCGGGGCCTGGACATCGCCGCCGCCTGCGGCCTGCTTTCCACCCGGGAAGACAACGAAGACAACAAGGAAGAGTTCTAGAAGAGCTTCACCCCTCGGGCCCAGCGGGCCCAGCGGCCCCCCCCTGCCCTGAGGACAGGTCCGGGTAGAGCTTCCGCAGGCAGTCAGGGCACAGGCTGTGGCTGAACTCGGCCTCGGAGTGCTCGCAGATATAGCCCTCCAGGTTCTGCCAGGAGCCCTGGTCGTTGCGGATCTTCTTGCAGGAGGCGCAGATCGGCAGGAGGCCGTGCAGGGTCTTCACGTCGGCCAGGGCCTGCCGCAGCTCGTGGATCAACCTCTCCTTCTCCTGTTCGGCCTGCCGGCGGCGGGTGATGTCGCGCAGGTGCAGCGTCCGCCCGGCCAGCTCGCCCCGGACATCGCGCACCGCCGTGGTCCGCAGCTCGTAGTACCTGCCCTCTCCAACCTGCAGATCCGCCGTGGAGTCCTCGGCCTGGGCGGCCGCCCGGGCGATGGCCGGGCAGGAGGCCAGGGCTTCCTCGGCAGGCCTTCCGACCACCCCCTCCCGCCTGCCCAGGATGCGCAGGGCGGTGGGGTTCGCATCCTGGAGGCGGTCCTGGGCATCCAGCACGATCAGGCCGTCGGCCATCTGCTCCACCAGCAGGTCGCGGGCCAGCGGAATCAGGGAGAACAGGCGCCGGGTGGAGATGCCCCAGATCAGCAAGGCCCCGGTGAGGGCGAAGGCCATGACCGGCATGTCCAGTCCGGGCCAGGGATTCAAGGCAGTGAGATGCACCACCATGCCCAGCCAGGGCAGGAAAGCGGCGGCCAGCACGATCGGCCCGGAGGTGCGGGAAGTGCCCTGGCCGCGCATCACCCCGCGCACCACCACCACGGTGCCGGCCAGTACCAGCAGGAAGGCGTGCGCCAGCATGATCCAGTATGCGGGCCCGTGCCCGTAGACCAGCAGGTTGGAACCCGGCAGGCCGCTGGGCCGCGGGCTGCGCCAGAGCAGGCCATGCCGCTCCGCGGTGAGCGCCAGGGCCAGGCCCGCCGCGGGCACTGCCCACAGCGCGGCCAGGACGGCGGGCGGCAGGCGCCGGCCGGGCCGGAAATAGCCCAGGGCGAACAGCAGGAACAGCGGGGCGGTGCTGACCGTGCCCAGATAGCTCAATTTGATCATCTGCAGTTTGAGCGCCGTGCCGACCGCGGCGGTTTCCAGCGCGGAGCCCAGCGACCAGATCACCACGGCGGAC
>MIBK01000007.1:9514-13622 GCA_001829505.1 Spirochaetes bacterium RBG_16_67_19 | reverse complement strand
CCGAGAGCCAGGCTGTAGGGGGTGGCCAGGAACACCCGGGCTACTCCCGCTCGCCCATGAGGACCTTGAGCTGCTGGATCTCGGATACCAGGCGGGTGCGCTCCAGGTTCTGGAAGCGCTTGGGGATCATCTCCCGGCTGGTGCATTCCAGCACGGCCACCAGGTTCTGCAGCTCGATCTCGTGCGGGTAGGAGGGAGGATTGAAGTCGCGGATGGTCTCGTCCAGGTCCCCGGCGCTGATGATCACGTGGTTGTTCATGGCCGCCAGCAGCTTGGCCCGGATCAGGATGGATTCCAGGTCGGCCCCGGAGAAGTCGAACTTGTACTTCTTGAACAGCTCGATGATGTCCACGCTCTGCACCTTGAGCTTGAGCTTGCGCACCAGGGTCTGGAACAGCTCCTGCTTCTCCTCGATGGTCTCCGGGTAGAACAGGGCCAGGTGCTCCTCGGCCCTGCCCTGGCGCTTCAGGTCGATGGGCAGCAGGTCGGGACGGCAGGTGATCAGGAACCAGATGATCTTGCCGCGGTACTCGGTGTTGCCCATGAACGAGGCGATCTGGGCGAAGATGCGGTTGGAGGTTCCCGAGTCCCCGTCCTGGTTGCGGTCGCCCAGGAAGGCGTCGGCCTCGTCGATCATCACCCCCACGGGGGCCATGGCCTTGAGGATGTTCAGCACCTTCTCCAGATTGGCCTCGGTGACCCCCTGCCACTTGGAGCGGAAGTTGCGGAACTTGACGATGGGGATGCCGATCTCCCCGGCGAAGGCGGTGACCATGAAGCTCTTGCCCGTGCCCACCGGTCCGGCGATCAGGTAGCCCATGGGCAGCACGTCCAGGCGCCCGATCTTGATGGCCTTGGCCGCGCTCTTGAAGCGCTTCTTCACGTAGTCGTGCCCCGAGATCATGCCCAGGTCGAACTCGCTCTCGATGAACTCCAGCAGGCCCGAGGCCTCGGTCTCGATCATCTCCTTCTTCTTCTGGCGCAGGTACTCCAGGCCGATCTCCCGGTCCTCCTGGTAGCTTTCGGCGGCCAGCTGGTGCATGTTCACCAGGTTCAGGCCGCTGGTGATCTTGGCCACCTTCTCCGGGGTGAGGCGCCCCTCCAGCAGCAGGCGGCCCTGCTTCTCCAGCCAGGCCAGGAAGCGCTGGCGCACCGTCTCGTCGGGCAGCGGGATGTTCACCTTGATGGTGGCCGGCGAGCGCACCACCTTGGCGTTCAGGTCGGCCAGGTTCTCGGTGAGCAGGATGATGGAGATGTCCCCTTCGGTGAAGATCGGGTCGTTGGCCCAGCGGTTCAGGGTGACCAGGCAGTAGCGGTCCTCGTCGGTGAAGCGGGAGATGTCCGTGTTGGGCAGGATGGTCTCGGCGTAGTCGATGATCAGCACCAGGCGCCGCTTGCTGGACACATGGCGGTAGCAGAACTGCTCCCAGCCCGGGAAGGCCTCCAGGGGATCGCGGGACAGGCCGCCGCCGGCCTGCCCGTTGGCCCCGCTGCTGGCGGCCAGGTATTCGCGCCGCATCTCCGGCGTGCAGAAGCTCACCCCGGCGGAGCGGTCGTAGAAGGCGATGATGTCACGGTTGCCGAAAAGCACCTCGGCGATGTAGTTCTGGATCTTGACGAAGTTGAACTGGCTGTCGTTCATCTTGTGGGGCAGGAAATCGCGGATGTTGCCGTGCACGATGTACAGGTTGGCGGTCTTGGAGCAGTACTTGTACGCCAGCTCCTGCGCCCAGTTCGGGAGGATGCGAATGAAAGGCAGGCTTTTAAGAATGAGCTGCTCGGCCATTACCCCTCCCAGAGCATGACAGGCTCTAGTATACGCCCCCGGGGGGCGGCCGTCAACGCCAGTTAGATCAGCTTGCGCCGCCGGGCCTCGGCGAACAGGCCGGCGTTCCAGCGGTTGTTGTTCAGATAGTGCCAGCGCAGGGTGGAGTCCTCGATGCGGCTGGCCCGCTGCTGCAGGAGCTGCAGCGCCTTGTTGAGCACGGTCAGCCGGTCGTCCAGGGCCTCCTGGCGGATGTCCGGCAGGATGCTGGCGTACCAGTAGTGGTACAGGCTCTGGTAGGGGTCGGCCTCCGGGATGCGGCCGCTGCGGGTGATGGCGTGCAGCTGCTCGGTGGCCCGCTCCACGCTGCCCTCCAGCCCCCACAGGTAGGCCTGCAGGGACTGCACCAGGCGCAGGGCCATGGCCCCGTCCTTGGCCAGCACCAGGACGCGGCCCTCCACGTCGCTGAAGCCGTCGCTCCAGAGCATCCTTTCCCCGGAGTAGGCCTCCTGGGAGGAGGTCAGGGACAGGGCCTGGCCGCAGTACTCCAGCGCCTTGCCCAGCTCCCGGCCCAGCAGGCAGGCCTCGGCCTGGAACAGGCAGCCCTCCCAGCTCTGCTTCAAGGCGCCGAGAATGCGCAGGGACAGCTCCGGGCTGCCGGCGTAGGCGAAGGCCCGGGCCAGCCAGGCGTACAGCACCCGGTTGGCCGCCGCCTCCGGGTACAGGGCCTCCAGGGCCAGGGCCCCCTGGAAGCCCTCCACCGCCTCGGCGTAGGAGCCCAGCTCGAACTGCAGGCGGGCTCCCAGGAAAGCCAGGAACAGCTCCCACTCGCGGCGCTTCAGGGCATGGGCCTTGGCCAGGCCGTCCCGCGCCTCGCTCTGGGCCCGCGACAGGTTCCCCTGGATGAACAGCGCGGAGGCCCGCAGCCCCACCAGGCGCAGCTCCCCGGGGTCCGGGGCCTGCGGCGTGCCGGCCAGGTTGAAGTATTCCTGGGCCTCCGACACGCGGGCCTCGGCCAGCAGGACCGCGCCCAGCTCCAGGGTGGCCTCCCGCTCGGCCGAGGCGCTGCCGGCGCTCTGGAACTGGATCAGCGCCTTCTTGACCCATTGCAGGGCGATGTTGGTCTCCCCCCGGGTGGCCAGGAAGCGGCCGATCTGCAGGAAAAGCTCCCCCTTCAGCAGGCTGACCTGGAAGTCGCTGCCCTGGTCCACGGCGGTCAGGTAGGCGGCCTCCGCCTCCTTGCGGTTTCCAATAAGAAGGTTGTAGCGGATGCGCACGGCCCCCAGCATCATGGCCAGGCTCTTCTGCTCCTCCGCCCCCAGGGCGGCGGCCAGGCGCAGGTTCTTCGGTTCCAGGAACAGGCGTACCCCGGCGAAGTCCAGCTCGTCGAGCTTGCGCTTCAGCAGCTCCCCCAGGACCTCCAGGGCGGTGGCGGAGTGCCGGCTCTTGGCCAGCAGGAAGAACAGCAGCACGCGGTGCGGATATTCCCCGCGCCGCCACAGGCCGATCAGGTGGGTGAGCAGCTGCTCTTCCAGCCCGGGCTCGGCTTCCAGCACCAGGCGGCGCAGGCGCTGGCGGAAGGCGGGGAACACCGGCACCACGTGCTGGGAAACGTGCACCAGTCCCAGGTCGGCCAGCTCTTCCACTGCCTTGGCCGCCTGGGTCTCGGGCACGCCCAGCGTGCCCAGAAACGCCTGCAGCCCGGGCAGGTCCAGCAGCCCCTGGCTCAGGTAGGCGGCGAAGAGCACCCGCTGCAGCCCCGGCTCCAGCTCGGCGGCCAGCTGCCAGGAAAAGGTCAGGGGCCGCTTGGCCAGCGCGGACTCCCAACCCTCCCCCGTCTGCCAGCGGTATTGGTCGCCCTCCCGCACGATCAGCCCCTTGCGCTGCAGCTGCAGCAGGCAGTGCTGGAAGGCCACGGGCTTGCCGCGGACCGCCAGGCGGATGGCCAGCCAGTCCTTGGCCGGCAGGCGCAGCCCCGGGAAATGCTCGGAGGCCAGGCGCCCCATCTCCGCCAGGCGCAGGGGCCGTACGGACAGGCGCACGGGATTCAACGCGGCCAGGGGCTCCGGCGGCTCCATGGCTGCGGAGGTGAAGACCGGCAGGAAGGAAGGCCGGTTGGCGAAGTCCTTCAGGAGGATCGACAGGATGCGCAGGGTGGAGGGCTGGTAGGCGTCCAGGTCCTCGCAGATCAGCACGGCCGGCAGGAAGTTCTCCTCCAGCATGCGGAAGTAGGCGCTCAGGTACAGGCTGTAGGAGAGCAGGAAATCCTCGGCCAGGCGGTCGGGCCAGAGCATCGGGGCCGCCGGAGGCGTCTCGGGCTGGGGCGGGGGCGCGGCTTCCCCC
>MIBK01000007.1:6853-9443 GCA_001829505.1 Spirochaetes bacterium RBG_16_67_19 | reverse complement strand
TGCGCCAGGCTCCCCGGTGGCGGATGCGCCAGGCTTCTCTCCGCACACGCCGGTCTTCAGGTAGCCCAGCAGGTCGGACAGCTCGGCCCAGCTGGCCCGCTCGTGGCTCTCCAGGTATCTGGGCACCTGCGGCAGAAAGGCCGGGTCCACGCTGTTCAGGAACGGGTGCAGCGTGGAGCGGCGCTCGAACAGGGCATAGAGGCGGGGGAAACGGCGTACGGCCGCGGTGCCGGCCAGCCGCGCCTGCAGGGCGTCCACGATGCCGCGGCGATCCTGGGTCACCGGACCGTACAGGTACAGGCCGAGGCTGCCGTTCTTGCGCTCCAGCTGCCGGTGCAGCGCCTGGAAGCCCTGGAACACCAGGCGCTCCTGCACCCAGCGCGTCTGGCGCGGCTCCTGCGGCGCCTCCCGCGGCAGGACCCGGCTGGCCACCCGCCACAGCTCCCGGGTCCGGCGCGTCTCCACCAGCTCGGCGAAGAGCGGGACGGCGGCCTCCTCCAGCCAGAGCTCCCCCTCCTCCTCCGAGGCGCCCAGGAGGTCCTGCAACCCCCGCAGCACGGACTCTGGCGGCCCCTCCCCCGCCACCGCCAGCAGCAGCTGGTAGCCGTAGAGCTCTTCTTTTTTCTCCTCCAGCGCGGCGGCGATGGGGATGGCCAACTCCAGGGCGCGCCGGGGGTCGACCTGGCCCTCCGGTCCCAGGGCGAACAGCGCGTTGCCGTCCCGCAGCAGCACGGGGGAGGCGCCGTGGCGGGCGCCCAGGTCGCGTACGGCGGCTTCGGTAGACCGGGCCAGCTCCTGGTCTATCCTGGCCAGCTGCCGGAAATGGCCGATCGCGACCAGCAGGTAGAGCATGCTTCTTTATACTGCAACGTCGTTGCCTTTTCAAAGCCTTCATTCTGCTGTACGCTTGGCCCGAGAATGGTCGAGAGCCTCGCGCTTCGCAGCCGGCGCTGCCGGCAGGTGCGGCTGAACATCCACCCCACCGCCGAGTACCGCAGGGTCCTGGACATCCTGAACAGCCTGGATCTGCCGGCCAGCGTCGGCAGCCCGGAGAACGTCAAGTTCGCGGTGCTGGAGCTGATCAGCAACTCCCTGCGCGCCCACCGGGAGCGGGGGGTGCGGGAGCCGGTGCGCACGGTGCTGCGCTTCGAGGACGGACACCTGACGGTGACCATTCGGGATTTCGGAGGCGGCTTCGACCCCTCCACCCTGCCCTACGACCTGGATGGCGACGTGCAGGCCGTGGACCCCAACGACTCCTCCTTCCAGGAGTATCAGAAGCGCAACAATTTCCAGCGCTTCGGCATGGGTCTGCTGGTGGCCCGCCGGGTGTTTCCCAGCTTCTCCCTGGCCTTTCTGGACGCCGAGGGCCTTCAGGTCCGCTGGGGGGAGGGCGCGGTGTCGGGGACCCTGATCCGCATGTCAACGGAGGGTACGGCGGCATGAGCGAAGAGCAGCGCAACCGCGTGCGCCTGAAAACCCACGCCAAGATCCTCATCAAGGGCTGGGAAGTTCCAGGCTATCTGCGGGATTTGAGCCGGGAGGGCTGCCAGATCAGCCTCACCCGCCCCTTGGAGCTCAAGCGGGAAGAAGCGCTGGCCGTGGCCGTCCTGCCGGACCCGGAGGCCGGCATTGCCGCCTTTAATTTCTTCGTGCAGGTGCTCTGGACCCGCGCCGACCCGGTGTTCTTCAACCTGGGCGGACCGATCTCCCCCTTCCCGGGAGAGCAGCACGAGCAGGGCCTGCGGAGGCTGTTCGACTTCTACCAGTGATCGTAGGCGACGATGCTGCGCAGGGGTTTGCGGGGATGGGCCTCCGGCAGCTCGGCGGGGTGGCCCACCAGGAGCAGGAGCACCACCTTCATCGAGTAGGGCACGGAGAGCATCTCCTTGACCGCCGCCTCGTCGAAGGTGCCCATCAGGCAGGAGCCCAGGCCCTCCCGGACCGCCTGCAGGGCCATGAAGCCAGCGGCGATCCCCAGGTCCACCGGATAGGAAAGCTGCCCGTTGGGCATGCGGTATTCGATGTTGGTGGTGCATAGCGCGATGACCACTGGCGCCTGGCCGACCTTCTCCTCGCCGAAGGCGGCCTCCTGCAGCTTCTCCCGCAGGGCCTTCTTCTGCACGACGACGAACCGCCACTCCTGGCGGTTCTTGGCCGAGGGCGCGAGGCGCCCCGCCTCCAGCACCCTCTCCAGCTTGGCCGCGCTGACCGGCGAGGGCTTGAAGCCGCCGACGCTTCGTCTTTCCAGGATCTCCGGGAGTATGCTCATCCCCTCCGGGCAATCATAAATTAAGCCACCCCGTATTGCAATGCTTTTTTACCGCCACTATCCTGGAGCTCACCATGCGCCGGCTGCCCGCCACCTTCTGCCTCCTGCTCGCCCTGGCGGCGGTGCGCTCGCCGGGCCAGCAGGCCTCCCGGGTGCTGGCCGACTACGCCGGGCTGCAGCAGCAGTACCCGCGCCCGGAGGGCTCGGCCGCGGAGCTCGGGGTGCTGCGCCAGGCGGAGCAGCGCCTGGGCGAGCTGGGCATCCCCACGCGCCGCCTGGATTTCCGGGAATCCGACCGGGACCATTCCTTTTCGGAAG
>MIBK01000007.1:3076-6838 GCA_001829505.1 Spirochaetes bacterium RBG_16_67_19 | reverse complement strand
TAGCCGGCGAGCGGCGCGACACGCTGCTGCTGGCGGTGCCGCTGGACCATCCGGCGGAGGCCAGCCGGGACCGGGACGGCTCGCTCAGCGTGGCCCTGGCCCTCGGCCTGCTGGAGGCCGCCCGCGCGCGCCGGCCCACGCTGTCCCTGGAGGTGCTCTTCCTGGGCGCGGAGTTCGGCGACGGCCCGCAGTACCCCATGGGCTCGCGGCTTTTCCTGCGCGACTACACCTCCGCCGATCCGGCCATGGCCATGTACCTGAACCTGCGCGCCGTGCCCTCCCGCCTGCTGGTGCGCACGGGGGGGCGGGGCAGCGAGTGCCCGTTCTGGCTGATCGACCGCACCACGCGGGCCCTGGACGCCGCGGGGCTGTTCTTTCGCATCCGGGGCAATGAAACGCAGATCTTCCGTTTCGGGCTGACCGACCAACCCACCATGATCGAGCCGTACCTGAACGCGGGCTACCCGGCGGTCAGCCTGGAGGGTGAATACGAGGGCCTGCCCGCGGGGGGCGAAGAGGCCTGGGTGGCTTCTTTTTTGGCCTTCCTCGAGGGTTTCGACGGGTCTTTCCGGGCCGGCATCCCGGAAACCTGGGACCGGCACTATCTTTTTTTCCAGATCCGCTCGTTCTTCTTCCGCATCTCGGAACGGCTGTACGTGATCCTGCTGATCGGGGTGCTGGGGGGGGCCCTGCTGTACAGCCTGTTCTCCAGCCGGCGCCTCACCCGCTACCTGCGCCTGCTGGGGCGGGACTTCTGGGTCCTGCCGCTGTACTTCCTGCTGGTTTTCCTGATGCTGTTCCTGGCCACCTGGGCCCTGGAGGGGCTGCAGCGCCTGCGCAACTCCACCGCTCTCTGGAGCCGCCTGCCCCTGCCCTTCCTGGGCTTCAAGCTGGCCGCCCCCCTGCTGCTGTTCTTCGCCCTGCTGCCGGTGCTGCGCCGCCTGCGCGTGCCATTGCGCGGCGGCTTCTACTCCGCGGCCGCCCTGCTGTGCCTGCTGGGGGACATCGTCGTGCTGGCGGCCATCAACCTCTCCTTCAGCTACTACTTCCTGTGGGCCTTCGCCTTCGCCCTGCTGTTCTCGGCCACCTCCAACCGGGTGCTCAAGCTGCTGGCCTTCCTGGCCTCGCCCTACTGGATCGTGAAAACCGTGGTGGAGCTGTTCAGCCTGCCGGTCCTGCGGTTCTGCCATGTAGTGCTGCTGTCCAAGCTCTGGGGCAACCTGCTGCTGGCCGCGGTGCTGCTGCCCTTCATCCTGATGTACATCCGCCTGCACCTGGTGCTGCCGTGGTTCCGCATCTCCTCCCGGCGCACCCGGCGGGTGCTCAGCGCCAGCCTGTTCGGCGCGATCCTGGCCGGGCTGGGAGGCTTCTTCCTGCTCTACTCCCCGTACGGTCCCGGCCGGCCGCAGCCGGTGAGCGCCGAGTACCTGGTGGACCGGGTAAACGCGCGGGCCCAGGTAGTGCTGGCCAGCCCCGCCCCCCTGCGCGATCTGTACCTGCTGGAGCCCGGAGCCCTGCGCGTGGTGGACACCCACTCGCGCCTGGCCAGGCGTGAGCTTCCGCCCATCGCGGACCTGATCACCCCCCGGGTCAGGGAGGTGGGCTTCCTGGACCGCAAGAACATCCACCTCGACCTCCAGCCCGTGGGCAGGCCCGTGCGCGTCCGCCTGACGGTATCCTCCCCCGAGGAGTTCGTGCTCTACGACGCCAACTTCCCCTACCAGCGGGAGATGGACGGACGGCGCTATACCCTGCTGATCGGGGCCAATCCCCCGCTGCCACTGCCCGTCCAGCTCACCCTGCCGCAGGGCCGCAGCTTCGCGGTGGGCCTGGAGCTGGAGTACGGCGAGCCGCCGGCCGGCTATCAGGCCTTCGGCGACCGGGCGGTGGTGCGCTCGCGCCTGATCTACCGCCTGAGCCTGGAGCTGAAGACCTGATGGTGTTCTTCCTGGTCGACCTGGACGCCTTTTTCGCCTCGGTGGAGATCCGGGACAACCCCGCCCTGGCGGGCAAGCCGGTGATCGTGGGCGCCCTGCCCGGCCACCGGGGGGTGGTCTCGGCCTGCTCGTACGAGGCGCGCAAGTTCGGGGTGCATTCGGCCATGCCCATTTCCCAGGCCTATCGCCGCTGCCCGCAGGGCGTGTACCTGGTCCCGCGCATGGAGCGCTACAGCGAGCTGTCCGAAAAGGTCATGTCCATCCTGGGCGAGTACACCCCGCACCTGCAGCGCATCTCCATCGACGAGGCCTTCCTGGACATGTCCGGCACGGAGCGCCTCCTGGGCCCGCCCCTGGCGGTGGGCAGGAAGATAAAAGAGCGCGTCCGCTCCGAGCTGGGCCTCGCCCTTTCCATCGGGATCGCCCCCAACAAGTACCTGGCCAAGCTGGCCTCCGAGGCCGGAAAGCCGGACGGGCTGCTGCAGGTGCTGCCGGGCGGCGAGATCCAGTTCCTGGACGGCCTGCCCCTGGCCAAGCTCTGGGGGGTCGGGGAAAAGACCCGCCTGCGCCTGCAGGAGCTGAACATCACCACCATCCCCGAGCTGCGCCGGGCGCCCGAGGACGTGCTGCGCTCCATGATGGGCGAGGCCTCCGGCAACTACCTGTACCGGGTGGTGCGCGGCGAGGATCCCGGCATCTACTCCCTGGCGCCCAAAAGCCGCTCCGTCTCCAACGAGACCACCTTCGAAACCGACCAGAAGGGCGCGGAGGCCGTCCGCCGCACAATACTGGAATTGGCCGAGCAGGTCATGTACCGGCTCATGCGCGAGGGGCTCAAATCCAATACCGCGGTCCTGAAGCTGCGCTTCGCCGATTTCACCACCACCCACGCCCAGCGCACCGTGCGGCACTGGCTCACCTCCTCCGACGAGCTCTACCGCCTGTGCCTGGAGCTGCTGGGCCAGCGCTGGAACGGCAGCACCCCCGTCCGCCTGGTCGGGGTGGGCACGGACAACGTGGTCGGCGGACAGGAGGCCGTGCAGCAGGAGCTGTTCGAGGACCAGTCCAGCCGCAAGCGCCGGGTGGAGGAGGCGGTCACCCGCATCCGGGAAAAGATGGACGGGGTGAAGCTCACCAAGGCCAGCCTCCTGGGGCAGAACCGGCGCCGGCGCCCTTCCCGCCCGTCCGGGGCCTGAGCCCGGAGCTTCCCGCCGGACCGCCCCGCACCGCCGCCGCGGGGTCAGAAGCCCGCCAGTACGCCAACCGTCAGAATCACCGCCAATCCCTTGCATGTCATATCAGTTCCTCAGTGATAGACTCTGCCTCGAACGATTTGAATAATTATCGCCAAAGTCATCGCGGAAAGGCAGCTAATCGATGCCAGGACGACGCCAGGCGCCGGGGTCCTGGTATCCCCCGCGCGCTTCATCAGTATGCCGAGCACCGCCCAGTTCGCAACGAGCGCGAAGAACAGGTCCCTGCGATTGAAAAGCATCCATAAGGCGGCCACCAGCAGGGCCGTGACATTGGCAATCGTGGCGACCGTGATCCAACCGAAATAGATGCTATTTCTCCGCGGTTCCGGCTGCTGCCCTGCCAATGCCCAGTCTGATGTAAATCGCCGGAAGAGAAAAAAGCGAAATTACCATCAAGATCAGCGAAAGCGGAAGCACTTCATTGTGCCAAGAAAGAATCCAGGCCGCGTTGGCAATGCAGGTTACGAGGAACAGCAGGCCGATCTTTTGCGTGAACGTCACGGCTTGCGACGGCATCCGAATCGATTGGATGAGTCCATATACGGCGTAAACCGCCAGCAGCAGGTAAA
>MIBK01000007.1:2865-3020 GCA_001829505.1 Spirochaetes bacterium RBG_16_67_19 | reverse complement strand
TCGGAGAGTTCTCCCGTCGTTTTCCCTCCCAACGGGACGGCGTTAGCCAGCGCATTGAAGCCAACGACATTCAATACCGCCAGCAGAAGGTTCGTTTGCGGTTTGGTCATATTCTAAGACGTCTCCGGGGCCGCTGCCCGCATGCTCCACGAAGC
>MIBK01000007.1:2499-2859 GCA_001829505.1 Spirochaetes bacterium RBG_16_67_19 | reverse complement strand
GCCCCAGCCGCCCGACGTGCCAGGCGAGCCACATGCCCAAAGACTTGCCGTCCGTTGATTTGCGCATACGCATCATCTCCCGTGGCCCCTAAAGGCTTTTCGTTTTTACCAGCTCTAGTGTAAGTGGATAACCGGCCTTTTGTGGTTGACCTGTCAATGCCACTGCGATGGCCGTCCCCGATTTTTCATTGAAGCTATTCTTACTCAATACTAGCATAGGGCGCATCCCTGACTGCTCGAATCCTTTTTCAGGATTCAAGTCGGCCCATCGTATATCCCCCCTCAGTATTCGGGCCATTGGCCCTTCTCCGAGGCAAATCCTTCCTCAGCAAGTATTATTTCTTCTCGCGGATCGATTTT
>MIBK01000007.1:2091-2447 GCA_001829505.1 Spirochaetes bacterium RBG_16_67_19 | reverse complement strand
TGCTCCGGTTTGAGAATATTCGTTCCCTAACCAGCCTGTCTAGTCTGGTTAGCGTCGTTTTTTCGATAGTAATAGTAATTTTGGAGGCTGGCATATTCTTTCTCCTTCGGTATGATATTAAGAGTTGCTGCGCCGAATCAGGCAGCCTTGCCGCCCCTTTCAGCGCAGGTTTTGATCCGGAGCTTGGTTGAAAGCAATGGTCTTGCGGAACAGATCATTCAGTAACTCGGCGTCTATCATGTTTTTCTCCAGGGAAGAAGCGTAGTCTTCGTAGAAGGATATCGTCTTTTCGATGTAACCGTTCATAGCTGGGATGCAGGGGCCCTCGCCGAGTTCTTCGTTGTTCCTCTTCCTTG
>MIBK01000007.1:150-2068 GCA_001829505.1 Spirochaetes bacterium RBG_16_67_19 | reverse complement strand
TTATTTCCGTTTCGGGTAGAATTTCAACGGCAAGCTTCTCAAACTCCATGGGGGGAGGTTCTCGGAACTTCCTGATCCATTCACAAGCCAATAGCGGTCTAAGCACGTAGAGGTACTTCTTGGTTCTGACCGTTTCTCTCTTGAGATATTCCCTGTAGTTCCCAATAGCCATATGCAGGTAGTGCAGAATGCACGCCTTGTCCGAAAAGTATCTACTCTCCAAACGGCGCAATTCCTTTCTAAACTCGCCTTGTTCAAGGTACATGATTGGAGACTTGAGCCACTCCAGTAGGGGAGGGTTCGATTTCGAGAACAGATGCAACGTCTTCCGAATGTCCCATCCACTAAAGTCAAAGACCCCATCCTGTGGGCGCTCAATCACGTCGCGTTTCTTCTCGATCGAAACGTACCAATCCGTCTTGTGTTTGTACACAAAACGGACATCATAATCACTGTCGGCCGACTCGAATCCCCACGCCCGGCTTCCGGATTCCACCGCGAAGAGGATGACGATGGATTCCGCTTCTTCTATAGTCCTGAGTCTCTGCCTGATTTCGTGCTCTACGCTGTCCATATAAGACACCTAACCGGCGATCGGTCTGTCAACGCTCTGAATAGAGCTAACGATAAGCTCAGTTGCCGCGCCGCGCTAGCTGGCCCACTCCTGTCATGCAGTGCGAAGGTACCCGGTCCATTTTGCTTCTACTCGGTCAACCGCAGCGCCATTACTTTCTTATCCAATTCTCTAGCCTTAGTCCGTCAATACGCCGAAACTCCTTTTCGTTGTTTGTTATTAGGATTAGTTTTTCGGAAAGCGCCTGCGCCGCGATCAGCAGATCCATTGGCCCTACGGGTGTGCCCTTTCTTTCTAAGGATGCACGGATACTTCCATAGGCGGCAGCCGCACTTTGATCGAAATCGATAATAGTGAACGGCACAAGGAATTCTAGCAAGGCAATTCGATTCCGATCCTCATTCTGGCTTCGATATACCCCATACTGCAATTCAGCAATCGTTATGGTGGAAATCGCGATGTCATCTGGGGTTCTTGATCGAATATGATTTACCGCCCAAGGCGGCTTTTTATTTATTACGTAGATGCAGGTATTTGTGTCTAATAGGTACTTCACTCAATTCTTTTTACGTTTTTCCGGGGTGCCTTGATCCCGTTTGAAGTTGAAGAAATCGTCAGAAAACTTATCGAGGCTATCAATGAAGGGTTTCCAGGAATCCTCATCCTTTGGAATGAGCACAACGATACCATTAACTTTCTTAACGTAGACCTCGTCACCTGCAAGTGAATACTTCTTTGGCAGGCGAACTGCCTGGCTTCTACCATTCCTGAATAGCTTTGCGGTTTCCATACGGTCCTCCAAGGTATAGACTATAATCTATACTTTCGAGGAGTGCAGGTCAATCATTTGATTCAGGCATGTTTGCGCTTTGGGATATGCCCTTTTAATCTCAATCCTGAGCACGCCACCCACTTATATGCTAAGTGGCAGTGGTATTTGTTACGGTTAGTCCTTCCGCAATTTGGTCAGCTTGGACGGGAGTCGCGCACTTCATAAAAAGCGTGACCGGCAAATCTATATCGTGAATACAGATGGTAGCAACCAAACGAGGCTGGCAGGAGCAGATGATCTATAGCGGATTCTCCGGTACGGTTCTATAACAGGGAGACGAGCGAGGTCACGCCGGCGGCCAACAATGCTGCAATGGGGACAAACACGAACCCCTTGAACATGTTTTGTGCCCAAAGGCGAGCATCTCGGTAACCGGGCATACCCTCCGTTCCCGGCAAAACACCCAGACCTGGCCAAAATACCCTCAGAATGAGCCAATCAATGATGACCGCGTCGACCACATTGAAGACTACGAAGACAACTAAAGCCCGGCTCGGTTCCCAGCCCGGACC
>MIBK01000007.1:0-122 GCA_001829505.1 Spirochaetes bacterium RBG_16_67_19 | reverse complement strand
GGCAATCATCAAGCCAAGGAACGGGATCAGGAAAACTGTGCGTTGGCGCCTGGCCTTTGGACTCATCGGCCCCCACTTCGCATTCACATCCGGAGGATAGTCCTGCAGCCACATCTCCTTGT
>MIBK01000006.1:15855-15965 GCA_001829505.1 Spirochaetes bacterium RBG_16_67_19 | reverse complement strand
CTGCACAACCTGGTTTTCATCGAGGGTACTCCGGGCTACAGAATGATGGTCCGCTTCTCGCGCTTCGCCGAGCACAGGCCCTTCTGGTATCGGCTGGGCAGCTTCCTGGA
>MIBK01000006.1:9326-15807 GCA_001829505.1 Spirochaetes bacterium RBG_16_67_19 | reverse complement strand
CGCCCTGTTCGAGATGTATTACCTTTGCCCGGAGTCGCAATGCCCCAAGGGCCAGCGCCTGGGCCCCTGCGGCGGCAGCCGGATCGATGGACGCTGCGAGGTTTTCGCCGCCCATCCCTGCGTCTGGGAGAGGGTCTACCCGCGGGCCCGCAACCGGCGGCAGCTGGACAAGCTGCGCTACATCATCCCGCCGCGCAACTGGAAGCTCTACGAGACTTCCTCCTGGATCAACTATTACCTGAAATACGACCACTCCGCGGTCAAGATCGAGCTGCCCGAGCGCGCGGAGTAGGTCCATCACTTGATCGTGCCTGCCGGCACGAAAAAGTTTGACAATCCCGGTAAGATATCCTAGAATCCACGGTATGCGCAAAACCGTGGTCGTCCTGCTGGCCGCCGTGCTGGCTTTGTTGCCGGCGCTCGCCGCCCTGGCCTCGGGCGGGTCGGAAGGGAGCAAGGCCGAGCTGGCCAGGCTGAACAGCGAAGTGGAGGGGTTGAAAGCCAAGCTGGCGGCGGGCGTGAGCCGCGGCGACTTCGGGGCCGCCTGCGCCGACTGCCACGGCCCAACCCCCAAATACCCCCTGCTGGGGGCCCGGCTGGGCTACGACACCTCCGGCCACAGGAACAACGACAACTCCTACTACGCCAACGGCCAGGGCTGCCAGAAGTGCCACACCAACGAAGGCTTCATCGAGTTCGCCGCCACCGGCAAGGTCGATCCCAAGAGCTTCGTGGCCTATCCTTCCCAACCCAACTGCGTGACCTGCCATACCCAGCACGAGACCTGGGACTTCGGCCTGCGCACGGTGAAGGCGGTGAAGCTGGTCAACGGCGCGGAGTTCGACATAGGCAAGGGCAACCTCTGCGCCGCCTGCCACCAGGCCAGCGGCGAGGCCCGCGCCGTGGTCAAGGCCTCCCCGGCGGCCTCCATTTTCCCCTTCTGGGGGGCCCACCATGGACCGCAGTCCGACGTGGTGAACGGAACCAATGCCTGGGAGTACCGTGGGCAGCAGTATTCCAGCTCTCCGCACAAGCAGATCCTGAAGGATGGCTGCGTGGAATGCCACATGGCCCTGCCCGAAGGCCGCTACGGGTTGAATCCGGAGATCGGGGGGCACAGCTTCAACATAGTGGGCGAGGTGCATGAAGCGGGAAAGGTCAACACCGCCGGCTGCCTGGCCTGCCACAAGGACATCAAGCAGCTTCCCGGCACCGAGCTCTTCGACCTCAAGGCCAAGGCGGATTTCGACCGCGACGGCAGGGTGGAGGCCGTGCAGGTGGAGGTGCAGGGGGTGCTGGAGCTGTTCGTCAGTCCGAAGGGCGGCGGGGCCCTGCAGACCCTGAACCCGCCCATGTTCGGGCCGGACGCCCCGGCCAGCTTCGCCGGCCTGAGCACCGGCTGGGCGGGCTCCCGCAACGGGCAGTGGAGCGAGCTGCAGATGGCGGCGCTGTACAACTACAAGCTTTTCGTGGAGGACCGCAGCCGCGGGGTGCATAACGCCACCTACACCATCCAGGTGCTGTACGACGCTTTGAAAAGCCTGGATCCGCGCTTCGACGACTCGCTTCGGCCGTAGGCGCGCGCTTTCATTGCGGACGGGCCTGCTGTATAATGAAAGGCCTATGATCGCCTTCAAAAACCTGAAAGAGATTCTCAGCATCACCCTGCAATGGGAAGGCAGCCTCAAGGACTTCTATGACGTGGCCGAGTTCGCCCTGAAAAGCGAGCCCTCCAAGAAGGCGGTGCGCCTGCTGCGCGCGAAGCTGGAGGAGAAGCTGGTCGTGCTGCGGGGGGTCAAGCCGGAGAGCTTCGGCAAGACCGAGTGGATCCGCTTCACCCTGGACTACAAGCCGGAGGAGCTCAACCCCGGCCTGGACCGCACCTCGGAGGCGGGGGAGATCTTCCGCCACCTGGTGGAATTCCAGGGAAAACTGGCCGCCGTGTACAGGCGCATCGCCGAGACCATCGTCTCGCGGGGCCAGAAGGAGCTGTTCGAGTCGCTGGCCCGTTTCAAGGAAGAGCAGGGGGCGGAGGTTCGCCGCCTGCAGGAAAACTACCGTCCGGAATAGCGCTTGGCCTCGAAAATCGAATCGTCGGAATACACCGAGTTGAGCCGGGTCACCGGCTGGTTCGTGGTCCTGCGCTGGATCGCCTTCGCCGGGGTGGCCGGCACGCTGGGGGCGGTGCGCCTGCTGGGCCTGTTCGAGCTGCCCTTCGCGCTGCTGTTCGCCATCACCAGCCTGCTGGGGCTGCTGAACCTGTCCTTCACGGCCTGGCTTCGCCTGGGCCGCAGGGCGGTGCCCAGCCGCCGGCAAACCGCCGCGTTCTTCCATGCCCAGATCGTCTGCGACTTCGCCCTGCTTTTCCTGCTGGTCTATTTCACCGGTTTCCTGGAGAATCCCTTCTGCACTTTCTTCGTGTTCCACATCCTGATGAGTGCCTTCATTTTCAGCTCGCGGGTGGTGTACGCCTACGTGGGCGCCCTGGTGGCGATGGTGACGGGGGCCTTCCTGGCCGAATACCTGGGCCTGATCCCGCACTTCCAGCTCTGGTCCCGGGGCGGCTCCGCAGCCGCCGCCTCCTATCTGGGCCAGAACCTGCCGCGCGCCGCCGGGCTGGTCTCCCTGCTGCTGATCTCCGCCTACCTGATCACCAGCATCAAGCGCCGCCTGGAGGAGAAAGGCCAGCGCATCGAGGTGGAGCTGGACCGCTACCGGAACCTGGACAAGATCAAGAGCAACTTCATCCTGCAGGTGACCCACGAGCTGCGCGGGCCCATCGCGGCGGTGAGCGGCTACCACCAGATGCTGCTGCGGGGCCTCGGCGGGGAGTCCCCCCCGAAGTCCCTGGACATCGTGCGCAAGGCCGAGCACCGCACGGACAACCTGCTGACGATCATCGACGAGATGATCGACTACGCCTACATGAAATCACAGGGCGAGGTGGGCCGGGTCCGCGGCCGCCTGCCCCTGCGCGGGGCGATCGAGGAGAACCTGGAGCTGCTGGAAACCCAGGCCGCGGCCAAGCGGATCACCCTGGCCGCCAACTGCCCGAAGGACCTGTGCGTCTCGGCCACCAGGGACCTGCTGAAGATCATCCTGGGCAACCTGGTGCATAACGCCATCAAGTACTCCCCGCCCGGCGGCCGGGTCAGCGTGACCGCGCAGGGCGAGGGCCGGGAAGTGCATCTGCTGGTCAGCGACCAGGGCTACGGCATCGAGCCGGAGGAGCTGGACAAGATATTCGAGGAGTTTTACCGCACCCGGGCGGCGCGCCAGCTGGAGCGCGACGGCACCGGGCTGGGCCTGCCGATCGTGAAAAGGGCGGTGGAATCGCTGGCCGGCAGGATGAGCGTGTATTCCGAACTGGGCAAGGGCAGCACCTTCCATATTTTTCTGCCGGCATTGGAGGCGACGGATGAGCAAGATCCTGATCATCGATGACGACCTGGACATCCTGGAGACCATGGGCAGCCTGCTGGAAGCCGAGGGCTTCCAGATCCACTCCGCGGAAACCGTGGAGAAGGGCCTGGAGATGATCGAGACGATCGCTCCGGACCTGGTCCTGCTGGACGTGATGTTCCCCGAGAAGAAGACCCGGGGCTTCGAAGCCGCGGCCCAGATCAAGGCCGGCCACCCGAAGCTGCCGTTGTTCCTGCTGACGGCCATCAACCGCGAGTACGCCTTCGACTTCAACAAGGAGGACGTTCCGGCCGAGGAGTTCCTGAACAAGCCGGTGAAGATCGACCGGCTGGTGAAGCTGATCCGGAATTACATTTAAGCCAGCACCAGCTGGCAGGCGGCTTCCAGCTCTTCCCGGCCGGGCCCGGGGGCCAAGCCGGCCAGCAGGCCGCGGGCGCGGGCCAGGTTGTCCTGGGCGGCCGCGCGCAGGTCGGCTCCGTCCCGCACCAGGGCGTCGCGGTCGGCCGCGTCGTCCAGAAGCTGGAAGGCCAGCCCGAAACTCAAGCCGAACTCGGCCAGGGCGGCGGTGACCGGCGCGGAGGCCCCGCAGGCGATGGCCGCCCCCCGGCAGCAGGCGGACATGAGCTCGGCGGTCTTGTTCGATAGTATTGCCAGGTACTCCTCGAAGCCGACGCGCGCCCCGCTTTCCAGCACCTGCTGCTCGCGTATTTCCCCCAGGCACATGGCCTGGGTGGTCCGGAAGAACAGGTCGAAGATCTCCCGGTGCCGCTCCCAGCGGGGCAGCTCCAGCGAGGTGAGCAGCGCGAAGCAGCGGGCGTAGAGCAGGTCCCCGACCAGCACCGCGGTGTGGTCCCCGTAGCGCCGGGCCAGGGTGGCCTGCCCGCGCCGCAGCGGCTCCCCGTCGATGATGTCGTCGTGGACCAGGGAGGCGCAGTGCAGCAGCTCCACGGCGGTGGCCAGGCGCACCAGGGTCGGCTCGGAGGCCCCCCCCTGCGCCTCGACCAGGCCGGCTGAAAGAAGCACCAGGGCCGGGCGCAGCAGCTTGCCCTTGCCGGCGAAGACATGCCCGATTACCCGCTGCAGGGCGCCCGCGGAGGCCCCATCCCGGCCCCAGTCCGCGACGATGGCCGCGGCCTGGCCGCCCAACTCCGTTTCCACGGCCCCCAGGGCCGGAGCGATGGAGGGGAAGGCCTGCTTGGCGTCCATGCTCAGGACTCCACGGGCAGGGTGACGATGAAGCGGGTGCCCCGGCCGATCTCGCTTTCCACCCGCACGGTGCCGCCGTGCATCTGCACGGACTGCCGGACGATCGAAAGGCCCAGGCCGGTGCCGTTCTCGCTGAAGGTCTTGGCGTTGGGGGCCCGGTAGAAATCCTCGAACAGGTGCTCCAGGTGCTCGGGGGCGATGCCGATGCCGGAGTCCTCCACGCGCACCTCGACGCCGGCCTCGGCGGGCTGCAAGGCCACCCGCACCGAACCCCCGTTGGGGGTGTAGCGCACCGCATTGGAGATCAGGTTGTTGAACAGCTGGGCCAGGGCGGTGCGGTTGCCGCGGACCACCGGGTCGCCGGCCTGGTTGTCCAGGCTGAACCGCAGGTCCTTGCCGCGCAGCGGATCGGCGTACAGCTCGGCCTCCCCGGCGATGAGCTGGGCCAGCCGCACCCGCTCCCGCGGGACCTCGGCCTCGGCCCGCAGGCGCGAGAGGTCCAGCAGGTCGCGCACGAAGCGCAGCAGCAGGTGAGTCCGCTCGGAGGCCCGGCCCAGGAGCTCGCGGGCCTTGCCCTCCACCGCCTCGGTGAAGCCCTGCAGCACGGCCATCAGCAGGCCTTCCACGGCGGACAACCCGGCCTGGATGTCGTGGGACACGGTCATCACGTAGCGCGACTTCAGGCGGTCCTGCTCCTCCAGTTGGTGCTCGCGCTCGCGCAGGCGGTTGACGATGGTGGTGGTGAAATATACCGCGATGAACAGGGTGGAGGCGAAGGCCCCCAGGCGCCCCGCCAGCACCGCACCGGTCAGGCGCTCGGCGCTGAAGCCGGGCACCGGGTGGCTGGGGATCAGTCCCAGGGCTTCGCCGCCGGCCATCAGGAAGAGCAGCAGCACGGCGAAGCAGGCGTGCAGGTAGGCGGAGCGGTTGGCCAGCAGGATGCTGGAGAGGATCATGTGGAATATATAGTAGAAAATGAATGGATTCTCCAGGCCCCCGGAGAAATAAAGCAGGTAGGTGAGCAGGCCCAGGTCCACGTAGATCTGGAGGTTGGCCAGGCGCTGGGCCTGGCGCCGCCAGCCCGGCTCCTGGATGCGGGCCGACAGGCGCCGGAAGGCCACCCAGCAGACCGCGTTGTAGGCCAGCACCAGCAGGCTGCCCAGGTACAGGGGGAGAACGGCCACCCGCAGGCCGAACAGATAGCGGGCCACCGTGACGGTGGCACTCAAGCCGGCGGCGGCCAGCCAGCGCAGGGAGATGAACCAGCGGATCCGGCCCGCCAGCTCTTCATGGACTATCCCCGTCGGCGCCCGCCCGCTGCTCAGCCGGCTTCCTCCACTTTGATGGTCTTGGTGGGACAGACGTAGGCGCAGGAGCCGCAGCCGATGCAGGTTTCCGCCACCTTGCCGAAGGGGCTGATGGCCTTGCGCTGGATGCCCCGCCTGGAAAGGCTCAGGGCGTGCCGTTCGGGCACCTGGGCGCAGACCCGCACGCACTGGGCGCAGAGGATGCAGTTGGTCGACTCCCGCCGCGGCGCCCGTACCAGCAGGTACTCGGCCACCTCGTCGGAGGGGTTGGCCGGGTCCACGCCCAGCGAGCGGGCGATGGCCTGCATTACCAGGGACTCCGGGGCGCGCGACAGCAGCAGCTCGACGATGAACTGGCGGGCCGCGGTGACCCGCTCCGAGGCGGTGATCACGCTCATCCCGTCCTCCGCGGGGGTGGCGCAGGAGGGCAGCAGGCGGCCCCGGCCCGCGCCGGCCACCTCCACCAGGCAGAGGCGGCAGCCGCCGTAAGGGGTCAGGTGCTCGTTGTAGCAGAGGGTGGGGATCTTGATCCCCAGCTTGCGCGC
>MIBK01000006.1:0-9115 GCA_001829505.1 Spirochaetes bacterium RBG_16_67_19 | reverse complement strand
GCAGCCCGTGCACTTGTCCTCCAGGATGAAGTAGCGGATCAGGCTCTTGCACACCCCGCCGGGGCAGCGCTTCTCGCGGATGTGCGCCTCGTACTCGTGGCGGAAGTGGCGGATGGTGGTCAGCACGGGGTTCGGGGCGGTGTTGCCCAGACCGCACAGCGCCGTGTCCTTGATGCGCAGGGCCAGCTTCTCCAGCAGCTCGATGTCCCCCTCCCGCCCCCGGCCCTCGGTGATGCCTTCCAGGATCTTGAGCATGTGCCAGGTGCCCTCCCGGCAGGGCGGGCACTTGCCGCAGGACTCCTCCTGGGTGAAGCCCACGAAGTAGCGGGCCACCTCGACCATGCAGGTTTCCTCGTCCATGACGATCATGCCGCCGGAGCCCATGATGGAGCCGGCCTTGGTCAGGGACTCGTAGTCCACCGGCAGGTCCAGCAGGCTCTCCGGCAGGCAGCCCCCGGAGGGGCCGCCGGTCTGCACGGCCTTGAACTTCTTGCCGTTGGGGATGCCCCCGCCGATGTCGAAGACGATCTCCCGCAGGCTGATGCCCATGGGCACTTCCACCAGGCCGGTGTTGCGGATCTTGCCCACCAGGGAGAAGACCTTGGTGCCCTTGCAGCTCTCGGTGCCCACGGAGGCGAACCAGGCGGCGCCCTTGTTGATGATGTGTGGCACGTTGGCCCAGGTTTCCACGTTGTTGATGTTGGTGGGCTTGCCCCGGTACCCGGACTGGGCAGGGTAGGGGGGGCGCACGCGCGGCTCGGGCAGCAGGCCCTCCAGGGAGCCGATCAGGGAGGTCTCCTCCCCGCAGACGAAGGCCCCGGCGCCCTTGCTGCCGCCGATGTCGAAGACGATCTCCCGCAGGCTGATGCCCATGGGCACTTCCACCAGGCCGGTGTTGCGGATCTTGCCCACCAGGGAGAAGACCTTGGTGCCCTTGCAGCTCTCGGTGCCCACGGAGGCGAACCAGGCGGCGCCCTTGTTGATGATGTGTGGCACGTTGGCCCAGGTTTCCACGTTGTTGATGTTGGTGGGCTTGCCCCGGTACCCGGACTGGGCAGGGTAGGGGGGGCGCACGCGCGGCTCGGGCAGCAGGCCCTCCAGGGAGCCGATCAGGGAGGTCTCCTCCCCGCAGACGAAGGCCCCGGCGCCCTTGCTGACCGTGATGTCGAAGTCGAAGCCGCTGCCCAGGATGTCCTCCCCCAGCAAGCCGTAGGAACGGGCCTGCTCCATGGCCTGGGTCAGGCGCTCCAGCGCCAGCGGGTACTCGGCGCGGATGTAGAGGAAGCCCTGGCTGGCCCCGATGGCCCGCGCCCCGATGGTCATGCCCTCCAGCACGCAGTGCGGGTCGGACTCCACGATCGAACGGTCCATGAAGGCCCCCGGGTCCCCCTCGTCTCCGTTGCAGATGACGTACTTCTCCTCCCCGGCGACCGCGCGGGCCAGCTCCCACTTGCGCCCGGTGGGGAAACCCGCCCCGCCGCGGCCCCGGAGTCCGGAAGCCTTGATCTCGGCGATGATCCCTTCGGGGCTCATCGCCAATAGGGCTTTGCGCAGGCCCTGGTAGCCGCCCAAGGCGATGTATTCGTCGATGTTCTCCGGGTCGATCAGGCCGCGGTTGGCCAGACTGATGAGGCGCTGCTTGCCGAAGAAGGGGATGTCGCTCATCTTGGGGATGGGCGGGGCGTCCTTGGCCGGGCTGTACATCAATTCGGGCACCGGGCGCCCCTTCAGGCAGTGCTCCTCCACCAGGCGGGGGATGTCCTCGGCCTTGAGGAACTGGTAGAAGATGTCGTCAGGCTTGACCACCACGATCGGGCCGTTGGCGCAGAAGCCGTTGCAGCCGGTGGTGACCACCTGGATCTCCTCCTGCAGATTCTGCCGGGCCAGCTCCTTTTCCAGCGCCGCCTTCACCGAGAAGGAGTTGTTGGACACGCAGCCGGTGCCGGCGCAGACCAGCAGGCTCATCCGGAATTCAGACATCAGGATATCCTCTCGCTGCCCAGGGCCAGGGCGTACTCGGCCACGGCGCGGCCCCCCAGCACGTGCTCCTTGAAGATCCGGCGCACCTTCTCCGGGGTGAGCTCGATGTACTTGACCGGGGCCTCGCCGGCCAGCTCGATGGTGGCCATGGGCTCCTTGTTGCACAGCCCGGCGCAGCCGGAGGTGGTGATCAGCACGTCCTGGGCGCCGGCTTCCGCCTTGGCGTCGAGAAAGGCCTTGAGGATTTCCCGCGCCCCGGAGGCGATCCCGCAGGTGCCCAGGTGCACGTTGACCCGGGCCTTGCCCGCGCCTTCCCGCAGGCTGGAAGTGGACTTCATCCTCTGGCGTATCTTGTCAAGATCTTCGGGTTTGAGCTTCATTTGGCTCCTCCTCCACGATCGTATGGTCGAAAACGAAAGCCACCTGGGGATGGGCCTGCTGCAATAGTCCGATGGTCCCCGATATGTCGCCGAGGGGCTTGCGGTCCGGGTGGCTCAGGCCGAAGACCGCCCGCAGGGTGGTGCCCCCGCCCAGGGAGCTCTCCACCTCCAGGCCGCCGCCGCTTTCGCGGGCGGCCTGGGCGAAGAGGGCCAGTCCCATTCCCACAGGCTTGCCCGGCTTGGTGGTGAAAAAGGGATCCAGCGCGCGGGCCAGGGTCTCCGGGTCCATGCCGTGCCCGTTGTCCGCGATCTGGACCAGGAGGCGGTCCGCCCCCGGCCGCTCCTCCACGCGCACCGCGATGCGGGTGGCCCCGGCGGCGAGCGAGTTGTCGATCAGGTCAATGACGTGCAGCGCCAGATCTTCCATCACCACTCCCCGCCGCCGGCCCGCAGGGCCAGGCGCAGAGCGGCCACGCTGGGCTCCTCGACCTGGAACAGGGTCCGGCTGCGCCCGATCTCCTCGGGAAAGTGCGCGTCGGAGAAGCTCACCAGGGGGAAGCCGAAGGCCCGGAACGGGGCCTTTTCCCCCCGGAAATGGAAGGAGAGCTCCACCGCGTCCAGGGGCAGCTCCGGGGGGATGAAACCCAGCTGCTGGGCCAGGCTGAAGGCCGGCCGGTCCACGTGCGAGGCGATGGCCAGGCCGCCCAGGGCCTGGATTTCGCGCACGGTCGCTTCGGCCGAGAGAGCGCTGGCTCCGGCGAGCAGCCTCTCCTCGATTCCCACGGGCTGGTCGCGGGAGTCCACCAGGATCTGATCGCCCCAGGCCTCCGGGTCGTTCAGGCCTTCCAGGCCGTCCTGCACCAGGCGCTCCATGCGCTCCAGGGCTTCCTGTCCGTCGAAAAGGGCCAGGATGTGGGCCTCCTCGGACGTGGTGATCTCCAAGCCCCCCAGCACGCGCAGGTTCTTCCCGGCGGCCTCCCGCACGGCGGCCACGTTCCCCGCGGAGTTGTGGTCGCAGATGCCGATGGCCGCCAGGCCCGTCTCCAGGGCCCGGGCCACGATCCGGGTGGGGACCATGCCGTTGTCGGCGCAGGGGGACAGGCAAGTGTGCACGTGCAGGTCCACCCTAAATACCCCCGGCATGGCGTTCCCGGCCCCGCAGGCCGAGCTGATACAGCCTGCCGGCCAGCTCGAAGGCGGGCAGCTTGCTGGCCAGCACGGTGATCTTCTTGGCCTCGGCTTTGCGCAGGGTCTCTGCCTCCGGCTCCCGGCCGCCGGTCAGCACGATGCCGGAGAGCTCCTTCATCGCCGCCACGGCCACGATGTTGGCGTGGATCTGCACGGTCAGCCAGAGGTCCCCGGCTTCCGCGTGGGCGATGACGTCGCTCATCAGGTCGCTCACGTAGCCCCCGGAGGCTTCCGCCTCCAGGTCGCCGCAGCGCGGCTCCAGGTCCAGGGCCTTGGCGATCTGGCTCAGGCGCATACGCGCTCCGGCTCCAGGGGAATGCTGATGCGCAGGGTGGTGCCCTGGCCCGGCTCGGAGGTGATGTCCAGGCTGCGGGCGCAGCTCCTGATGTTGGGCAGGCCCATGCCGGCGCCGAAGCCCAGCTCCCGCACCCAGTCCGGGGCCGTGGAGAAGCCCGGCTGGAGGGCCTGCTGGATGTCCGGGATGCCCTGCCCCTGGTCGCGCACGATGATGTGGATGGTCTCCGGGTCCACGGACACGTCGACCGTGCCCTCGCGGGCGTAGATGATCACGTTCATTTCCGCCTCGTAGGTGGCGATGGCCGCCCGGCGCACCACCTCCGGGTGCAGGCCCAGGCGCTTGAACGAGCGCTTCAGGTCGCTGGCCACCTCCCCCCCTTGCTCGATGGTCTTGCCGCGCACCTGGTACTGGAAGTTGACCGTCAGCCGGTCGGCGATCATGTCCTCGAAGAAGTGGCTGGCCCGGTAGCGGTGCAGCTCCTCCTCCTCGCGGCTGTTGACCTGCATCTCTTGTAGAAGGCCCTCGATGATGTCCCCCTTGGTGACCAGGCCGACCAGCCGCTCGCCGTCCACCACCGGCAGCCGGCCGTAGCCGTACTGCTCCAGCTTGCCGATGGCGTGCACCAGCGGCTCCCCGGGGGAGAGGGTGCGCACCTCCCGGGACATGCGCTCGCCCACCGGGCAGTCCCGTCCCCCCTGGGCCAGCCAGTTGATGAAATCCTCCACGCTGACCAGGCCGACCAGGGTCTGGCCGCTCACCACGGGCACGCCGGAGATGCGGTTGCTCTTCAATATTGAACGCAGCCCGCTCATGGGCGCTTCGGGGGCCAGGGTGATCAGCTTGCGGGTCATCACCGCCTCGACCTTCAGCTCGTAGACCAGTTCCCGGATCTTGCCCACGTGGCGGGGGGAGTCCATGGCGTCCAATTCAGGCCCCTTCGCCGCAGCAGCGCAGGCCCGCGGCAAACAGCCTTCCACAAGCGGTGAACATGGACAGCCCGGTGGCCAGCAGCGGCAGGCCATTGCGCCTGGCCAGCTCCAGGGTTTCGGCCGGAGGCTTCTTGCCCTGCACGAAGCAGATCGCGGCGATCTCCGCCATCTCGGCGGTGCGCACGCACTGGGGGTTGGTCAGGGCGGTGAGCAGCAGGTTGGGCGCGCTGCGCAGGCACAGCACGTCGCTCATTAAGTCGGAGCCGCAGGCGGAAGCCAGTTCGCGGCCTTCGGCCCCCTGGCCGGTCAACAGCTCCGCGTCCAGGATTTCCAGCACCCACGAGATGGTCATGCCTGGGCATCCGCCCCTAGGGCGTCAGCCCCAGGGGATTCCGCCCCCTGGGCTTCAGCCTCCTGGGCCTCCGCCTTCTGCCCGCCGTCCAGCTTCTTGAGCAGCTTCTGCGCCGCCTTCTGGTCCAGCTTGCTGTGGTACTCCCCGTTCACGGTGACCAGCGGACCCAGGGCGCAGGCCCCCAGGCAGTTGACGGTTTCCAGGGTGAAGTTGCCGTCCGGGGTGGTCTGGCCGGCCTTGATGCTCAACTCGCGCTCGAACACGTCGACCACCTGGGCGGCGCCGCGCACGTGACAGGCCGTGCCCACGCAGACGCAGACGTGCTTCTTGCCGATGGGCTCCAGGCGGAAGGACTTGTAGAAGGTGGCCAGGCTGTAGAACAGGCTCACCGGCACCTCGCTGGCCCTGGAAATCTCCCGCAGGGCCTCCTCCGGCAGGTAGCCGAAGGCCTGGGTCACGTCCTGGAGCACGCCCACCAGGGTGCTCCTGCCGCTCTTGTAACGGTCCACGATGGCTTGCAGTTTTTCTTCCATGGCTAATAGATGGTGACCTTCCACCGCTTGTTCGGATCGAATTTCTTGGCCACCGCCATCGCGCGCACCACGCTCAGGTAGTCGGGGATGACGATGGCCAGGTCGTTCTTGACCTTGAGCTGGCAGGCCAGGCGCAGGCCCTCGGCTTTTTCCTGCCGGCTCATGAACAGCTCCTCGGTGGGCAGCATCTGCCCCCCGCCTTCGGCCACGCGCACCTTGCAGTAGCCGCAGGTGCCCCGGCCGCCGCAGGAGGAGGAGATGCCCACCCCGTTCTGGGTGAGATGGCCCAGCAGCGGGCTGCCGCCCTGGACTTCGAACTCCTTCTTCTGGTCCCCTTCGCTCACGGTGATGCGGCACTTGCCGTAGGTCACCAGCAGGCGGTCGGCCACGATCAGCAGGATCGTGATCACCAGCAGGATCAGGTTCATGGCCAGAATCGGGCTGAGGTTCATTATTGCACCACCACCATGCCGGAAAAGCCCATGAAGGCCAGGGCGATGATCCCGGCGCTGACCATGACGATGCCCGGGCCCTTCATGCCGCGAGGCACGTCGCCCACCAGGGCCAGCTTCTCGTTGATGGCCGCCATGATGGCGATGGCCAGGGTCCAGCCGGCCGCCGAGCCGAAGGCGTAGACCACGGAGGTGATGAAGTTGTAGTCGCGCAGGATCATGAACAGGGAGACGGCCAGCACGATGCAGTTGACCGTGATCAGGGGCAGGAAGATGCCGAAGGAGGACTGCAGCGCAGGGAAGAACTTCTCCATCAGCATCTCCAGGAGCTGGACCACCGCGGCGATGGTGATGATGAAGACCACGTAGTAGACCAGCTCCGCCTTCAGGGGCACCAGCACCAGGTGGTAGATCGGCCAGTTGATGGCCGCGGTCAGGGTGACCACGAAGATCACCGCGTAGCCCATGCCGGTGGCGGTGGACAGCCGCTTGGACAGGGCGATGAAGGGGCACATGCCCAGCAGGTAGCTCAGGGCGATGTTGCTGGTGAGCAGGGTGGCGATGAAGATCATCAACAGGTTCAGGGCGCTCACATCCCGCCTCCTTGCTTGTCCGGATCCATCTTGGCCAGGGTGCGGGTGACCCAGATGAACAAGGCCACCACGAAGAAGGCCCCGGGGGCCATGGCCATGATCACCCACTTGTTGAAGCTCAGCGGCATGACCTGCAGGCCCAGGATCGTGCCGAAGCCCAGCAGCTCCCGGATCACGGACACCAGGACCAGGGTGTAGGTGTAGCCCAGGCCGTTGAAGATGGCGTCGAGGAGCGAAAGGCCCACGCCGTTGGAGACGTAGAAGGCCTCGGCCCGCCCCATCAGGATGCAGTTGGTGATGATCAGGCCCACGTACGGCCCGATGGCCCGGCTGATGTCCGGGAACATGGCCTTCAGCACGCGGTCCACCACGATCACGAAGGTGGCGATGATGATCATGTAGGCGATCATCCGCACCCGGCCGGGGATGAGCTTGCGCAGGGCGGCGATGAGCACCGCTGTGCCGATCAGGGCGAAGGTCACCCCGGCGCCCATGGCGATGGCGTTCTCCACCTTGTTGCTCACCGCCAGGGAGGAGCAGATGCCCAGGACCATGGAGAAGATCGGCTGGTCCTTCCACAGGCCGTTCAGAATGACTTTCAGGGACGGGGACTGCTTCATTGCTTCTCTCCCTCGCGAATGGCGGGCACCGAGGCCGCGAGGTTCGCGTTCAGGATCTGCAGGAAGGCCTTGGGGCTCAAGGTGGCGCCGGTGATGGCGTCGATCTCGTTGGCGGCTTTGGCCTTGCCCGGAGGCGTCAGCTTCAGCCCGGAGGTGAAGTCCTTGCCCCGGAAGGTGTCCAGGTAGGCCTGCTCCGTGATGCGGCTGCCCAGGCCGGGGGTCTCCTCCTGGTGGAGGATGGTGACCCCCTTCAGGGTGCTCAAATCGGGATTCAGCGCCACGATGCCGTTGATCGGGCCCCACAGGCCGGAGCCGGCGTAGGCGAAGGCCACCGCTCCCTCTCCGGCCACGTAGTAGTCCTTGCCGCCGGCCTGCCGGGCCTGCACGCTGCCGGCGAAAACCTGCTGCGCTTCCTCTTCGGGAAAGGGGATGCCCAGGGCCTGCAAAATGCCGGCCTGGATTTCCCGCTGCTCGTTCCTGCTGATCACCGGCGTGGTGTAGTAGTTCACCGCCACCAGGATTGCGGTGAGGATGGTGCCCAGGACCAGCACGAACACCAGCATCATGATCTTGTCTTTCATACCTTGGCCGTCCTGTACTTCACGTTCAGCACCAGGGTGTCGATCAGGGGGGCGAAGGCGTTCATGAACAGGATGCTGAACATGACCCCCTCGCCGAAGCCGCTGAAGTGGCGGATCAGCAGGGTCACAATGCCGCAGCCCACCCCGAAAATCCACTTGCCGGCCTTGGTGGAAGGGGAGCTGACCGGGTCGGTGGCCATGAACATGGCGCCGAACAGCAGGCCGCCGGCCAGCAGCTGGAACTGGGGCGGAGCGATCAGGTCGGGCATGGCCAGGTTGCCGATCCAGGACAGCAGGGCCACGCTGCCCAGGTAAGTCAGGGGCACCCGCCAGTTGGCCACCCGGGTGAGGATCAGAAACAGGCCTCCGGCGATGACGCCCAGCCGGAACAGCTCGCCCATGGAGCCGGTCACCTGCCCGAGCAGCAGGTCCACCAGGGGCGTGAGCTCCCGGCCGCTCTTGAACAGGCCCAGCGGCGTGGCGGCGGTCACCGCGTCGGTGAAGGGCTTCTGCCACCGCGCCGACATGAGCTCGGGGAAGGCGATGGTGATGAAGATGCGCCCCACCAGCGCCGGGTTGAAGATGTTGCGGCCCGTGCCCCCGAACACCTCCTTGCCGAAGAACACCCCGAAGGCGATGCCCACGGCCACCATCCACAGCGGGGCGGTGGGGGGCAGGATCAGGGGGAAGATCAGCCCGGTGACCAGGAAACCCTCTTCGATCTCCTTTTTCCGGATCAGGGCGAAGGCCACCTCGACGATGCCGCCCACCACGTAGGAGACGGCGATCATGGCCACGGCCCGCCAGCCGTAGAACACCACGGCCGCCACCGCGGCGGGGGCCATGGCCAGGATGACCATGGACATGTAGCGCTTGATCTCGATGTGGTCGCGGATGTGCGGGGCCTCGGTGGTGGTCTCCCGGTTGCCCAGCAGGATGCCGGCGATGGTGTGGATCACGGGCTTGAGCGGCCTCAGGAGGCGGGCTTTAGCCAAGGCCTCGAACAGCGAACGAAGGCGTTTCATGCGCCGGCCTCCCGGGGCGCCAGGCCCTCCCTGGCGAGCTTCTCCTTGCCCTCGCGCATCAGCCGGGCCAGGGGGATCTTGGAGGTGCAGACATAAGAGCAGAGGTTGCAGTCGATGCACCGGAAGATCTGGAAGCGCACCAGGGTCTCGTCGATCACGTTCTTCTGCACGTAGCGGTGCAGGA
>MIBK01000005.1:5412-12832 GCA_001829505.1 Spirochaetes bacterium RBG_16_67_19 | reverse complement strand
GCCTGGAGCAGGGCCGGCGGCGCTACGCCTTCGAAGCGCTGGATCCGGAGTCACTCTGCCGCGGGGTGCTGGACACCGAGCGGCCGCGTCTGGAGCAGGCGGGCTTCACCCTGAGCTTCCAGACCCGGGGCTGGAGCCGGGAGGAGGGCCGGCGGGAAGCGCGTGGGGACCCGGAGGCGCTGGCCCAGGTTCTGCTGAATCTCATCGGTAACGCGGAGAAGTATTCCGGTGAGCGCAGGGAGATCGCCGTGGAGCTGGCTCGGGAAGCCGGCAAAGTCCGCATCCGGGTGCTGGACCGGGGGCGGGGCATCCCGCCCGGGGCGGTCCGGCAACTGTTCAAGGAGTTCTACCGCGCCGACGACTCGCTGACCAATCCGGTTCAGGGCACCGGCCTGGGCCTGGCCATCGCCCGCCGGATCGTCCGCGACCACGGCGGGGAGCTCCGCTATTTGCCGCGCCCGGGCGGGGGCAGTATCTTCCAGGTCGAGCTGCCGTGAAAGACCGGATACTGATCGTAGAGGATGAAGCGCCCCTGGCCGCCGGCCTGAAGGACCTGCTCTCCGGGGAGGGCTACCTGCCCCTGGTGGCCGTCGACGGACGGCAGGCGCTGGAGATCTACCGGCGGCGCAAGCCTGACCTGGTCCTGCTGGATGTGATGCTGCCCGAGAAGAGCGGCTACGAGGTGTGCCGGGAAATCCGCAAGGAGGATCCGCGCGTGCCCATCCTGATGCTCACCGCCAAGGGCGAGGAGCTGGACCGCATCGCGGGGCTGGAGCTGGGGGCCGACGACTACATCGTGAAACCCTTCGGGGTCGGGGAGCTGCTGGCCCGCATCCGGGCCGCCTTCCGCCGGCAGCGCGCCCTGGAGCCGGGGCCGGGGGAGGAGCCGGAAGAGCTCGTTTTCGCGGACGTGCGCGTGGATCCCCGCCGCCTGGAGCTGCAAAAGGGGCAGCGGCGCTGCCCCTTGACGCCGCGGGAGCTCGCCCTGCTGAAGTTGTTCTGCAGCCGCCGGGGCGAGGTGCTGGACCGCGAAACGCTGTTACAGAAGGTCTGGGGCGTGCGCTACGAGGGAACCACGCGCACCCTGGACCAGCACGTGGCCCAGCTGCGCAAGAAAATCGAGGACGACCCGGCCAGGCCCCGCCTGCTGCTGACCGTGCACGGGGTGGGCTACCGCCTGGCGGGGGAGCCGGAGGCCGCGGATTGATCAAGCGGACCCCGGAGGGGGAGAGCCTGCGCAGCAGGCTGGAACAGAGCGTCAAGGACCGGCTGTACCATTTCCTGCTGGACTACGGCGCGGTGCGCGGTGCGCTGCTGCACGCCGGCCGCCTGGTGGGGGAGATGCGCGCCAACCACGAGCTGGGCCCCCTGGAAACTCTGGTGCTGGGGCACGCCTACATCGGCGCGGCGCTGATGAGCGTGAACCTCAAGGGGGACGACCGCCTGAAGCTGCAGGTGCATTGCACCGGGCCGGCGCGCGGGCTGTCGGTCGAATCCAACGCCTTCGGGGAGGTGCGCGGGTATCTGGCCGAAGTGCCCATCCCGGTCCGCGAGCCCGTGGATCCCTCCGACCTCTCGCCCCTGTTCGCGGAGGGCGTGCTGACGGTGACCCGTTTCCTGGCCGGCGCCCGGCAGTCCTTCAGCGGCCAGGTCGCCCTGGAGGGGCGCGGCCTGGCGGAGAACCTGACGCACTACTTCCTGGCCTCGGAGCAGGCCGGAAGCTTTTTCCAGCTCAGCGTGCGCCTGGATCCGCGCGGGGAGCTGCTGGGCGCCGGCGGGCTGTTCCTGCAGCTGCTGCCCGGCGCGGAACAGGCTTCGGTGGACCGCCTGGAAAAACTGTCGGCCGGGCTGCCTTCCGTCGGGGCGGCGTTCGCCGCAGGCCTGCCGGCGGAGGAGCTCCTGGCCGAATGGTTCGCCCCCATGAACCCCCTGCTGCTGGGCAGCCGGCGCGTGGCCTTCATGTGCCACTGCAGCGCCCAGCGCTTCGGGCACTTCCTGGGCGCGCTGCCCCGCGCGGAGCTGGCGGACATCCTGGAAAAGGATCCCTTCCCGGTGGTGACCACCTGCTCCAACTGCAACTCCCGGTACTCCTTCAGCCGGGCGCAGATCGAGCGCCTGCACCGCGAGCGGGAGTAGGCGGCGGGTTCAACCGCCGTGGCAGCCGTGCCCGTGTCCCTGGCCGTGCTCCTGCCCGTGTCCGTGGGAGCAGCAGGACGAGGCGGTGATCTCCTCAAGCTGGTTCTCCTGGAAGCTCTTCAGCGTCTGGCCGGCCGTGTCGGCGTGAGCGGCCTGGTACACCCGGATGCCCGCGGCCTGCAGCAGCTCCAGAGCGCGGCCGCCGATGCCGCCGGTGACCAGCGCGTCCACCTTATGGCCGGCCAGCGCGGCGATGGGGTTGCAATGGCCGTGCTCGTGGGCGGTCTGCCCGTTGTCCACCACGCTGGCGGTCCCGGAGCCGGAGTCGTATACCAGGAAGCAGGGCGCGCTGCCGAAATGGCCGTACACCGGGGACTCCAGTCCCCTGGCATCCTCTACGGGAATCGCAATCTTCACTTTTTTTCTCCTTTTTCTTTTTCGATCGTGCGATGAATATCATGACTTCTGCAGCCCGGGCAGGCCGCGGGGCGTCCGGAGCCGAAGGGCAGGGACCAGTGCCGCCGGCAGTGCTCGCAGGCGAAGGTCCGCTCTGCGGCCAGGCGCACGGTGCCGCCCTGGATGCGCAGGAGCTTGGCGTTGACCACGCAGTCGGCCAGCTTGCGGCGCGCGGAGGCCACGATGTTGCCGAAGGTCTGGCGCGACACCTCCATGCGCCGGGCGGCCTCCTCCTGGTACAGTTCCTCCAGGTCGGCCAGCCGCACCGCTTCCAGCTCGTCCAGGCTCAGGGTCACCTGCTCCAGCGCGCGGCCGGGCACTCCGGCCGGCTGGAAAGTGCTGACCTCGGGCTCCCAGCCGATGCACCGGCATTTGGGCGGTCTTGGCATATGCCAATAATAGCACGGACAGCAGTTTCTGTCAAATGCCAAAAACAGGGACGAAGTTTACTCTGCCGCTCAGGCTCGTTATCTTGAAGGCAGGCATATGAGCGAGAAAAGCGGGGCAACGGGTGCCACGCAGCTGGCCACCCTGGGGGGCGGCTGCTTCTGGTGCGTGGAGGCGGTTTACCGGCGCATCGCGGGGGTGAAGTCCGTGGTTTCAGGCTACGCCGGCGGCACCGTAGCCAACCCGACCTACGAGCAGGTATGCACCGGCACCACCGGCCACGCGGAGGTGGCGCAGGTGGAGTTCGATCCGCAGACGATCAGCTACGCGAAGATTCTGGAGCTGTTCTGGAAATCCCACGATCCGACCACCCTGAACCGCCAGGGCGCGGACGTGGGTCCCCAGTACCGCTCGCTCATCCTGTACGGCGACGAGGACCAGCGCAGGGCGGCGGAGGACTCCCGCCGGGAGGCGGCCCGGCTATTCCCGCGGCCGATCGTCACGGAAATCAAACCGCTCTCGGCCTTCTACCGCGCCGAGGACCACCACCAGGACTATTATGCCAGGAATTCGTACGCGGGATATTGCAGCTTCGTCATCCGTCCCAAGCTGCAGAAACTAGGGCTGGAATAGAAGGACCCCGCAGCACTGACTTGGGCTGTAAGGCTGCGGCTGCGGCTGCGGGGTCCAGGAATCTCTACCAGTTCTCTCCAAGCACTTCGTAATAAGCCTGGGGGTGGGCGCAGGCGGGGCAGGCCTTGGGGGCTTCCGTGCCCTCGTACAGGTAGCCGCAGTTGAGGCAGCGCCAGACCACCTTCTTGTCCTTCTTGAACACCTTGCCGGCCCTGACATTGGCCTGCAGATCGTTATAGCGCTTCTCGTGCTGGCGCTCGGCGATGCTGATGGCCTCCCAGATGGCGGCGGCCGTGTCGAAGCCCTCCTCCCGGGCGACCTTGGCGAAGCCCGGGTACATGCTGGTCCACTCGTAGTTCTCGCCTGCCGCGGCGGCCTTCAGGTTGTCCGCGGTGGGGCCGATGACGCCGGCCGGGAACGCGGCGCTGACCTCCGCATCCCCTCCCTCCAGCTGTTTGAAGAAGCGCTTGGCGTGCTCCCTCTCCTGATTGGCGGTTTCCTCGAAGATCATGGCGATCTGCACGAGCCCTTCCTCCCGGGCCTTGCTGGCGAAGTAGGTATAGCGGTTGCGCGCCTGGGACTCGCCGGCGAAGGAAGTGATCAGGTTCTTCTCGGTCTTGGACCCCTTGAGCGTTTTCATACTCGCTCTCCTTCCGAATAGTTTTTCTTCAGGCGGTCCGCTCCGCCTGGCGTTTTTCCTTGCGGCAGCCGGGACACAGCCCGAAGTACTCCGCCTGCCCGCCCTGGATGAGCCGCTGCCGCACCCAGGGGTGCCGGCGGTCGGGCCGCGGCAGCTCCAGGGGGAAGGGCAGGTCTTCCACCCGGCCGCAAGCGGTGCAGCGGAAATGCCCGTGGTCGTCAGCCACCGGATCGAAACGCCTGCTGCCGGCCGCCGGATCCAGGCGCCGGATCAGGCCCCGGGCGGCCATCAGCTCCAGGTTGCGGTACACGGTGGCCAGGCTGATGCGGGGAAGCCTGCCGCGCACCCGGGCGTACAGTTCATCAGCCCCCGGATGATTCCGGCATTTGCGGAGTTCATCCAGGATGACCGCCCGCTGCTCCGTCTTTCTCACGTTAATTGGTAACGATAACTATTATTGACCATAGCCCAATTCCTGTCAACTAGCGAACCGGGGCACGATACGGTTTCTCTGGTCCGTCCGTGGCCCACAGGCCGCGGCCCTGGCGGCGGGCGGCGGCTTCCAGAGCGCGGAACTCCTCGAGGAACTGGAAAGGGAAGCGGGTGTAGGCGTGGGCGAAGCCCTCCCGCAGCAGCTCCGCGTTGTGGCAGGAGCCGTCGGGCAGGTATACGTAGGCCAGCAGGCGGCCGTAGCGGTCGCGCCGCTGCCAATCGCCGGCCAGGTGCACGATGCGGCCCTCCAGGCGGCGGCGGGTGAACTCGCTGGCCGCCAGGGCGAGCTGCCGCACGGTGGGGCTTTCCTGCCTCGCTTCCGGGCTGTCCACCCCGATCAGGCGCAGGCGTTCCCGGGTGCCCAGGCCCTCCGGCGGGCGCGGGAGGGCAACGTAGATGGTGTCCCCGTCCACGCAGCGCACCACCAGGGCCCGCGGCATGCGGTCCAGTTCCCCCGGCTCGCAGCGCGTCACCCCGGCCAGGTCGACCCGGAACAGCGCCGCCGGAGGAGGGCGGGACCCCGGCGGTGCGTCGCCCGGAGGCAATGGGGGCAGGCAAACCGCGCAGGGGGCGTATCCCAGCGCGGCTGCCTCCGGCAGGGGGAGCGGCAGGCGGGTGCGCTGCAGGTAGGGGCAGCCGTCGCGGTGGTAGCTTCGGCCGGTTTCGGTGACGTAGACGGTGGCGGCCGGGGCCCCGAGCGCGCGGGCGGGGCGCAGCCCGTTGGCGGCCAGCAGGGCGATCACGGCCAGGACCAGGACCGGCGGAAGGCGGCGGCTCAGCTCCGGACTGGCCGGGCCGCACCGCTCAAAGCCGGTTGCCGACGCGGCGGGGATGCGGTATGATACATGCATGAGACCGAATATAGGATTTTCGCTAGCCTGCCTGCTGCTCCTGCCGTTGCTCGCGGCTCCCGCGGCTTTCGCCGCCGGCGAGGTCACGGCCGAGGAGTTCAAAGCCATGGGGCTGGCGGCGCTCAAGGAAGGAACCGCGTCCATCGACTTCACCCTGTCCGACTTGAGCGGCAAGAAGGTCTCCCTGTCTTCATTCAAAGGAAAACTCGTGTTCCTGAACTTCTGGGCCACCTGGTGCCCGCCCTGCCGGGCGGAGATGCCCTCCATGGAAAGGCTGTACCAGAAGCTTAAGGGCCAGGGCCTGGTGGTCCTCGGCGTGGATCTGCAGGAGGACGCCAAGAGCGTGCAGAAGTTCGTGAACGAGCACAAGCTCACCTTCCCCATTCTGCTGGACTCCGACGGCCGGGTCGGGACCACCTACGGAGCGCGCAGCATCCCCACCACCTATATCATCGGCCGGGACGGCAGCGCTCTGGGCGGCACGGTCGGCGGCCGCGAATGGGACAGCCCCGAGATGATAGCCTTCTTCACCCGCCTGCTGCAGGCCCGCTAGGGCAGGTTTCCGCGCGGCCAGGGCCAGCCCGCGTTCAGCCCGGGGGGGGACAAGCTGGCCTGGGGCGCGCTTTACTGGTATTATCGAGCAAAGCCATGCAGATCGTCGCCTATCCGGCTCTCGTCATGTCCTCCATCACCTTCTTCGTAGGTGGATATCATCTTTCCGTATTCCTCAAGCGCCGAAAGCCTCTCGAACATCTTCCTTTCGCCCTTTTGTGTTTCAGCGTGACGATGTATGATGTTTTCTGCATCGGTCTGTACAATTCCCGCTCGCTGGCTGAAGGAATATTCTGGCAGGGCCTGCAGCTTCAGACCGTCGACGTAATTTCGATCTTCCTTATCTGGTTCGTCCTCGTCTTCACCGGAAAGAAGCAAAAGATCTTGATCCTTTTCGCACTCTGGTTTGCCTTGCTGCTGGGCGCTTCGCTGCTTCTTGGCTCCGATTTCACGCTGTCGCCTCTTCGTCCGTCCATCAAGCACATCCTGGTCCCGGGCTTCCTGCAGGTGACATATTATGAGGGAGAGTTGGGGATCGCCTACCTCGCAAGCCTAGCATCCTCCCTGGCTGCTTATATCTACCTGCTGGTCTTGCTGATTCGCAGCCAATCCCAGGCCGGCAGAAAAGGCTCTCTGGTGATCGTCGCCGGGCTGCTCGCTTACTTCGCGGGAGTGGTCAACGATATCCTGGTCGCATCGCGCGTCTACCCCTTCCTTTACCTGAGCGAGTATTCGTTCATGATCATTGTGTTGGCCATGTCCTATGTTTTGCTCAGCGAATTCGTGAGCCTGTACCGGGCGGTGGAAGAGGCGAACCGGAACCTGGAAGCCAGGGTCGAGGAGAGGACGGGCGAGATCAAGAGGCTCAATGAAGACCTCAAGCGCTTGGCGGAATTGGATCCGCTGACGGGGATCTACAACCGCCGATTCTTCGGCGAATACCTGGAAATCGAGCTTAGAAGAGCCAGGAACCGGCTGGAGCACAAGGCGGTGCCGCTTTCCGAGGCCAACGACATGAACTTCGGGCTGGCGATAATCGACGTCGATCACTTCAAGCTCGTAAATGACCGCTTCGGCCATCAGGCTGGAGACCGGGTCCTCGTAGAGATTGCCCAGCATATCAGGGCCAATCTCTTCACGCGCGACATCCTCTGCCGGTACGGGGGGGAGGAGTTCGTGGTTCTTTTTACCAGGACCTCCAAAGAGGGGATCATCCAGGCGGTGGAGAAGATTCGAAGAAGCGTGGCCGGGCATCGCTTTCAGCCGACCGAGG
>MIBK01000005.1:3902-5399 GCA_001829505.1 Spirochaetes bacterium RBG_16_67_19 | reverse complement strand
CCCGGTGACCGTGAGCATTGGCGCGGTAATATTCGAGGATGTCGCCAACCCGTCCGCTGAACAGCTCCTGTATATCGCCGACGAGCGGCTGCTGGCCGCAAAAGCCGGGGGGAGAAACAGGGTCATCTGCGAGTGAGACCCTGCTTTTAGTATTCGATCCCCCTGCGCGCCGGCACGCCGCGGGCGTGGTAGTGTTTCACCTCGCGCATCTCGGTGACCAGGTCCGCCGCCTGCAGGATTTCGCCGGGCATGCAGCGGCCCGTGAGCACCAGCTCCAGGCCGGCGGGTTTGTCCCGCACCAGCGCCAGGACCTCTGCCGTATCCACCAGCCCGTAATGCAGGGCGATGCCGATCTCATCCAGGATCAACAGATCGTATCCGCCGTCGCCGGCTGCCCGGCGCGCTTCCCGCCAGCCGGCGCGGGCCAGCTCGCGATCCTCCGGCTCGGGTTCCCCCAGGATGAAGCCCTCCCGGCCGAACTGCCGGACCGTCACCAGGTCGGCGAAGCGCGCCAGGGCGGCCAGCTCCCCGCTGGGCCGGCCCTTGGCGAACTGGACCAGGAACACCCTCAGGCCGGAGCCGCAGGCGCGCAGCGCCAGGCCCAAGGCGGCCGTGGTCTTGCCCTTGCCCTCCCCGGTGTAAACCTGCACCCACCCGCGCTCCACCGGCTACCCCCCGCTCAGGGCCCGGCTCACCGTCTCGTGCACCCGGCGGGCCTGGGCCAGGGCCTGTTCCGCGTCCGCGGAGGTGTAGAACTCCGAAGGGGTCAGGTCCTCGCTTCCGTAGAAGGCCAGCTCCCGGTCCCGCCGCAGGGAGCGGGAAATGCGAACCAGCTCCTCCAGCTGGGGGAGCAGCGCGGGCGGGAGCTGCTCGCGGTTCTGCAGCAGCACCGGGCTCACGTCATGGATGCGGGGCACCTCGATGCGGCAGGCGCGCAGCAGGCCCTTGAGGGTGATCTCCACCAGTTCCTGGGCCTCCCGCACCACGTCGGCCCAGCTTCCTTCCTGCAGCAGCACCTGCAGCGCCTTCAGGCGGTGGCCTGCCCGTTTCAGGTAGTCGGCGGCCAGGGCGTCATTGATCATGCGCCGGCCCTCCTTCGCTCTTGACCCAGTAGGGGTGACCGTAGGCCGTCTTCCGCGTCAGCCTGCCGGCGGCGATCGCCCGGCGCAGGCGTCCCAGGAAGCGGCCGACCCGGCCCTCCCGGTCGTACAGCACGGTTCCGTCCACCGCCGCCTCCAGCCACAGCGAGCCGGCTTCCGCCGTGGAGGAGGGCAGGTGCACGAAGTGCGGGCTGTGCCTGTCCTCTCCGAGCTTTTCGTCCCAAAGGGCGTACAACCGGCGGGTCAGGGGCACGGACGGCCCGGCCACCAGCAGCAGGTCGATGTCGGAGCCGGTCCGGGCTTCGTCGCGGGCCTCGGAGCCGAAGAGCACCGCCCCCAGCAGCTCGCCGCCCAGCGCGCGGCGCGCTGCCGGCAGCCAGAGCGGCCCCGGCTCCCC
>MIBK01000005.1:1913-3840 GCA_001829505.1 Spirochaetes bacterium RBG_16_67_19 | reverse complement strand
AGAGATCCATGGCGGAGGCGCGGCGGCGCAATGCGTCATGCAGCTTCACCGGCAGGCGCAGCACGAAGCGGCCGGACGGCGGCCTGTTCATGAAAGTATAGTACTATAGTATCATAGGTGTGTCAACGCCTGCTGATGCCCGGGGGCTTTCTTTTCTAAATCGAGAAAAATATCAGCTTTTTCACGATTTATTGAGGATATTTACAGAATCATCGATTTCGTATATCATGCTTCCCGTGAAGCTCGACGAGGTCAACCTGGCCCTGCTTCAGCACCTGCGTGACGGCCGTAAGTCTTTCAAGGAAATCGCCGCTTCCCTGTCCATCGCGGAGAACACGGTCCGCTCCCGCGTCAACCAGCTGACCCGTGAAGGGGTGCTGGAAGTCAGCGGCCTGGTGGATCCCGAGAAGCTCCCCGGCCACCAACTGGTCCTGGTGGGCGTCAAGCTCAACACCATGCACCTGGTCCGCAAGGGCGAGGAGTTCAGCCGCCTGCGGGGGGTGGTCGCGGTGTGCGTGGTAACCGGGCGCTACGACCTGATCCTCACCGTGCTGCTGAACGAAGAGCTGGATCTTTTGAAGTTCTATACCGAGGAAGTGGCCCGCGTGAGCGAGGTGCGTTCCGCCGAAACCTTCGTGGTCTACAAGGGCTACAATGCCCGTGTCCCATACGTACTGTGAGGAGGAGAGCATGGTCACGCCGAAGGAGCTGAAGTACGCCAGGACCCATGAGTGGGTGCGCGTCGAGGGGGAGCTGGCCTTCGTGGGCATCACCGACTACGCCCAGGAGTCCCTGGGGGACATCGTCTACGTGGAGCCCCCCGAGGCGGGCCAGACCGTGAAGCAGGGCGAGGAGGTGGCCACCATCGAATCGGTCAAGGCCGCCTCCCCGATCTACGCCCCGGTCTCCGGCCAGGTGGAGCGCCTGAATCCGCTCCTGGAAAAAACCCCGGAGCTGATCAACCAGAAACCTTACGAAGCCTTCCTGTTCGTGGTGCGCCTGAGCGCTCCCGCCGAGTTGGCCGGCCTGCTGGACGCGGCGGCCTACGAGAGCCACGTCGAGCAGGAGAAGGCCGCGCACTGACAGGAGGCCCGGCATGTTCCCATCCCTGCCCCACACGGAGGAAGACCTCCGCACGATGCTCGCCGCGGTCGGCGCCGCCAGCCTGGAGGACCTGTTCGCCGACGTGCCTCCCGAGCTGCGCCTGCGCCAGCCGCTGGCCATCCCCTCCTCCCGTTCGGAGGCCGAGGTGTACCGCCGCCTGTCCGCGCTGGCCGCGGCCAACCGCACCGACGCGGTCTGCTTCCTGGGCGGCGGCAGCTACGACCACCTGATCCCGGCCGTTGTCGGCGCGGTGCTGGTCAGGTCCGAGTTCTACACGGCTTACACCCCCTACCAGGCCGAGATCTCCCAGGGCGTGCTGCAGGCCATTTTCGAATACCAGAGCCTGATCTGCGCGCTCACCGGCCTGGAGGTGTCCAACGCCTCCCTGTACGACGGAGCCACCGCGGCCTGCGAGGCCGCTTCCCTGGCCCTGAACTCGGTGCGCCGCTCCCGCAAGGTGCTCTACGCCCGCACCCTGCACCCCCATACCCGCCGGGTGCTCGCCACCCACTTCTCCGGCCTGGAGGTGGAGCTGGAGGAGGTGGCCTGCCGCGACGGGGTGATGGACCGCGACGACCTTCACCGCCGCCTGGGCGCCGGCACGGCGGCCCTGATCGTGCAGAGCCCCAACTTCCTGGGCTACCTGGAGGATCTCACCGGGCTGGCGGAGGAGGTGCACGCCGCCGGGGCCCTGCTGGTGCAGTGCGCCGACCCGCTTTCCCTGGGCGCCCTGCGCAGCCCGGGGGACTGGGGCGCGGACGTGGCCGCGGGCGACGCCCAGCCCTGCGGGCTGCCCTCCTACTTCGGCGGGCACACGGTGGGC
>MIBK01000005.1:0-1860 GCA_001829505.1 Spirochaetes bacterium RBG_16_67_19 | reverse complement strand
TGGACCGCGACGGCCGGCGGGCCTTCGTGCTGACCCTGCAGGCCCGCGAGCAGCACATCAAGCGGGAGCGGGCCACCTCCAACATCTGCTCCAACCAGGCCCTGGCCGCCCTGGCCGTGGCCGTGTACCTGGCCAGCGTGGGCCGGCAAGGCCTGGCCGAAGCGGCCCGGCAGAGCGCCGCCAAAGCCCACTACCTGGCCGAGCGCCTGGGCCGGGAGACCCGCGCCAGACCCCTGGCCGCGCGGCCCTTCTTCCTGGAGTTTCCGCTGGAGCTGCCCGGCCCCGCGGCCCCGGTGCTGAAGGACATGGAGGAGCAGGGCTTCTTCGCCGGGCTGCCGCTGGAGCGCCTGGCCCCGGAGCTGGCCCCCGACGGTGCGGAGGCCGGGCGGGTGATCCTGGTGGCGGTCACCGAGAAGCGCACGCGCGAGGAGCTGGACCGCTACGTGCAGGCCATGAAAAGGATCCTGAAATGAACCACCCCGAAAGCTTTCCGCTGCTCTTCGAGCGCTCGCGAGCCGGGCGCCTGGGCTACGCCTTTCCCGCGCTGGACGTCCCGTCGCAGCCCCTGGAGAGCCTGGTTGACCCGCGCTTCCTGCGCTCCGAGCCCCCGGCGCTTCCGGAAGTGTCGGAAGTGGACGTGATCCGGCATTACGTGAACCTCTCACGGCGCAACTACGGGGTGGACCTGGGCTTCTACCCCCTGGGCAGCTGCACCATGAAGTACAATCCGAAAGGCAACGAGGAGGTGGCCGCTCTGCCCGGCTTCCGCGCCCTGCACCCCCTGCAGCCGGAGCACACCACCCAGGGGATCCTGGCCCTGATGCACGACCTGCTGGGCCTGCTGGCCGAGATCACGGGCATGAGCTGGGGCACGCTGCAGCCCTTCGCCGGCGCGCACGGGGAGTTCGCCGGCATGCAGCTTTTCCGCGCCTGTTTCCGGCACCGCGGCGAGCCTTCCCGGCGCAAGATGCTGGTGCCCGACTCGGCCCACGGCACCAACCCGGCCTCGGCCCACCTGGCCGGCTTCGAGGTGGTGCAGCTGAAGTCCGACGCGCGGGGGTTGGTCAGCCCGGAGGCCCTGCGCGAGCACCTGAACGGGGAGCTGGCCGGAATCATGATGACCAACCCCAACACCCTGGGGCTGTTCGAGCGCGACATCTGCCGGGTGGCCGAGCTGGTGCACGGCGCCGGCGGCCTGCTGTACTACGATGGGGCCAACCTGAACGCCATCGTGGGCAAGGTGCGGCCCGGGGACATGGGCTTCGACGTGGTGCACCTGAACGTGCACAAGACCTTCTCCACGCCGCACGGCGGCGGAGGGCCGGGAGCCGGGCCGGTGCTGGTGAACGAGACCCTGCGCCCCTACCTGCCGGTGCCGGACGTGGTCAAGCGCGGCGAGCGCTACGGCCTGGAGGAGGACCGCCCCCACAGCATCGGGCGGCTGTCGGGGTTTTACGGCAACGTCGGCGTGCTGGTGCGGGCCTACGCCTACATCCTGTCCATGGGCAGCGACGGCCTGGCCCAGGTGGCCGAACGGGCCGTGCTCAACGCCAACTACCTGAAGGCCCGCCTGGAGGGCCTGTATCCCCTGGCCAGCCCGGGGCTGTGCATGCACGAGTTCGTGCTCTCCGCCCGGAGCCTGAAGGAGCGCTTCGGGGTCAACGCCCTGGACATCGCCAAGCGCCTGCTGGACTTCGGCTTCCACCCGCCCACGGTCTACTTTCCGCTGGTCGTGCCCGAAGCCCTGATGATCGAGCCCACCGAGACCGAATCCCGGGAAACCCTGGACGCCTTTGTAGAGGCCATGGCCCGAATCCTGGGTGAAATCGAACAGGAGCCGGAGCGCCTGCACGAGGCCCC
>MIBK01000004.1:3948-5327 GCA_001829505.1 Spirochaetes bacterium RBG_16_67_19 | reverse complement strand
CCGTTCCAGGCCATCCGGGTGCGGGGAGGCGGCCAGGGACAGCAGGGCGCCTACGGCCAGGGACACGGCCAGGCCGATCCAGATCAGCTTCATGCGGCTTGCTCGGCCGGCCTGCGCACGAACGGGCGGCACTGGGGGTGCACCAGGTCCTTGCGCACGCGCAGCAGGAAGGCCAGCGCGGCGGTGGTGATCAGCCCTTCCCCGATGCCGATCAGCGCGTGTACTCCGGCCATGGCCGGCAGCACCAGGCGCAGGGGAATCGTGCCGGACAGGGCGATCTGGATCGCGGCCAGCGACGAGGACAGCACCACCATGAGCCAGGCGGTGACAAAGGCGCTGGCGAGCGCGCCCCGGGTGCCGGCCAACAGGCGGTGCAGCAGGCGATACACCACGAAGCCCAGCAGGCAGCCCAGCACGCCCATGTTCAGGACGTTGGCCCCCAGGGCGGTGATGCCCCCGTCCTGGAACAGCAGCGCCTGAACCACCAGGACCGCGGTCATCACCAGGGTTCCGGCCCAGGGCCCCAGCAGAAGCGCCGCCAGTACGCCTCCCCCCAGGTGTCCGGAAGTTCCCGCGGCAATGGGAAAGTTCACCATCTGGGCGGCGAAGATGAAGGCGGCGGTCACGCCCATGAGCGGGACCTGTTTTTCCTCCATGGTTTTTCCCAGCCTGCCAGCGCTAACGGCCACCGCCGCGACGGACATGGCCCCCGCGGCAACCCACACAGGGGCGGAAAGAAATCCATCCGGTATATGCATGATTCCTCCTGGTGGCACGAAAGAAAAATTCATGCTACCAAGCAGGACTCTACCGCGGGGTAAGGACGCTGTCAAGTCTTTTCGTGACGGTGATGGTGGCGGTGCCCGGACGGACCAGCGGTCGCGCCCAGGCCGCTGCCGATGATCAGGCGCCCGTGGTGCACCCCCCGCGTGCCGATCAGGGAATCGGAGATCTGGCGCACCTCGGCGTTGCGACCGCGCACCACCAGCACCTCCAGGCAGTTGCGCTCGTCGAAGTGCACGTGCAGGGTAGAGACCACCGCTTCGTGGAAGCGGTGCTGCAGCTCGGTCAGGCGGGAGGACAGGTCCCCGGCGTGGTGGTCGTACACCAGGGTGAGGGTGCCGATCACCTCCGCATGCGGATCCTCCTCCACCCGCGTGTCCAGGAGCAGGTTGCGGATCAGGGCCCGGATGGCCTCCGAGCGGTTGGCGTAGCCCTTGCGCTCGATCAGCCGGTCGAAATCCGCCAGCAGGTTCTCTTCTATAGATACTCCGAAGCGGCTGAGGTTCATGGACTGCAGTCTACAACGCCGGCTTTACACGCCGCCAGCCCCGGGCTATGGTCCTGGGAATGAGCCGTTTCCGGGTGGTGGTGACCGA
>MIBK01000004.1:3702-3904 GCA_001829505.1 Spirochaetes bacterium RBG_16_67_19 | reverse complement strand
AACTGGGCTGCCGGGTGGAGGTGCTGGACCTGTCCGGCAGCCGGGACGAGCTGCTGGAGGACGCCGATGCCATCCTGGTAAACCTGCACCCCATGCCGGCGCCGCTGATCCGGCGCCTGCGGCGCTGCCGGGTCATCAGCCGCTACGGGGTGGGCTACGACAACGTGGACGTGCCGGCCGCCACCGAGGCGGGGATCTGGGT
>MIBK01000004.1:3467-3538 GCA_001829505.1 Spirochaetes bacterium RBG_16_67_19 | reverse complement strand
GCCGCATCGCGGGCAAGACCCTCGGCATCGTGGGTTACGGGCGCAGCGGCCGCGCGCTGCACCGCAAGGTC
>MIBK01000004.1:3183-3453 GCA_001829505.1 Spirochaetes bacterium RBG_16_67_19 | reverse complement strand
GGCCCGGGTGCTGGTCTGCGATCCGCACAAGTACCCGCGCGACATCCTGGCCGAAGGCGCCGAGCCGGCGGACCTGGACACCCTCCTGGCGCAGGCGGACTTCGTGTCGCTGCACGTGCCCCTGAGCCCCGAAACGCGGCACCTGTTGGGCCCCGCCCGCCTCGCGCGGATGCGTCCCCAGGCGATCCTGATCAACACCTCGCGCGGCCAGGTAGTGGAGGAGCAGGCCCTGGCCGGGGCGCTGGCCTGCGGGCGCCTGGCCTACGCCGG
>MIBK01000004.1:1194-3096 GCA_001829505.1 Spirochaetes bacterium RBG_16_67_19 | reverse complement strand
CTACTCGGAGGAGTCGCTGGATGAGCTGAAGACCAAGGCGGCCCGCAACGTGGCTGCCGTGCTGCTGGGCGGCGAGCCTCCCTACCCCGTGAACCGTCCGCAGCTGCGGGATGTCCCGCCGCAGTAGAGGCGCGCCGGCCGGCGGGCGGACGCCCTGCTGATGGTCTTCTCCAACCTGATCGACAACGCCATCAAGTACACCCCCGACGGGGGGCACGTAGGGGTGCACGTCTCCAACGACGGCATGTATGTCAAGGTCAGCGTCAAGGACGACGGCATCGGCATGGAGCCGGCGGACCGGGAGAGGCTGTTCGACGAGTGCCAACGTCCCGGGCACCGGCCTGGGCTTGAGCCTGGTCAAGCGCCTGACGGAGATGCACCAGGGAAGGGTCAGCGTGGAAAGCTCCCCCGGCGCGGGCAGGCGAGTTCGCGGTTCAGCTGCCGGTCTGTTAGGAGTTTGCCGGGCGCCGGGTTCCCGAGCCGCCGGGTTCCTGGGCCGCCCGGCCCATACGGGTGGCCACCAGCCCGGCCAGCACGGCCACGTCCTCCAAGGGCAGGAGCCGGGCTATCCCGTCGCTGAAGAGCAGGTTGACCTCGGCCGGAAACTCCTCGTCCCCCCGGTGCAGGACCGCCAGGCAGCGCACGAGGGGCAGCACCAGGCCTCCGCAGGCGGCATCCCCCATCCTCTCCTCGGTCCAGCCCAGGGAGCGGCAGGCCCGCAGGAAGCCCGGCACGTCCGCCCCGAAGAAGCGGGCGATGCGCGCCGGGCCGCGCTTCCGGTAGGTCGGCTCGTAGAAGGAAGCGCCGGCCAGCTGCTGGAAGCTCACCAGGCGGCCGGGGCCTGACGCCTCTGCGGCCGCCCCCCAGCCCAGGTAGTGCAGGATCAAGATCTTCTCGGTCAAGGCCAGCTCGGCGGGCTGGAACAGCGCCTCCCCGTCGGCCCGCTCCGGCACCCGAATCCCCACCGGTTGCCCGAAGAAGGGCAGCTGGAGATTCCGGCCCTGGCAGGCCGCGCCGCGGCGGCGGGCCGCCTCGGCCAGATCCTGACTCACCAGCGCGGCCACGGCCTTCCGGTAGGCGATCTGGTAGGCCTGCTGCATGGGCACGGGCGGCCGACCTTACAGCCGGGCGGCCGCGGCCAGCACGGCGTCGGCCAGATTGGTGAGGCGCTCCCCCGGCAGCCCGTGCAGCGGCAGGTGGGTGAAGCGCCGCAGGAAGGCCTCCTCCGCCACGGGGCAGGAGCGCGCGCAGGAGCGCTCGCTGTAGCCCAGGCGGTGCAGCAGCTCGAACTTGTACAGCGGCGCGAAGTGGGGGATGTTGGCCACCCCGCGGGCCGCCAGCTCCTCCTTGAGCTTCTGCACGCCCGCGCTCCCCGGGGAGGTTTGCAGCAGGTACAGATGATGGGTGGAGAGGAAATCCGCGCTGTCCGGTTGCTCCGGGACCAGGGCCGGGCTGGCCGCGAAGCGCCCGCTCAGGTACTCGGCCGCGCGGCGCCGCTCTTCCAGGATCCTCGGCATGCGCGCCAGCTGCACGGAAAGGCCCACGGCCTGGATCTCCGTGGAGGAACTGTTCCCGGCCACGAAGGGGCCTCGCCGCCCCTCCAGGGCTACCACATCGTAGACCCAGCTCGCGGCCTTGCGGCTGGGATCCAGCCCCAGAAAGCGGGCCTGCCGCAGCTTCTCGCCCACCGGCAGGTTGGTAGCCAGGATCCCGCCCTCCCCGAAGGAGTTCACGTTCTTCTTCTCGTGGAAGCTGAAGGCCCCGAAATCCCCGAGGGTGCCGGCCGGCCGGCCCTTGTACCGGGCCCCGAAGGCATGGGCGGCGTCCTCGACCACCAGGATCCCGCGCCGGCGGGCCAGCTCCAGGATGGGGTCCAGGTCCACCGGCCGGCCGCCCAGGTGC
>MIBK01000004.1:0-1164 GCA_001829505.1 Spirochaetes bacterium RBG_16_67_19 | reverse complement strand
TGCGCTGGACGTCCCGCGGGTCCAGGTTCAGGGTGTCCGGCTCCACGTCCGCGAACACCACCCGGGCTCCCACGGCCAGCGGATAGGCAATGGTGGCGATGAAGGTGATGGCCGGCACGATCACCTCGTCCCCCCGGGCGAGGTTCGCATAGCGGTAGGCGATCTCCAGCCCGGCGGTGGCGTTGGTCAGGAAGGCGCAGTGCCGGACCCCCAGCATCTCGGCCACCTGGCACTCCAGGCCGGCCACCCTTTCCCCCAGGGTCAGCTTGGCCGGGGGCCGTCCGTGGGCGGCCAGCTCCCGGATAGCCCGTTCGGCGGCGGCGGCCAGTTGGTCGTAGCCCTCGTCGTTCTTCTGGATCAGGAAGCGCACGACCTCAATGACGTCCTCGGCGGTATAAGGCTCGCCCACCGCCTGCCAGAGGAGCGGAGTAACGCTAGCGGTGCTCATTCAGCTATGAATATCGGCAGGTTCGGCTCAGAGCGGGATGGTATCCTCGAAGGCCGTGATCACCTCCCGCACCTCCTCGACGTTCACCGCCTCCAGCAGGCGTTCCCGCAGCGGGGTGTTCACCACCAGCTTGGCCAGCTTGGAAAGCAGGGCCAGCTGGGCCAGCGGCTCGTAATAGGGGGTGAGGATCAGGAAGGCCATGCGCACCGGCCGGCCGTCCGGGGCGCGGAAGTCCACCCCGTCCCTGCACCGCAGGAAGGTGAACAGGGGGGCCACCAGGCTCTGGATGCGGGCGTGGGGGAAGGCGGTCTCGTAGCCCAGGGCGGAGCTCAGGCCCTTCTCCCGCTGGTAGACCTGCTCCAGGGCGTCCTCCAGCTTGAACACCGGGCGGGCGGCGTGCAGGCGCCCCACCGCGGCGCGCAGCAGCTCGAAGCGGTCCTGGGCCTGCACACTCAAGTCGCAGGCCTCCGCCACGAAAGCGGGGCCCAGCGCGGCGCGGGGCGGGCGCTCGAACTCGTCGCGGATCTCCCCGACGATCTCCTCCACCACGTCCTCCATGGAGATCAGGCCGGTGACCTTCTTGCGCTTGTCCAGCACCACCGCCAGGCTGACCCGCTTGGCCTGGAAGCGGCGCAGGCATTCCTCCAGGGTGGTGCCGCCCTGCAGGGACAGGATCGGGCGGGCCAGCTCCAGCAGGTCGGGCTCTTTCTCCCCGG
>MIBK01000003.1:32999-33507 GCA_001829505.1 Spirochaetes bacterium RBG_16_67_19 | reverse complement strand
CGCCGAGGATGCGCGGGGCCAGGACCGAGGCGGCCTGCAGGCCGATGTCCGCCTGGGCGCCCGCGCCGCCCACCGCGAACAGCAAGGTGAGCGGCCGGGGCGGCCGCTCGGGCCGCTGGTCCGGCGCCAGGGCGGAGAGCACCTGCTCGGCGTTGGGGCCCAGGAAGCTGCGCCGCGGGTCCAGGGCGGCCAGGCGGAAGGCGGTGTCGGCGCGCAGGATGTCGAAATCCGGCCAGCCCAGGTTCTCCTCCGGCAGGGGGAAACCGGTGAGCTGGATGCGCTCCGCAGGAACACCATAGAGCTTCAGGCGCTCGCAAACCCGCGGGGTCGGGGCGAAATAGAAGATGCGGCTGGAACGCGGGTTGGCGGCCACCCAGTCGCGGCTGCAATCCGCGTCGCAGACCACGCAGTAGATGGGGCCCGGATAGCCGTGCAGGTCCGCCATGTGGGCCGTGGAAAAGAAGGTGGAAAGGTAGGGAAGGTGCTCCCGGGCCCAAAGCCCCTCGAT
>MIBK01000003.1:27832-32966 GCA_001829505.1 Spirochaetes bacterium RBG_16_67_19 | reverse complement strand
CCCAGTACCTGCAGGGTCGGCCGGGACAGGTCCCGGTTCGGGTCGAAGGGCGGGATGGCCTGGAAGCGGTCGTAGAGGCGGAAGGCCAGCGGTCCGAGCAGGGGCACGCGCTTGAAGCGCGACACGGTGTTGTAGAAGCGCTCCAGGTCGGCGAAGACCTGCCGGTCGGAATCCGGCATGCCCGGGTAGTGGTTGGCGTTGATCACCCCGCCCTGGGCGATGCGGGCCAGCGGGTAGGCCGCCCGCTGGTGGCCGTAGCCCATGTCCACGGTGACCAGCCAGGACCTGGCGTCCGGAAGCTCTCTTTGCCCTTCGCTCACTTCGTGTCCCTCCTGTACGCCTAGCGCATGATCTGGTATTCGCCTTGACCGCCCAGCTGCAGGATCACCTGGCTGCCGTCCGCCTCTTCCAGGATGCCGGAGAATCCTCCCTCCAGGCGGTAGATGACCGGCCGCCGGATCAGGGCCTCCGCGATGGCCCGGAAGGCCGGCGGCAGCCTTTTCAATATATCGTTGAGGTAGTACAGCCGTGACACGGTGAACACCCCTTCCAGGGTGCGGCCATCCTGCCGGGCCCTGAGGCGGAAGCGGTGCGGGAAGGGGAAAGGCGCGCCCTCCTCCTTGCGGTACTCCTCGGCCTGGAACTCGTGCTCGGAGGTGGCCATCAGCCACTCCCCGCTCCTGGCCAGCAGCAGGGTCGCCGACCTTTGCGAGCCGTAGGCCCGATGGGCCGCCGACTCCGACACGCTGAGCATCCAGGGCTCTCCCTGCCCGCCGAACACCCGGAAGGTGCTCTGCTCGGGATTGATGCGGGACATGGGCATGGACACCACGCCCCGGTCGGCGTAGCCCCAGCCCAGCACGGGGCGCCATTGCCCGCGTATCGTCATGCTGCCGGAGACCTCGGCGAACGGGGAGGTGACCGAAAGGCGCGTGTACACGTCCCCCCGCCGGTTCAGGCGGGTGAACCCGTCGCCGGGCTTCCAGGGATTGAGCAGGTTGCGCAACTCCAGGTCGCAGGAAAAATCCGGCAGCCGCAGGCGGAGGCGCGCCCCTTCCCGGTCACCCTCCAGGACGCTCTCGCCGAAGCTGTAGCGCAGCCGGTCGGGGGCGGCCTCCAGCTCCTCCAGCTTGGTTTCCAGGGCGAAGGTCTCGGCGCCGGGCTCCGTGCTGAGCACCAGCAGGCCCGCCTCCCCGATCGGGCCGTAGCGCCACTGGAACAGGCTCAGGGTGAGGGCCGTCCCGTCGACCAGCGCGGCAGTGAAGTACCAGAAACGGCTTCGGAAATGGCCGGTGTAGGGATCGCCGAGGAGAAGGTCCTCGTCGCTCAGGCTCACCTGCCACGGTGGGGGCCAGGCAGGAGAGCAATGGGGGGCGGCGACCGCCGCCAGGAGCAGGGAAAAGATCGCTGCAGATATCCGCGGCCGCATGGTTGAGGCCCAGCATAAGGGCAGGGCGGCCGCCGGTCAAGGAAGGAGCCAGGCAATAAAAAACCGGGGAGGCGTCGGCCTCCCCGGGGATCAGCGCGCAACCTATTGCTAATGCGGCAATAGCCGCGCTGCGGGCTGCAGCAGCGGCAGGTCAGTACGCAAATAGCGTGCTGAGCAGTAGCTCAGTACATGTCCTCGTCCATGGGCGGGGCCGCCGGGCCCTTTTCCTTCTTCGGCTTGTCGGTAACGATGCTCTCGGTGGTCAGCAGCATGCCCGCCACGGAGGCCGCGTTCTGCAGGGCCGAGCGGGTGACCTTGGCCGGGTCGATGATCCCGCTCTTTTCCATGTCCACCCACTCCATCTTGTCGGCGTCGAAGCCCACGCCCTTCTTCTCGTTCTTGGCCCGCCCGGCGATGACCGCCCCGTCCAGGCCGGCGTTGGCCGCGATCTGGCGGATGGGCTCTTCCAGGGCGCGGCGCACGATGTTGAAGCCCACGCGTTCGGCTTCCGGCAGGTCCTTGAGGTCTTCCTTCTCCAGGGCCTTGGCCGCCTGCACCAGGGCCACCCCGCCTCCGGCCACAATGCCTTCCTCTATCGCGGCCCGGGTGGCCGAGAGGGCATCCTCCACGCGGTGCTTCTTCTCCTTCAGCTCCACCTCGGTGGCCGCCCCGACGTTGATCACCGCCACCCCGCCGGCCAGCTTGGCCAGGCGTTCCTGCAGCTTCTCCTTGTCGTAATCGGAGGTCGTGGCGTCGATTTCGTTCTTGATGCTGCTGATCCGGCCCTTGATGTCCTTGGGCTTGCCGGCGCCCTCGATGATGATCGTGTTCTCCTTGTCCACCTTCACGGTCTTGGCCCGTCCCAGCTGGTTGATCTCGGTGGACTCCAGCTTGGCGCCCAACTCCTCGGCGATGAGCTGCCCGCCGGTGAGCACGGCGATGTCCTCCAGCATGGCCTTGCGCCGGTCCCCGTAGCCGGGGGCCTTGACCGCGCAGGCCTTGAAGGTGCCGCGCAGGTGGTTGACCACCAGGGTGGCCAGGGCGTCGCCTTCCACCTCCTCGGCGATGATCAGCAGGGGCTTGCCGGTCTTGGCTATCCTTTCTAACAATGGGAGGAAGTCCTTCATGGCGGCGATCTTCTTGTCGTGCAGCAGGATGTAGGCGTCCTCCAGCACCACGGTCTGGCTCTCCCGGTTGGTGACGAAATAGGGGGAGATGAAGCCGCGGTCGAACTCCATGCCCTCCACCATCTCCAGGTTGGTTTCCATGGACTTGGATTCCTCGACCGTGACCACCCCGTCCTTGCCAACCTTCTCCATGGCGTCGGCGATGAGCTTGCCGATGGGCAGGTCGCCCTTGGCCGAAATGGCGGCGACGGCCTGCATCTCTTCCTTCTCAGTGACCTTCTTGGCGCTGGCCTTGATGTTGGCCACGGCGACGTCCACGGCCTTGGCGATGCCCCGCTTGATGCCCATGGGGTCGATCTCGGCGGCCACTGCCTTCACTCCCTCGTGGATGATGGCGAAGGCCAGCACGGTGGCCGTGGTCGTGCCGTCGCCGGCCACGTCGTTGGTCTTCTTGGCCACTTCCTTGATCAGTTGGGCGCCCATGTTCTCGAAAGGCTCCTTGAGATCGATCTCCTTGGCGATGGTCACCCCGTCGTTGGTGACCGTCGGAGCGCCGAACTTCTTGCCCAGCACGACGTTCCGGCCCTTGGGACCCAGCGTGACCCGCACCGCATTGGCCACCTTCTCCGCGCCGTCCATCAGCGCCTTGCGAGCGTTCTCCTCGAACAGCAGCTGCTTTGCCATCGATTTCATTCCTCCCTGTCGTGTTTAGGTCCCCTTTGCGGCGGCGCCGGCAGAACCTTGGCGGCCCCGCGTCCGGCGGCACAGAGGACGGATGTTCAAGAATATCCGGAATAATGTAACGAGAAATCGCCTCAACGGCAAGGGTCCCTCGGCCGGCTGCTATCGGCGGCCGGCGGTCTCGGTCCGAGCTACCCGGGCAGCATCCTGGCAGTGCGACGATCGACGGCGTATCCCAGCCCGGCAGCTGCCAGCTCAAGCGCAAACAGCTGCCGGGCGCCAGAGCGCGCAGCTCCCCGCTGGCGCCTTCCCGGGTCCGGTAGCGGGCGCCCTTCGCGAGGCGCAGCCGCCCGGTCCTGCCCAGCCAGATCGCCAGGCCGCGGGGGCTCAGCGGGAGCTCCCAGACCCGGGCCGCGGGGAATGGCAGGGTGCGCTGCACGCCGATCTGGAAGCCGAAGTCCGCCGTCTCCCCGACCTGCCGCCAGCTCCTGCCCGTGGCCTTCAGGACACGGACGGACGGCCTTCGGCGGCAAGGCTCCACAACCCGCCCAGGACCTGCGCCAGCCGCTTTCCCAGGGCTTCCCCGCCGGGGGTGGTCAGGTCGTCCTCGTTCTCGAACACTGCGTACGGCACCCGCCGCTTCCCCATCGCCAGGAAGCGGGGATCGGCGGCGGCCAGCAGGTCCCAGTCGTCCTCCCCGTACAGCCTGGCCAGCTTTTCGTCCGGCAGGGCATGCTCCAGGATGCTGTGCGGACGATCGGGGTTGAAACGGCGGCGGTTCTTCCGCAGGGACTCCTGGAAGCTCACGCGCACGTACAACACGGCCAGGCGCTCGAGCACGGCCTCGGACAGGTGGGCGAAGGCCCGGGCGTAGCCCCCGTGCTCGCTGCCCCGGGAGAACTCCAGCAGGACGGTGGTGTGCTCGCGCAGGCGCGGGTCCCCGCGGACCAGCTTGTCGTATTCCAGGCAGAGCCGGGCCACCAGCAGGTCCCACAGGTGGGGCCCGAGGAAATAGCCTTCGGGGGTGGTGTGCAGGCGCCCGTGACCCATTTCGGCCAGCAGGTGGTCCTCCTCGAACCAGGCCCACAACAGCGGGAAGTCGTCCAGCACGACCGGCTCGCCGATGTGGAAACGCCGGCGGCGCTCGGCGGCCGGGGTCCGGCGCAGGTATTCGAGAATCTCGCTCTTGCCGGAAGCCGGCCGGCCGCTCATCAGGAGCAGGGGCAGGATGCCGCCGGCTGCCGGCCGGCCGGCGGAGGAGGCCGCGTTCACAACCCCAGCCTCCGGGCCGTTTCCGGCTCCAGGTCCAGCAGGCCCAGCTCGCGCAGGCGGCGGGCCAGCGCTTTCCAGGCGGGGCGGCCGCGGAAGAAGCGGCGCAGCCGGCCCGCGCCCTCGGGCCGGCCCGCGGCGGCCAGGTTGGCCGCATGCCAGAAGCGGGCCTCAGGATTGCGGGGACACAGGGCCAGGGCCTGCCCGTATTCCGCCACGGCCCGCTGCGGCTGGGAGCGCTCCAGCGCCAGGTCGCCGCGGTTCATCAGCTCGTAGCAGCGGTGCACGACCAGCAGGCGGGCCAGCTCCTCCAGGGGCCGGGGGTGGTCCTCGACGCGCAGGTCCACCAGCCGGTCCTCCCAGGGCCGCTGCGAGGCGGCGGTCCGGACCACCAGCAGCGCCGCGGATTGCTGCCCGCGCAGGTCCCCGCCTTCGGCCTGGCCAGCGGCCAGCGCCTTCAGCAGGCGCTCGGCCAGGGGCCCGCCGGCGCGTTCGTAGGCTTCGGCCATGGCCGGCCAGACCGAGGGGCTGGCCATCATGTTGGCCTGGACCGAATAGGCGGCCGCGGCTTGGACGCCGGACGGCAGGCGGCCGACCCGGTGCCCGGCCTCCGGCACGCAGCGGGTTC
>MIBK01000003.1:24926-27785 GCA_001829505.1 Spirochaetes bacterium RBG_16_67_19 | reverse complement strand
GCAGCTCCCGCCCCGGGTCCTCGGCCAGCAGCGCCTCCAGCACCTTGCCGGCAGGCAGGCCGTGCCGCAGCAGTTCCAAGCCCCGCGGCCCGAAGGAGAGGTTGGCAAAGGACTGGGTGACCACGACCCCCGCCCCGCTCTCCGCCCACGGCACGACCGAGCCCACGGAAAACCAGTGGGACTGCACGGCCGCCCCCATTTCCCCTGCTTCGGGATCCAGGGCGGCGATGGAGTAGGTGTGGCAGGGGCGGATCACGGGGTGTTCAGGCGCTCGAACAGCTTGTACAGGCTGTGCGTGCCCAGGTTCTCCTGTCCCACAGCCATGGCCGCCACGTAGAACTGGTGGGCCAGGGCCAGGCCCGGGAGACTCAGCTTCATGCGCCGGGCCTCCTTCAATGCGATGTCCATATCTTTGACGAAGTGCTTGATGAAGAAGCCGGGGTCGAAGTTGCCCTTGGCGATGCGCGGGCCGTAATTGTTGAGGCTCCAGGAGCCGGCCGCCCCCTTGCCGATGACCTCGATGACTTCCAGCAGGTCCAGCCCCGCGCGGTGGGCGTACAGCAGGCACTCCACCACCCCGATCATGGTGGTGGCGATGTGGATCTGGTTGACCATCTTGGTGTGCTGCCCGGCGCCGGGGGGTCCGAAGAAGGCGATGTTCTCACCCATGTGCCGCAGCAGGGGCAGCACGCGCTCGTAGACCGGGCGCTCCCCGCCCACCATGATCGCCAGCTTGGCGTTGCGCGCGCCCACGTCCCCGCCGGACACCGGGGCGTCCAGGGCCTCCACGCCCTTCTTCTTGGCCTCGGCGTGGATGCGCTGGGCCAGGGTGGGCTCGGAGGTGGTCATCTCCACGATCACCGCACCGGGAGCGGCTCCCGCCAGGACCCCGCGCTCGCCGAGCACCACCTCTTCCACGTCCGCGGGATAGCCCACGATCGTGAAGATGCAGTCGCTGCCGCGGGCCACCTCCAGCGGGCTGTCGCACCAGAGCGCCCCGGCCTCCAGCAGGTCCCGGGCCTTTTCCCGGGTGCGGTTGTACACGCGGGCTTTCAGGCCGCCCTTGTTCATCACGTGCAGGCACATGGAACGGCCCATCACGCCTGTGCCGATCCAGCCGACGCTGCGGATCTCTTTCACGGTTGCCTCCCTGCCGGATTATAGCGCAAAAGGGCGAAAGTGAGTATTTTTCTCCACATCATGGATCTTACCCCGGCGCAGAAGAACTTCACGCTGGTCGGGGTCCTGCTGGCGCTTTTCCTGGGCGCCCTGGACCAGACCATCGTGGCCACGGCGCTGCCCAGGATCGTCCAGGACCTGCGGGGCCTGGACCGCTACACCTGGGTGGCCACCGCCTATCTGCTGGCCACCACCATCATGGTCCCGATCTACGGCAAGCTGGCCGACACGCTGAACCGCAAGAGCGTCGAGCTGGCGGCGGCCTCCCTGTTCCTGGCCGGCTCGTTCCTCTGCGGCCTGAGCGGGGCGGTTCCCTTCCTGTCCTTCCTGGGCGACGGCATGAGCCAGCTGATCCTGTTCCGGGTCATCCAGGGCCTGGGCGGGGCGGGGCTTTTCGCCATGGCCTTCATCGTCATCGCCGACCTGTTCCCGCCCGCGCAGCGCGGCCGCTACCAGGGCCTGGTGGGCGCCGTGTTTGGGCTGGCCAGCGTGCTGGGCCCCCTGGCGGGCGGCTTCCTTACCGACTATGCCGGCGGCCTGATCCCCGGGGTCGAAGGCTGGCACTGGGTGTTCTACGTGAACCTGCCTTTCGGCGCCCTGGCCCTCTGGTTCATCGCCGTATGGATGCCGCCCCTGAAGGCCGACAGGGCGCCGCTGGACTTCCCCAGCATGGCCCTGCTGGTGGCCGGTTTCCTGCCGCTGGTGCTGGCCCTGCAGCTGGACAAGGCCCGCTTCCCCTGGAACTCCCCCTGGACCCTGGGACTGCTGGCCGTCTCCGCGCTCGTGCTGGCCGCCTTCGCGCTCTCGGCGCTGCGTTCGGCCAATCCCGCATTGGAGCTGCGCCTGTTCCGCAACCGGGTCTACGCCACTTCCATCCCGGCCCTTTTCTTCACCGGAGCCGCGTTCCTCAGCCTGGTGGTCTTCCTGCCCCTGTTCATGGTCAACGTGGTCGGGGTGTCCTCCACCCGGGCCGGCGTGAGCCTGATCCCGGTTTCCGCCGGCCTGGTGTTCGGCTCCGCACTCACCGGCCAGTTGGTGTCGCGCTTCGGGCACTACAAGCTGCAGATGCTGGCCGGGGGCGCCCTCCTGGCGGCGGGCCTGTTCCTGCTGTCCCGCCTGAGCGTCGACACCGGATACTGGCAGGTCACCTTCTACATGCTGCTTTGCGGCCTGGGCCTGGGCCCGACCTTCCCGCTGTACACCCTGGCCGTGCAGAACGCCGTGGAGCCGCGCCACCTCGGCCAGGCCACCGGCACGAGCATCTTCTTCCGGCAGATCGGGGGCACGGTGGGAGTGGCCGTGATGGGCACCGTGCTGGCCGGCGTATTGGCGGCTTCACTCTCCGGCCTGCCGGCCTTCGACCCCGGGAATCCCGGGGAGCCGGGCAGGGCCATCCGCGCGGAGTCCGACCGGCAGTACGCCCTGGCCGAGCGCGCCTTGCGCTCCCGGGACCTGGGGGCGCTGGAGGAGTTGATGGCCGACAGGAGATTCCCGACGGAGACCAAGAAGAGGTTGATCACCGGGGCGCTGGCCGGCGGAGCGGGCGCGGAGCAGGCGCTGGCGGGGATCCGCGATCTGCTGACCCTGCGGGCCGAGCGGGCCGCGGCCGCGGCAAGCCTGGCTGTGCGCACGGCCTTTGCCCGGGCCGTGAGCCGCATCTTCTTCTATGCCATCTTCGCG
>MIBK01000003.1:24148-24861 GCA_001829505.1 Spirochaetes bacterium RBG_16_67_19 | reverse complement strand
CTGGCAGGGCCTGACCGGCAGGCGGGCCCGGCATAGCGGCTTACCCGGGCAGCAGCCAGCGCAAGGCGAACTGCCAGAGGGTCACCCCGACCAGCACCAGCAGGGCGGGGGCGATCAGGCTGGACAGGCTGCGCAGCAGCCGGATCTTGAAGTACTCCGCCGTGACCACCAGGCAGATGTGCACGGGGGACAGCAGCTCCCCCATGAAGCCGAAGCCGTAGGCCAGCACCGTGGTGGCGGCCAGCCTGCCGAGGGACGGGGAAGGACCCAGCAGGCTCAGGGCCAGGGGGAAGGTGGCCCCGACGTAGCCCACCGTGCTGCCCATGGTGAACCCGGCAATGAAGGGCAGGAAGGCGATAAGCAGCGCATCCGGGATGCCGAACAGGGCCAGCTCGCTGCGCAGCAGGGCCACGGGGAACACCCCGTCGGGAAGAGGCGCCTCGATCACCGCGCCGTAGACGCGCACGACCACCACCAGCAGGGTGATCTGCAGGGCGCGCCAGGAGAAAATGGCCTGCACCCAGGCGCTGAGCGGCAGGCGCCGCTGCCACTGCAGCACCGCCAGCGCCAGGACCAGCCCCGCGGCCATGGGCACGTACCGGCTCAGCTTCCGCAGGCCCGGGAAGAGCAGCTGCAGCAAGGCGAAGACCACGACCACGACCAGGATCGGAGCCACCAGGCTCAGGAAGGAGCGGCGGGGGCCGGGCGCCGGC
>MIBK01000003.1:22785-24116 GCA_001829505.1 Spirochaetes bacterium RBG_16_67_19 | reverse complement strand
GCCCCTGGGGATGCGGCGCAGCAGGAGCAGCGCCCCGCTCCCGGCGGCGATCAGGGTCACCGGGAGCTGGACCAGGATGAACTGCCAGATCTCCAGGCGGGTCAGCTCCAGGGCCAGGATCACGCCGGGATACAGCGGCCACCAGTACTCCCAGATGTGCCGGAACCAGTGGTTGGTCTGGGTTTTCAGCAGGCCGCTCAGGGAGCGCTGCGGGTCGGCGCTGTCCACCATCGGGGCGGAAAACAGCGCCCCGCCGGGCATGGGCAGGAAGCCGATCACCGCGGGCAGCGCGGCGAAAGCCAGGCGCCGGGGCACGCGCGAGCGCACCGCCTCCACCAGGTCGCGCATCACCCCGCCTTCGGCCATCAGGCTGCTCAGCCAGATCACCAGCAGAAGCACCGCGATCAGCAGCAGGTTGTCCGGCGCACGGAAGCGCCCCCAGGCGATCACCCCCACGCCGGGCAGGCGGTGCCCGAACCAAAGTCCCAGCAGAAGCGTGCCGGCCAGCACCGAGACCAGCAGCTCCTTGACCAGGCGGTTGGCCAGCAGGATCAGGGCCAGGGTGACCGCACCTTGACCAGGACCGGAACGGCCGACAGGGAGGCCCAGAGCATGGAGAGCATAGATAGCGTCCAGTTATAGCAGAACCGGGGTGAAAGGTCAGCGGTCCGCCTAGAACTGCAGCCGCGCGCTCAGGCGCAGCTCCAGGCCCAACGCCGGCTGGCGGGTGCTCCTGCCCCCTTCAATGCGCTCCTCCACCCCGCCCATGGCCTTGAACGAGAAGCCCAACTCCACGCCCCGGTCCACGGTGAGACGGCTCTGGTGGGTCACGGCCACGCGCAGCGGCACAACGCGGGTGAGGGTGGTGGCCGCGCGGTCGGTGGCCAGCAGCTGATTTTCGACCTCCAGCCACTCCTCGTGCACGATGCGCTCCTGAGCGCCCGATCCCCGCAGCAGGGAGCGCAGGCGGGAGGCCCGGGAGTGCACCGGCTGCTCCCAGAGGTAGCGCAGGTCCAGCACGCTGCGCAAGCTGTCGCTGTCCGGCCGCGCAGCGATGGGCAGCTCCCCGGCCGGTTGGCCGGGGAACAGGTACAGCCGCTCGTCCCCCACTCGCTGCCGCTCCTGCGAGTAGCGCAGCGTGTGCTCCGCCCGCAGCCTGCCCCGCAGCCTCCCTCCCGGTCCGGGGGCCAGCTCCAACCGGGTGATCGTGTCCAGGCTGCGGGAGCGCAACTTGCTGGAATAGTCCCAGGACTCCTCCCAGGCGGCGTCAAGGGCCAGGCGGTTGCCCTCGGCCTTCGGCTGGACCAGGTCCTTGCCCAGGCTGAAACGCA
>MIBK01000003.1:21680-22725 GCA_001829505.1 Spirochaetes bacterium RBG_16_67_19 | reverse complement strand
CGGCGCGCGAAGGCAGGAACCAGGGCTCCGAGCGCAGCCGGACTTCCAGCCCGAGGGTATCCTGGAACCCCGCCAACGAGCCGCCCGCCACCCGGGCGCTGCCGGCCAGGGCATCGACGGCCTCATGCTCGTGCAGGCGCCCCAGGTCCAGCCGGGGGCTCAGGTAGTACAGGGGCGGGCGGAAGAGAGGCAGGAGGCCCTCCGCCAGCAGCGGCGCCTCGCCCAGCCCCTGGTCCACGCGGCGGTAGCTGCCGCTGAGATTCCGAGAAGCCTGGGGTGTGAGCTCCAGCAGCCCCTGCCCGCCGGGGCTGAACGGCAAGGCCAGGCTGAGGGCGCCTTGAACGCTCGTGTCCCGCGCACCTGCCGCCCGGTCCGCGTTCCACTCCCCGTAGGAGCCCTCCAGACTCAGGTTCGCGCCCAGGTACCGCCCGCGCGGCAGCTCCAGCCGGAGGCTGGCCTTGTCCGAGCGGCCGCTGCGCCAGGCGCCCGGGAGGGCCTCTGCCGCCGGGAGGAACAACGAGGCCAGCTTGTCCGCGTAGGACTCCCCCAGCCCCAGAGGCGGCGCGAGGCTGTCCGTGAGCAGCAGATCCTCCCGCAGCGCCTCCACCGCCAGCGTCCCCGTCCCCAGGGCCAGGCTGGCACCGCCCTGCAGGCGCTGGGTGAGGCTCTGGGATTGGCCGGTCGAAACCACGGGCCCTCCCTCGGCCTGCTCGCTTTGGGCCTCGTAGCGCCAGGTGCGGGAATAGGAGTAGGACTGCACCAGGGACTCGGGGAACCGGTAGTCGGCGGAAAGGGCTAGGGTCTCGCTCACCGTCCGGGCCTGCCGGTACACGTATTCCGTCTGGGTCAAAGCCAGGCGGTCGTCGGTGCCCTGCGTGCGCTGGTAGGAGTGCTCAAGTGCGGGCAGCCAGGCGATGCCCGTTTCCAGCCCCAGGCGCTGGGAAAAGGTGCGGGTCTGCGTCCCGCTTTGCGCGGAGCGGGACTCGGCGCCGGAAAGCTGCAGGGATACCGGCATCACCCCCAGGAACCGGGCCTCCAGGCCGCC
>MIBK01000003.1:21411-21581 GCA_001829505.1 Spirochaetes bacterium RBG_16_67_19 | reverse complement strand
ACCTTGCCCGCCGACAGCAGATCGCCGCGGAAGCCGATTCGGCCCTGTCCGTAGACGCCCGCCTCCAGGCCCCAGCGGCTCTCCCGCAGGTGCCATTCGTCCAGCCAGAACTCGAAATCGGTGCCGGCGCCCAAGGGGACTCCCGCCGGCGCGGCGATCGTGAAAAGGAC
>MIBK01000003.1:20218-21200 GCA_001829505.1 Spirochaetes bacterium RBG_16_67_19 | reverse complement strand
GGCAGGTACACGTACATGCGGAACTCGCGGTAGGGGGAGAAATCGGCCGGCACCGGGAAGCGGCGGCGGACGCTCACCGACTGCCCCGCGGCCAGCGTCGGGGTGAAAACCGCCGCCAGGCTCTTCTCTACATACCCCTGCTCCTCGCGGTAGGCCGGTCGCCCGTGCAGCTCCTCGTACAGCTCGGGGTAATGCTGCGAGAAGGAGGTGCTGTCCTTCTCGGCCAGCGCCAGCCGGGCGGTGTCGGTGCTTTCCGGCCCGGCCGCGGAAAACCAGATGCCGTTCACCAGCAGCTTGCCCGTCACTTCAGCCCCCCCCGAGGTGGAGGGCTTCACCGTCAGGCGCAGGGCCTTGGCCCGCTGGAAGGCCGCGGCCTTGACCTGGTCCGCGATCAGCTCGCTCAGGTCCAAGCTGACCACCCTCCAGTCGCTGTCGCCCAGCGCCACCGAGCTCAGCTCCAGGGGTCCTGACAGCGGGGCCAGCACGGCCCCTTTTTCCTGGTCCAGGGCGAAAGGCCCTACCGGGTCCAGGGTCGCGCTGCCGTCCAGGTCCTCTGAGTCCAGGCGTCCGTCGGCCTCCCCGAGGCGGTCACTGCCCAGCACCGTGGCGGACCCGTCCAGCGGGGTGATCGCGAAGCCCGCCTGGGCGCTGGAGGATTCCCCGTCCAGCTTATCGTCGCCGTCCAGGTCCTCCTGGTACACCTGGAGCAGCTCCGCGTACAGCAGCACGGCGTCCCCGCTCAGGCTGCGGCCGCGCAGCAGCATGTTGAGGTGGGTGTAGTCCTGGAGGTTCACCGCGGGCAGCCCGGTGGTGGCGGTGACGTAACCCTCGGGGGCGGCTGCCGGGATGCGGAAGTCCAGCACCAGGGAACGGTCCTCCCCCCCCGTGGTCTGGTCCGCGCTATTGTACGGTCCCGCCTTGCGGAAATAGTCCAACTGCGGATTGCCCGAGTTGTCCCAGGATACCTCGTGCAGCAGGTCCC
>MIBK01000003.1:19543-20170 GCA_001829505.1 Spirochaetes bacterium RBG_16_67_19 | reverse complement strand
CGGCTGTCCAACGGCACAGCCGCGGCGGGCAGCAGCCCGGATCGCGAGCCTAGGATCCAGCCGCTTTCCCGGATGCTCACCGTGTACCGGCGCCCGTCCTCCATGTCGGCCACGACGGCCTCCCCGCGGCTGTTGGTCGTGGCCAGGGAAAGCGCCGCCTCGGCGCGCAGCTCCCCCTCCGGACCCCGGCCCTCGGCCGGCCCGAAGCGCAGGCTAAAGTCCGTGCTGTTGGACAGGTCGCTGGCCCGCTCCTCGCCCAACTGGGGGGCGACCGGGTCGCGCACCGGGAGCGTGTAGGTCGTCAGGTTGGCCGCCTGCAGCCAGTCGCGGTCGTACCCCACCCGCACGGCGGCGAACAGCTCCCCGTCGCCCTCCCCGGTGGGAGCGTAGCGATAGGTCACCTCCACCTCGCTGGCCGGCCCGAGCACGCCCGGGTGGAAGGAAAGGATGCCCGCGGCGTAGTCTACCATGTAGGCGGAAGGACCGGCGGGCACCCCGTCGACGGTCACCTTCAGGCTGCCTTCGACCAGGTCGAACTCCAGGAAGAAGCTGTCCGCGCTCGCCGTGTATCGCAGAAGCAGGGTGTTCACCGAGGCGGACTCCGCCGGGTAGCCCAGGCCGCCGTAG
>MIBK01000003.1:19427-19537 GCA_001829505.1 Spirochaetes bacterium RBG_16_67_19 | reverse complement strand
TTGTCCGGTGAGAAAGGGTTTCCCGGCACAGCCGGCGGATCCGCCGGATTGTAGAAAGGAAACTCCCCCGGGAAGGGACGCGGATAGAAACCCGCGGCGTCGCGGAAGGC
>MIBK01000003.1:17624-19340 GCA_001829505.1 Spirochaetes bacterium RBG_16_67_19 | reverse complement strand
GGAGAGGCTCACCGTGAGGTCCGCGGGCGCTCCCCCTCCGGCCAGCTCCCCCAGGAAGTAGGCGTTGCGCATTTCCCAGTAGCTGTTCAGGTCGTTCTTTTTCAGGTACAGGAACAGGGGCGGGATCCCGGCGTCGAAATACTGCGGGTGGCTGGTGGAGCTGAAATCGGCGCGCGTGCCGGCGGGATCGATGATCGCCTCCTGTCCCAGCGCGGGATCGCCGACGCCCACCCAGCCCTTGGCGTAGGTCACGGCCAGCTCCTCGGACGCGGCCAGGGAGCGCTGCAGCGAAAGGCGCGCGGTGGCGTTGTCGAAAAAGTAATCAGTCTGGCGGGCTAGCAGGGCGAAGGGCTTGCCGTCGATCAGCGCATCGGGAATCCCGGTGGGGCTGCCGCGGTACACCCGCAGGCTGGCCTCATCCAGCCCCGCATCCGGCAGGAGGAAGAAGCGCGCCCGGGCGTAGTCCACGTCCAGCAGCCGGGTTTCCAGCACCCGGCGGCTGCCGCGGAAGCTCTTGCGCCCCTCCTGGGATACCCCGTAGCGCAGCAGCGCGTCCCCGCTGAACCTCCCTTTGGCCAGGCTGGCCCGCAGCGCGAAAGTCTGCGGGTTGCCCGCGTCGATGGGCACGAAGCGGGTGCCCGGTATGGAGAGGTACTTGTTGCCGATGGTTACCTCGCGCAGCAGCTCCCCTTCCTCGCCCCGATAGCGCAGGGAATAGAGGTTGCCGCCCAGGAGCGAGAAGTTGTCATTGCGCGCCGCGTCGAAGTCGATCTCGGCCACGAGGCGCTCATGCAGCGCCCTCTGCAGCAGCACGCGCCGGATCAGGTGGTCCAGGTCCAGGCCTTCCAGGATGCCCTCGGTCGGGTCGGCGGCCAGGAAGCCGGAACCCGCGGGAATGCCGAAGCCGTAGCCCAAGTCCAGCTCGATGATCCCCAGGGACGCGGAGGCCAATCCCGCCTCCCCCTCCTCGGCCGCGGCGGGGAGGAAGGCCACGGCGCACAGCGCCGCGGCCGCCAGCAAAGTCCGGGCTTTCAGAAGCTGATCGAAACCCCGATGGTGTGCTGCAGCCCGTAGTCCGGCAGGGGTCGGAAGGAATAATCCACCGTGTACTCGGTGAATCCCAGAGCCAGGCGGATCCCCGCCCCGGCGGAGAAGCTGCGGTCCACCATGCCGAAGGTGTATCCCAGGCGCGCGTAGGCCAGGTCGGCGAACACGTATTCCAGGCCCGCGCCCACCGACAGCGCGTCATAGAACGGCAGGTTGAGCTGGCCGGCCAGCTTCAGGTTGTGGTTCTGCACGTTCAACAGGGCGTAGCTCAACGCGGTGCTGAAGGAAGCCGGCAGCGGGTAGGCCTCGCTGACGAAGGTCATGGGCGATCCGCCGTTGCGCACCCCCAGGTTCACCGAAGTGTTCAGGTAGGGCTTGTCGGTCTGCAGGTAGACCAGGCGCATCTTGCGCCGCTCCTCCTTGATGTCCGCAAGACTACGCTCCAGGCCCTCCGCTTGCATTTCGGAGAACTCCGCGGCCTGCTCGTCCAGGTCCACCAGGGCCTGCTTGTAGGCCGCCTCTTTCTGCTTCTGCTCCTCCTTGAGGGCGGGGTCGTCGGGGGATTCCCGCAGCCCGCGGGCCAGCAGGCGCTGGTCGAAGGCCTGGTCGTCATCCAGTGTCTCGCGGGTCTTCTGCTGCTCGGCCTCGAAGTCCAGCCGGCGCAATTCC
>MIBK01000003.1:15449-17594 GCA_001829505.1 Spirochaetes bacterium RBG_16_67_19 | reverse complement strand
CTCTGGAAGATCTTCTCCTCATTGCCGTACATGGCTGCCAGCAGCCGTAGATACAGGCGCTTCTCCTTTTCCTTATAGTCGGCCTGGGCCTTGTCCTGCCTCTTCTGCTTGCGGGCGCTCAAGACGTCCAACTCCCGCTTGAGCTTGGCCTTCTTCAGCTCCCGGGCGAGCTCCGCGCGCAGCTCTTCGAAGCCCTGGATGTCCTTCTCCGCCCGTCCTCCGGCCTCCTGGATTTCCTTTTCCATGGCCTGGTCCATGGCGGCCATGTCCGCCTCGGTCAGTTTGATCTCGGCGTTCTTGACAGTGACGCGATACCCCATGCGCTTCAAGTAGGGGTCGGTCAGGAGCCCCTGCAGCTCCTTGTCTTTGGCTGCGATCTGCTTGTCCAGCTCCGCGATCCGCGCCTTGTTGGCCTTGGGGTCGGCCTGCTCCAGGGAAGCCTTCTCCACCCTCATCAGCTCAATCTGGCCGGACAATTCGACGCGACGCGGCCCCACTTCGCCGGCGATTTTCTCCTCATAGCCGGCGATAGCCTGACGGGCGCCCTCGATGCGGGCATTGCGGCGCTGATCGTAGGCCTCGTTTCGCGCCTGTACCGCGGCCGTTCGTTCCTCCAGCAGTTCCCGCGTCCTGTCGATGCTGGAGTCCACGTTGACGCCGATTATCTCCTCGGTGAGCTCCTGCGCCGGGTCGTCGATCACCGCGAACAGCCGCTGCCGCTCCTGTTGGATCCAGTCCTGGTCTTTCACCCTATCAGCGAAGCGGGCCTCGGCCTCGGCGACTGTCGCCTGGAACCACTGCTCGCACTCGGCCAGGGCGGCCTGCTGCTGCTCACGGGTTGCGGCCAACTCCTGCCGTTTCTGCTCGAGAGCCGCCTCGTTTTCGCTCTGCTTCGCCTCCAGGACTGCTTTCTTGGCTTCGTCGGCCTTTTCAAGCTGGGCGGCTAGGTCGCTGGCAGTCTTCTCCAGGGCGGTAACCGCCTTTTGCACCTCCGCGGGCTGCTTGGCGGCCGCAGCAATGCGTTTCGCCTCTTCCGCTTCGATGCCCTTCTTGTCCCTCTCGAAGTCCGCCTCCAGCTGTTTGAGGGTCGGCGGCTTGGGGCGCTGGCCGATGTGCGGGGTCTCAAACCAAGCAGCCGCCCCGGCGTCGCCGGCGAAGGCGAAGGCATTGTAGTCGCCCAGGGTGCTGTAGATGCCCTTGGCGCTCAGGCCCACGGAGATGCTCTTCCATATGTACCGGGAATAGCCCAGGGTCGCGGCCGCGTCGTAGACGCTGATGTTCGCCTCCGGCACGCCGAGCTCGTTCACGTAGGTGAAGCCGCCGGTGTTCAGCAGCTGCACGGCCGCCGCCGCCGTGCCCCCGAGCAGCGGGAAGCCCATGGCCAGCGAGCTGTGGGTCACCTCGTTGGGCAGCGGGCTCATGTTGAGCAGCAGCCGCAGCTCAGGCACCGCGGCGAGCACGGCCGGGTTGTAGTAAATGCCTTCCAGTTGGGTGCCCAGGGCGTCCAGGACCCCGCCCATGGAGTCGGAGCGGGCGGCCGGCGGGGCGATCAGAAAGTCCGCGGCGGTCGTGCCGCCGCTCTCCTGGGCGGCGGCGCCCAGCGCTGCGAACCAGGCGATCACCGATACGGCAACTGACAGTTTTCGGCTCTTCATCGCATTTGGCTCCTTACCGCACGATCAGGACTTTGAGCACGCGCTTGTAGTTCGTGGCCCGTATCTGCACGTAGTACAGTCCCGGTCCCAGCGGCTGTCCCTTACCGTTGGTGCCGTCCCACAGGATGGGGCTGCTGATGCTGGTGAAGGGCAGGTTGTCCACCAGGGTGGCCACCCGCCTTCCGGTGTTGGTGAACACCTGCACGCTCACCCTGTCCGCCGGGCCGGCGGGCGGCTGGGTCACGAACACCAGGGCCTGCTGGTTGCCCCCCGTCACGATGCGGTTCTTGATGATCACCGGCTCGGTGAACGCGGGATACAGGCGTATGGTGCGGAAGGTCCAGACGTAGTCGGCCTGCATGCTGGATCCGTCCGCGTCCCGCACGCCGGTCTTGACCGTAGCCGTATAGGTTTCGTCGTTGTTCAGCGGGTCCGTGGGAGTGAACACCAGGCTCTGGTTGCCCGTACCCGGCGCCACGCTGCCGGCCAC
>MIBK01000003.1:14009-15437 GCA_001829505.1 Spirochaetes bacterium RBG_16_67_19 | reverse complement strand
CGAGCCGACCAGCGTGAAGTTCGAGCCGACCAGGGTCGCGGGGTCCATGACCTCGGAGAACACGGCGCGCACGTCCGTATCCACCGCCACGTCGGCCGCACTTGACTCCGGACTGGTCGCGGTGACCGTGGGGAAGGTCTCGTTTTGCACGGTGAAGTTCCAGCTGTGGTCGCTGCCCATGGGGTTGCCGTAGAAGTCCTGGACCGTGCCCTTCACCGTCGCGGTGTAGGTCGTGCCATAAGCCAGGGCCGGCAGGGTGATGAGCAGGGTTTGGGTCGCCGCGGTGTAGTCGAAGGCCGTCGGGGTGATCCCCCCCGTGAGGGTGAAATTCGCCGGATCCTCCACCGAGGATTCGGTCATGTACTCGTTGAAAAGCACGGTGATGTCCGCGTTCCGGCTCACTCCAGTGGCCCCGTCCGCGGGCACCGTGGTGGCCACCTGCGGCGGCTGCCCGTCGTTGGGGGGATTGATCAGGAAGCGGTTGGCCGGGTCCACCACCGGATCCGCCGTCGTGGAGTTGATGAAGCCCAGCTGCAGGTATTCGTACAGGCCGGAGTCGTTGCCCGGCACGTAGGCGTATTCGGTGGGAATGAGGTCGTTGTCGTCCTGGATTTCGTCCACGAAGACGATGTTCGTGGAGGGGTTGTCGACATTCAGCCCGAAGTACTGCCCGACCTGGGCGTTTGTCCCGTCCATGTCCACCGCCACGAAAAAGGTCTTCCCGGCCGAGGTCACCGGCAGGACGCTGGTCGGGGTCAGGGTGGCGAAGGCGGAGCTCAGCGCAGCGGAGGCGATCGGAGCCCCGTCGGCTCCTGGGGAGGGCTCGAAGCCGCCGTTCGAGTTCACGTCGTCGTACAGGAACACCGTGGTGGCGTAGTTGTCCTGCCCGTAGATCCGGTGCACTTTGATGGAATCCACGTTGGAGGTGACGGTGGCGTCCGCCGCGTCGAAGTCCAGCCGCAGCACCGGGACCTTGGCTGCGTTGGCGGCCGCCGATGCCGGGCCGATGTAGCTCACGTCCAGGGTGGTTTCGTAGTCGTCCAGATTGCGCGTGACGGCCAGCGCCGGAGGCGCATAGTCGTCCGTGTCGCCGATGTCGGGAAGCCCGTAGCGTACGTTGGTGATCCGGACCCCGAGGGTGGCGGAGGCGTCCACAGTCCCCGGACCGGCCAGGTCCACGACCACGTAGAAGTAGTTGAGGGCCCCCCCGGGCCGGGTGAACTTGGCAATCGTCGGGTCCAGGGCGATCGTGGCGGTCCCGCCGGAGAAAGTAAGTGTTCCGGAGTCGGCCCGCGCATCGACGGGCGTTCCGCCGTGGAAGTACTCGCCCTCCAGCCCTTCGATTTCGAAGTACACCCGGATGCCCGTCACCCAGTTGTCGCTGAATGCGCCGTCCGAGAAGGCCTGCACCGTGATCGAGGATACGCT
>MIBK01000003.1:9693-13998 GCA_001829505.1 Spirochaetes bacterium RBG_16_67_19 | reverse complement strand
CGTTAGCCGCCGTGCGCAGCCCCAGCCGCGTCATGCCGATGTCCGTGGTCCCGCTCGGACCCACGGGGATGGAGAAGGGGGCGATGCTGATGTGCTCGGTGGCGCCGGGGTCCAGGGAACCGTTGGCGGCAAAAGCCCCGGCCGCCGCGCCCAGGCCGGCGCAGAGCGAGAGAACCAACGTTCGAAACACCTGATGCTTCATTGGCTTCTTCCTTTCTGGATGCATGCCCTGTTCGGCAGGTCCCGCCAGAAACAGATTGAGGTAGTAATAGTATCGCTTCCTATCTCACCTTTCGGCGCCTTGGGGAGGAAATGTGAATACAGTTGTGATTCGGGAGCCGATTTGGCCGCCGTCGGGGAGGCGGTGAGCCCGGGGCTTACAGAAGGCCTATGCGCAATCCGAAGGCCAGGCGGCTGGCCGTGCCGGCTTCCACGTCCGAGGAGATGAACCAGAGCTGGTACTCGGTGTACAGGCCGTAGGTGCTGGCCATCCGCCAGCCCGGGATCTTGAAGCGGGCGAACTCCAGCTGGGCCACCATGCCCGCCAGCACCAACCCGGCGTCGGTGAAAGCCACGCTTTCCTCCGACATGGTGAAGTAGGAGAAGTTGGCGCCCACCGCCAGGGACATGGAGAAGAAGTCCCAGGAAGGGCCGAACAGGTAGCCGAAAGGCAGGGTGGCGATGTTGGCCAGCAGCTTGGCCCCCAGCACCAGCCCGCTGAAGCGCCCGGGCGGCGACAGGCCCACCTGCACCTGCAGCTTGACATTGTCGTCGAAGAAGGTCAGGCCCAGACCCAGGTCCCCATAGGTGGCGCCCAGGAAGTGGGCGTCCAGGTACAGGCCCTGGATGAAGGAGGGCACCCGGTAGCGGCTCTTGTCCCCCTGCCGCAGGCTCACCGCCACTTCTTCCAGGCCCGATTCGTCGGAGGCCGTGCCTAGCACCTGCAGGGAGGCATTGAAACGGCCCCCTTCGGAGGGCTCCAGCAGCCTCACCTCCGGCGCCCGGGTGTCCACCGTGAGCTGGGTGCGGCTCAGCGCCACCCCCTCGTTCTCGAAGGTGGCCCGTACCAGGAGGCGCAGCAGGCCCGAGGCGAGCTCCTGGGTCTCCAGGCGGAAGCGCCAGGCCTCCCTGCCGTCGGCCTTGTGGAACGAACGGCCGTTGTCCAGGCTCACCTCGACCAGGCGGACCTTGCGCTGGGCGCGCAGCCTGGATGCGGCGCGGGCATCCTCTTCCTGCTCAACCTGCACCTGGAACCAGCCGGCCTCCCCTTCCACGTAGGGCCTTCCGGTCACAAAGTCCCCCGGGTTGAAGGAATGAATGCGCACCCAGGGACCGCCGGCCTGGTAATGCACCGCGCGGGGAGCGGAGGCCAGGCGCACTTCCTGGGCCAGCAGCGCCTCGACCGCCAGGGTGTGCGGCCCGTCCGCCAGGGCCGCGGCTTCCACGTCCAGCCGGAACCAGCCCTCCGGCCCCAGAGGCGCGGTTTCCAGCGGCTGCCCATCCAGGGTCACCAGCACGTTTTCCGGCGGGGCTTGCGCCACCACCCGACCGCTCACCGAGAACAGTCCGGCCAGGCTCTCCCCGTCGGCGGGATAGTACAGCTCGACGCGCTGGGCCTCCGCGGCCGCCTGCTTGAGGAAGTTGCGGGAAACGTAGCTGCGGTTGCCGGCCCGGTCGGCCGCCTCCAGACGCAGGTTGTACCAGCCCGCCGGCAGTCCTCGCAGGTCCATCTCCTGCAGCAGGATGCCGCTGGAGCTCAGGGGCACTTCCATTGAGCCGCGTCCCGGCCCCTGGGAAGAGGCCACGGGAGTGAGGGAAACCCCGAGCGAGGTGACCGCGATGTTGTCCAGCGACCTCCCGTTCAGGCGCAGGCTCTCCGCGAACACCTGGCCGTCGCGGGGCGTATCCAGGACCAGCTCCGGCGGGCGGTTGTCGATGTTGATGGTCGTGGTGTAAAGGCCGACTGCCCCGGTGGAATCCCTGGCCCGGACCAGCACCGCGTGGGTGCCGTCAGCCAGCAAGCGGGTGTCAAGGCGGTAGCGCCAGGCCTCGGTTCCGGAAGCCAGGTAATAGCTCAGGCCGTTGTCGAAGGACAGCCGGACCTCGGCGATGCCGTTCGGGTCCTCGCTGGTCCCGCCCAGCTCCACCACGCCGCGTACCTGCTCGGCGAGGCTGGGGGAGCCCAACGCCGACACCGGGTCGGAGGTGGAGGCCATGAAGGTGGTGCGGGTGAGGTCGCTGCGCAAACCTCCGACGTCCTGGGCCTCGACCTCCACGGTATGCTCGTTGTCGCCCACCTCAGCCAGCTTCACCGGGACGCTGAAGGCGTTGCCGGGCTCGAGGTCCCGGAGCTCCCCGCCGTCCAGCCTCCAGCGGATGGCCGCCACCTGGTCGTCGTCAAAGACCATGCCCGAGATGATAAAGTCATCGCGCAGCAGCTCGCCGGCGGCCGGGAGCTGGATCTGTACGACGGGCTTGTCCGTCTCCAGGCTCAGGGCCAGCTCCGGCAGGACCTGCCCCATGTTGCCGGCCGCGTCCGTGCAGCGCAGCAGGAGCTTGTCGGCCGGCACCAGGGACAAGTTCAGCTCCACCCGGAAGTCGGCTTCCTGGCTGATCTGGCGGAAGGTCTTGCCGTCCTCGCTCACTTCCACCCGGGCGATCCTGCCCGCGTCCTGGGCGCGCCCGATCAGGCTGGTCAGCCCGTTGACCGGGTCCTGCGCCCGGGGAGCCAGCAGCAGCAGCTCGGGGGCGACGCTGTCCTTGTGGAAGGCCACCTGCCGGACCGCCTCGTTGCCGGACCGGTCCACCGCCCGCACCGCCAGCAGGTGCGGACCGTCGGCCAACGCGCTCAGGGCAACGGCGGCGGCGAAATCGCCGGTCGGTCCGGGCGCCGGCAGCGATGTGAACTCCCCGCCGTCCAGCGCGTATTCGACGGCCGCTACCCCGCCCCCGTCGGTGACCTTCCCCTCCAGGCGCAGCTCCGCGGCCAACCAATCCCCGCTGGCCGGCTGCGCCAGCTCCAGGCCGGGAGCCTGCTGGTCGCTGGCGAAGCGGATCGGATCGCTCACGTGCCGGCTGCCATCCGCGCCCGTGACCTGGAGACGCACCGGCTCGCTGAACCCGGGCTCCCCCGCCTCTACACGCAGCAGCGAGCCCTCGGCGCTGACCCGCACGACGTTCGTAGGAGGGAGGACCTCCGCGGACTGGATCGGCCCTCCGGCCAGGTAGCCCAGGAGCGGCTCCTCCGGCGAGAGGCGCACGGGCGAGTCCCCGCGCAGGCGCGCGTCGGCCAGCAGCAGGCCGGCGGTCCCCTGCGCGGAGCCGCGGAACAGGAACGAAGCATACTCGCCCGTGCGCCCGTAGCCGTCCGTGGCCCGTACGACCAGGTCCACCCTGCCGGCCGGCAGGGCTTTTGGCAGGACGAGGTCGAAGCCCAGCTCGCCCGGGGCGGTCCCCTTCTTCAAGGCCAGCGGCTTGGCTGCAGCTCCGCCCAGGCTGTACTGGGCCTTCAGGCTGGAGCCGGAGAAACGGATCGTGCCGGTGAGGCGCCCGTCCTTGTCTCCGGCGAAGACGGCGCCGGGGAGGAACGGGGAGCTGGAGGCGGCCGACAGCGTGCCAGGTGCCACATGCGGGAGCGGGCCCAACAGGCTGAAGGCGACCGTCCCCGGCGTTCCGGACGCCCCGCCGGCGTCCACGGCCCGCACCGCCAGCTTGTGCTCCCCGGGGGCCAATCCCTCCAGGGGGAAGCTGAAAGCCGACGCGGCCGGCGCAGCCGGTGCCTCCCGGAAAGCGCCGCCATCCAAGGAATACTCCACGCGGGCTACCGGATCGTCGTCCTGAACGAAGCCGGCCACCTCGACCTGGGCGCCGAGTTTGGCCCCGGCCTGCGGAGAGGCGAGCGTGAGTCGCGGGCGATCGGCCTCCGGATCCATCTTCAGCCGCAGCCTGGCCGTCTGGCGGATACCGGCCAGGTTCTCCAGGGTGAAAGCCGCCTGCACCGCCCCGGCTTTCCTGCCGGAAAGATCCAGCTCCTGGGCCCAGAAGGGGTTGCCCGGGGTGAGCGGCACGCTGCCCGCCGCTCCCTCTCCCGCGTCGAACTGCAGGCTGCGCAGCCCGAGTTTGTCCGCCGCTCGCCCGACGATCAGCACCTTCCCGTTCACCGCCGAATCGGCGGCGGGCGACAGGATCTCCAGGATCGGCGCTTCATTGTTCACGAACAGCAGGAAGGCCTGTCGGCCCGTGGAACCGGTACGGTCCCCGGCCTCCAGCCACAACACCAGCGGGCCGTCGGCGAGGGTACGGGTG
>MIBK01000003.1:9380-9598 GCA_001829505.1 Spirochaetes bacterium RBG_16_67_19 | reverse complement strand
CGACCTCCCCTTCCAGCTCCACCTGCCCGGACACCAGCGCCCCGCTGGTGTGGCTGCTGAGCCGGATGAGCGGGGCTCGCTTGTCCACGTGAAAGCGCACGGTCGCCGCCGGGCCTTCAAGGCCATTCAGGTCCACCCCCACCGCGCTCAAGGAGTGCACGCCGTCTTCCAGGGAAGCGATGTCCAGGGGCAGGGACCAGAAGTCGGTGCCCCTGGCC
>MIBK01000003.1:0-9311 GCA_001829505.1 Spirochaetes bacterium RBG_16_67_19 | reverse complement strand
TGCCCACCGCCTCCAGTTGGCTGGCAGCACGCGTTCCGGCCGCCGGATGGGAGATGCGGGCCACCGGCAGGTCGGAGCGGGGATCCACGAAAACGTTGTAGGGTCCCTCGTAGCGCATGTTGCCCGCCTCATCGCGGGCCCGCACGATCAGGTTGTATTTGCCCTCTTTCAGCCCTTCCAGGTCCAACCGGCTGTCCCAGTTCTCCTGCCCCTGCACAAGCTGATATTCCCCCTTCTCGGGGTTGCCCAGGGCCCCCACCCAAAGGAGGGGCAGGCAAAGCAGGATGACGGTGAACAGGTTGCGTTGCATCATTTCTTTAGACCTACTCCTTTTTCGGCAGAAGTACCGATATCGAGCAGAAAATCACCAAAGCCGAAGCTCAATGACTATTGTTATCGCAATTCGGAACGAAATTCAGCCGCCGCCGCGCTACCCGGCGGTGCGGATATTGACCACCGACGGCACGGTGCGCAGGCTCTTCATCACTTTGCCGAAATCCCCGGCGTTGTCCAGCTCCACGGTGAAGAAGCCCTCCAGAACGTCCAGGCCGCCGTCCTCGAGCTTTCCTTCTATTAGGTGGCCGCGGAACTTCTTGAGCGCCCCTTCCACTTCCGAGAACAGGTTGCCGCCGACGCGGGCAGTGACCTGGAAGCGCCGGGTGGCTTTGGGGGAAACCGTCTCCCACTGCACCTCCACGTGGCGTTCCTGGATGTCGGGGATATGCCGCACGTTCGGGCAATCGGCGCGGTGCACGATGATCCCCCGCCCGCGCGACACGTAGCCGACGATCCGGTCGCCGGAGGCCGGCTGGCAGCAGCCGGCGATGCGGATCATGAGGTTGCGCTCCTCCCCGATGCGCACGCCGACCTTGCTCTGGTCCAGGATTCGGGTTTCCGGCTCGGCGGGCTTCTCCGCGGGCTTGGGCGGGGGGGGCGGGGGGCTTTCAGCCTTCTTGCGGGCCACGATGTTGCGGTCGAAGATCAGGTCCGGCTCGTGCAGGGCCAGCCAGTGCCGGATCTTGCCCCGGGCCCGGTGCGTCTTGGCGAAGCGCAGCCAGTTCAGGTGCGGGCGGGCGTTCTGGGCGGTCAGGATCTCGATGACCTGGGTGTTGGCCAGCTCCTCTTTCAGCTGCACGGGCACCCCGTCGGCCTTGGCCCCCGCGCAGTGGTTGCCCACCTCGGTGTGGATGTGGTAGGCGAAGTCCAGGGCGGTGGCCCCCTTGGGCATCTCGATCACGTCCCCCTTGGGGGTGAACACGTAGATGGAGTCCTTCAGCAGCTCGCGCTTGATTTCTTCTAGAAAGTCGGGGGAGGCTACGGCGCTGGAGTCCCAGCTTTTCAGCATGTTGATGATCGTGAGCTGCTCGGCCTTGATGGCCCGCCCGGCGGAATCCGGCTTGTACAGCCAGTGGGCGGCGATGCCCTCCTCGGCGGTGCGGTGCATGGCCTGGGTGCGGATCTGGATTTCCAGCATCTTGCCCTCGTTCCCCATGACCGTGGTGTGCAGGCTCTGATAGAGGTTGGACTTGGGCATGGCGATGTAGTCCTTGAAACGGCCCTCGATGGGCATCCACAGGCTGTGCACCAGGCCCAGCAGCTCGTAACACTGCCCCGTGGTGTCGCACAGCAGGCGCATACCCACCAGGTCGTACATCTCGTCCAGGGCCCGTCCCTTTTTCCTCATCTTGCGGTAGATCGAGTAGAAGTGCTTGATGCGGCTTTCCACCTGGATCGGGATACCCGCCGCTTCGGCCTCCCGGCGCACCGCCTGTTCCATGGCCTGCAGGAAGCCGCTCCTCTCGCTCTCCCCCTCGTCCACCCAGCGCTGGATCTGCTCCCAGGCCCGGGGGTTGAGGACGCGGAAGGAAAGGTCCTCCAGCTCGTCCTTCATCCGCGACATGCCCAGGCGCCCGGCCAGCGGCGCGTAGATCTCCAGGCACTCGGTGGCGATGCGCTTGCGGCTGGCCTCCTCCAGGTACTCCAGGGTGCGCATGTTGTGCAGCTTGTCGGCCAGCTTGATCATGATCACCCGGATGTCCTTGACCATGGCGAAGAGCATCTTGCGGATGGTCTCGGCCTGCTGGGCGGTCTTGCTCATGCCCCGGATCTGGGAGATCTTGGTCACCCCGCCGACCAGGGCCTCCACCTCCTTGCCGTACTCCCGGCGCAGCTCGCGGCGGGTCAGGCCCGTGTCCTCCAGGGTGTCGTGCAGGAGCGCGGCGATCACCGTCTGGGCGTCCATGTGGGCGTCCACCAGGATCTCAGCCACGGACAGGGGGTGCACGAAGAAAGGCTCACCGGAGGCCCGCTTCTGCTCGTGGTGCAGGCCGTCAGCCCAGCGCAGGGCGGAAAGGATGCGCGCCCGGTCCTCCTCCGAGTAGCGCTCCAGCTTCCCGGTGAAGCCCTGTTTCAGGGGGACCAGATCGCTCACGGGAGCCTCCCGCGGATCACGCGCGGCCTTCCGCCCAAATCCGGCACCACCTCCACCTCCTGGAAGCCCCAGGCGAGCAGGCGCTGGCGGACGAAGGCTGCCTGGGAGGGGTCGGCCTCCAGCAGCAGGATTCCGCGGGGGGCCAGGCGGGCGGGGGCCTGGCGGATGAGCGCGGCCAGCAGGGCCGTGCCGTCCCGGCCGCCGGCCAGGGCCTCCCGGGGCTCGGGCCAGCCGACCTTCCGCATGTCCTCCACCTCCCCGTCCCGCAGGTAGGGCGGATTGGCCGTGATCAGGTCATAGGGACCGGGCACCTGCTTCAATAAGTCGGAGCGGTGAAAGGGCAGCTCGCGGCCCAGGAGGCGCCGGCAGTTGAGGCGGAACACCTCCTCGGCGCCGGGGGACCGGTCGGAAGCGGAGACCTCCAGGCCGGCGCGGGAGTGCTGCAGGGCGATGGCCACGCAGCCGCTGCCCGTGCAGGCGTCGTGCACCCGTAGGGCTTCGGCCTGGGAACCTGCCGCGCGGCGGTCCAGCAGGGCGAGGGCCTCCTCCACCAGCGCCTCCGTGTCCGGGCGGGGCACCAGCACCCGCTCGTCCACGTAGAACTCCAGGCTGAAGAACTCTTTTTTCCTGCGAATATAAGAGACCGGGATGCCCCGGCAGCGGCGGTCCAGGAATTCCTGGAAACGCCGGTAGCCCTCCTCCTGGACCGGGGCTTCGGGGCTGGTCAGCAGCTGCTCCTTGCTCAGGCCCAGCGCCTCGCCAAGCAGGACAGTGGCGTCCAGCAGGGGGGTATCAACCTCGGCGTAGAACAGGGTGGACTGGCCGCGCTTGAGGGCGGCTTGCACGGTGATCATGTGCCTGCGCTTTTCAGGTACTCCTCCCGGGCGTTGAGCTTCAAGGCCTCGATGATCTCCTCCAGGCTGCCCAGCATGACCTGGTCGAGCTTGTACAGGGTCAGGTTGATGCGGTGGTCGGTGAGACGGTTCTGGGGGAAGTTGTAGGTGCGGATGCGCTCGGAGCGGTCGCCGCTGCCCACCTGGGCGCGCCGGACCTGGGCCCGCTCGGCCTGCTTTTTCTCCTCCTCCTGCTCGAACAGGCGGGCGCGCAGCACGCGCAGGGCCTTGGCCTTGTTCTTGTGCTGGCTCTTCTCGTCCTGGCAGATCACCACCAGCCCCGAGGGCAGGTGGGTGATGCGCACCGCCGAGTCGGTGGTGTTCACGCTCTGGCCGCCCGGGCCGCCGGAGCGGTATACGTCGATGCGCAGCTCCTCCTGCTTGATGTCGATCTCGGTGGGCTCCACCTCCGGCAGCACCGCCACGGTCACCGCGGAGGTGTGGATCCGCCCCCCCGCCTCGGTCACGGGCACCCGCTGCACCCGGTGCACGCCGCTTTCGTGGCGCAGGTTCTCGTACACGCTCTTGCCGGTGACCGAGAACACGATTTCCTTGAAGCCGCGGATCTCGGTCTGGTGCGAGGACAGGATTTCCACCGACCAGCCGCGCCCTTCCGCGAAGCGGCTGTACATGCGGAACAGGTCGGCCGCGAACAGGGCGGCCTCCTCCCCACCGGTGCCGGCCCTGATCTCCACGATGATGTTTTTCAGATCCAGCGGGTCCTTGGGGATGAGCAGGTTGCGCAGGCGGGCGGCCAGCGCCTCCTCCCGCTCCGCGAGGCCCTTCAGCTCCTCGCGGGCCAGGCCGGCCATCTCGTTGTCCCCGCCCTCCTGGGCCAGCTCCCGGGCCTGGGCCATCTCCTCCAACAGGCGCCGGTAGCGCCCGTACTCCTCCACCAGCTCGCTCAGGGCCCCCAGCTCCCGCATCAGCTCGGCGTACCTCTTCTGATCCCGTATCACCGCCGGGTCGGCGGTCAGGACGGTGAGCTCCTCGTAGCGTTTGGCGCGCGCTTCCAGTTTGTCCAGCATGCTTTGATATAAGGTAGCAAGAAACAAGGAGGCTGTTCAATCGACCGACCCCGGCCCCCCTGGCTCCCTACGGCGGCTTGCGCCTGTCCGGCGCTTGCGCTACGATCCAAGCAGGAGCCAGCGATGCAGGACAAATCGATCATCCAGCCGGTGCTGCGGGCCGTGGAGCACATGCAGTCCTCTCCGGAGGAGCTGGCCGCGCTGTACCGGATCGTGGACCAGTTCTCCTCCGAATGGCTGGGTCGGCCCCGGGAGGAAATGCGCTTCGAGGGGGACGCGGTCCTGTACCTGATCCACGACCTGCTGGGGGAGTACCTGCGCCTGGAGGAGAACCACAAGCGCCTGGCCTTCTGGCTGCTGACCCTGAACCGCTGCTGCCTGAACTTCACCGCCGACTTGCGCCAGACCCGCGCCGAGCTGCAGCAGGCGCTGGCCGGCACGGACCTGAGCCTGGACACCACGCTGCTGGAGCCGGTGTTCGAGACCGTCCACGAGTACGAGGAAGGCCACCGCCTGGCCGTGCGGGAGAAGCTGGGCCGGGGCGACCGCCTGGGCGGCTTCCTGCAGTGGGTGGGCACCTACTGCGGCTACATCTATCCCATATACATCCGGGGCAGCGACCCGGTGAACCGCACGGTGATCAGCTCCATCACCTTCCTGACCGCCGAGTACATCAAGCTGCGCTCCAACGTCTACCGCGTGGCCGCGCTGCTGTTGGGGATCAAGGAAGCCTGCGCCATCGGCACCGCCCTGGCCCGGGTCCAGGCCGGCCTGGCCGCGGCCGAGCCCCCCGCCGGGGAACCGGGGGGGGAGGAGGAGGCTTCCGTCATGGCCGGACAGGACCGCGAGTACGTGGAGGCCCTGCTGGGGCGCCTGCGGCAGGAAGGGGGGCGGAACGGATGAGCTACTACTTGGCCAAGACGGTGACAGGGGAATTCGATGAAGTTCTGGCCCGGGCCGTGGAAGTTTTCAAAAAAGAAGGCTTCGGGGTCCTGACCGAGATCGACGTTCGTGAGACCCTCAGAAAAAAGCTGGGGGTTGAGTTCCGACGCTATCGGATCCTGGGCATGTGCAACCCGCCGTTCGCCTACCAAGCCCTTCAGGCTGAAGACAAAATCGGCACCATGCTGCCCTGCAGCGTGGTAGTCCAGGAAACACCCGCGGGTCAGGTCGAGGTGGCAGCCATCGATCCGGCGGCCTCCATGCAGGCGGTAGGCAATCCTGCTCTGGCCGGGATCGCCGCCGAAGTGCGGGAGAAGCTGGCGCGGGCCGTAGCCGGACTGGGCTAAGTACCCCCAGGATGTGGGCGAACTGGCTGATATCGTCCTGGCCGAAGGCATACCAGACCCGGGCGAAGCCGTTGCGGAACTGGTCCACGACCAGCAGGGTGAAGGTCAGGATGACCGGCGCGTTGCAGCGGACTCTCAAGCCCGGCTCAATCCCCGGCCAGCAGGCTCTTCACTTCCGCGGTGCGCCTGTCCAGGGCTTCCCGGTCGCGCGCCTCCAGCCGCACGCGCAGCAGGGGCTCGGTGTTGCTGGCCCGCACGTTGAACCAGCAGTCCTCCAGCTCCACGCCGATGCCGTCCAGGCGGTCCAGGTGAGCCGCGGCGAAATGCTTCGTCACCCGGGCCAGGGCGGCCTCCTTGTCCCGGATCTCGATGTTGATCTCCTCGGACTGCACGTAGCGGCCAGCCAGCGGGGCCACCAGCTCGGAGAAGGGGCGCCCGCGCTTGGCCAGCAGCTTCAGCAGCACCACCAGGGCGTAGGCCGCGGACTCGGTGTAGAAGCGGTCGGTCACCTTGAAGTACACGTGGCCGGAGGTTTCCGCGCCGAACAGGGCCCCTTCGGCCACCATGGCGTCATAGATGAAGGTATAGCCCACTTTGGAGACCACCGGCTTGCCGCCGAGCTCGCGGATGCGCTCCGGCAGGGCCCGGGAGGAGATCAGGTCGTAGACCACCGCCGCGCCGGGGCGGTGGGCCAGCAGCTCTTCCGCGATCAGGGCGGCGATGAAGTAGTTCGGGACCGCCTCGCCGCGTTCGTCCAGGAAGACCACCCGGTCCCCGTCCCCGTCCAGCAGCGCGCCCAGCTCCGCCCCGCCCTGCCGCAGGCGGAGGGCGGCGGCCCGGCGGCTTTCGGGATGCAGGGGATTGGGGCCGCGGTTGGGAAAGCGGCCGTCGGGCTCGCCGTTCAGGATCACCGCCTCCAGGCCCAGCCGCTCGCTCAACCGGCGGAACACCTGCCCGGCGGAGCCGTTGCCCACGTCGATCACCACCCGGCGGGCGAGCTTCTCCTTGCCGGCGACCTCCTTCAGGAAGTCGATGTAGGCGTCGATGCGCTCCCCTTCCTCGAACTGCCCCCCCGGCCTCAGCGGCTCCTCCCGCCCCAGGCCGGCCACCAGGGCCTCGATGCGATCCAGGCCTTTGGCGTAGCTCACCGAGCCGCCCCGGCCGTCGTACAGCTTGAAACCGTGGTACTCCGGGGGATTGTGCGAGGCGGTGACCATGAGCCCGCCCTCGTAGTCCTCGCGCATCTGGAAGAAGTGCAGCTGCGGCGTGCTGGCTAGTCCTATGCCCTTGACCCGGCAGCCCTCGTCGCTCAACCCTCGGGCCGCGGCACGGTAGAGCTCGGCGGAATGAAGGCGCGCGTCGTGCCCGATCATGTAGCTGTCCTTGGCCAGGTAGCGGGCGAAAGCCCGGCCGACCTTGTAGGCCAGCTCCTCGTCGATCTCCCGGCCATAGATTCCCCGGATGTCGTAAGTCTTGAAGACTCCCATTTCACCCCCTACGCGAGCGGGTTCATCTTAGCGAGGAACCAGGGGAGTGTGAAGCCTGCGGGGGCCGCTATTTGCGCAGCACCAGGATGCTCTGGTGGATCATGGAGGGGATGAACTCGTACTGGTAACCGTACACGTGCAGGCTTTTGCTGACGTCGTACCAGATCAGGTTGGCCTTCAGGACCAGCCCCAGATCCTGCAGAGCGGCGGCCAGATCGGCGCTCAGGAAATGCAGGCGCCCGCCGTGGTACATGTCGCCGATGAACACCGCCAGGTAGGCGCGGGGCTCCAGCAGGCTGATGGCCGCGGCGAACACGGCCTGCAGGCCCTCCAGCCACTCCTCCTTGCTGCGGGGCTCCCGGTCGTTGAAGGCCTGCAGCTTGGAGGCCCGCCGCGGGCGCTGCGCCTCGCCCACCCGCTTGAAGGCTCCGGTGCTGCGGCGGGCCTTGTCCATTTGCCAGTAGGGCACGTCGGTGAGCAGGAGGTCGAAGCGCAGGCCTTCGGCGGCCAGTTCGCGCAGCTTGTCCCGGCTGTCGCCGCACTCCAGGCGCTGCTCGGCCAGCCCCTCCAGCGCGCACACCCGGCGGTAGATGCGGACCCACTCCGGGTTCAGCTCGATGCCCAGCGCCTGCCGCCCGCACAGCGCGGCGCCCAGCAGGGTGCCCCCCACCCCGGCGAAGGGATCCAGCACCCGCCCGCCGCCCTTGGTGAACAGGCGGATCAGGTCGGCGCACAGCTCAGGGGGCTTCTGGCCCCCGTGGCGGGAGCGCAGGCGGTGCTGCAGGCTGGGGGGATAGGGACGGTTGATCACGCTTTTCGACCAGTAGACCCACTCCTTGCCCGTGAGCTCGTTCAGGCGGTTGCGGCCCGAGTAAAAGCCCCGGCTGCGCCCGTCCTGGTCGAACAGCTCCACCTTGTCCTTAGACATCAGCGCCCCTTCCCCGCGCGGCAATAGAAGATCCGCTCCCGGATCGGCCGGCGGCGCGCGCTGCCGGCCCCGTTGCCGAACACCGCGTACTCCCGCTCGAAGACCTCCCAGCGGCCCTTGCGGGCCAGGATGGCCGCGATGTCCTGGTCCGGGATGATGCCCTCGCTGTTGTAGCTCAGGAAGATGTGCTCGCTCCCCGCCGCCTGGATTAGCTCGGCCAGGGCCCGCGCCGCCTCCGGCCGGCGGGAGTAGCGGCTCTTCAGCCCGGCCCGCGCGAACTTGCGCGTCTTGCCATACAGCGGCGGCCGCTGCCAGCGCAAGATGTTCTCCAGCACGTGGTAGCAGTCGATGTACTGCCGGCCATTGTAGGGGGGATCCAGGTACAGCACCTCCCCGCGCAGGCCGGCGATGATCCGGTTCAGGTCCTCGTTGTAGACCTCGTGACGGCCCTCGCCCAGCTCCACGTCCGGCAGGCGCAGCCGCAGGGGCTTGTGCACGTTGCTGTCCACCAGATGCCGGCGGGGGCTGCGCGGGGCGTCCAGGTGCTTCAGATAGGCGTCGTACTGCCCCACCGTGTTGGCCGCCTTGTCCGCCGCGTACAGCAGGCTGGCCAGCAGCAGGCAGCGCTCCTGGGCCGTGCAGCGGCCCTCCCCGGCCAGCTCCTCGATCGCCTCGCGCACCGCGTCGATGCGCCCCGCGTTGCGAGGGGTGAAGTAGCGCCCGCCGTACTGCTCGTAGACGTAGCCCCGCCGGGGCGGCAGGCGGTTCAACTCCGCCAGCAACTCCCGCAGGCGCCCCGGGTCCACATTGCCTGGCGTGGAGTTCAGGAAGGCCTGGTTCACCACGTAGTTGGAGTACAGCAGGTCGTTGGAGACGATACGGCGGGCGTGGGCCCGGAAGTGCAGCCCCACCACCCCCGTGCCGGCGAAGCCGTCGATGAACACGCGGGGGGAGGCCACGCGCGAAAGCACGGTCTGGTGGATGAAATCCAGCAGGCGGTGCTTGGCGCCCAGGTACTTGCGGTTGTTCAGGCTGAAGGCTGCCGGTGCCGCGGCCTCGTTCGTGCTCCCCTCCCCCGCTTGCAGTATAGTCCCGCTGCGCAGCGGCGCGCAACCGGCGCGCCTTCGCTACGCAGGCTCACGCCACGCAGGCTCACGCCTGCTGAGCTGAGCTGATTCTATGAAAGCGCTGCGCCCCGAGAGCGGAATCGGGTACGCTGTACCCGAGAACCAATCACCGCTAACAGGAGGCGCAG
>MIBK01000002.1:3580-8333 GCA_001829505.1 Spirochaetes bacterium RBG_16_67_19 | reverse complement strand
TCTCCAGCTCCCGCATCTCCTCCACCAGGAACAGGTCGCGCACGGCGCGGGCCCCGAAGAAGTAGGTGGCCTTGCGCCGGATGCCCCGTTCCAGCATATCCAGGAGGATGGACTTGATCGGGGCCATGCCCGAGCCGCCGGCCACGAAAATAAGGTCCCGCTCGCTGTCGCGCAGGTGGAATTCGCCGTAGGGACCGTTGATGTTTACGCTGTCTCCGACTTTCAGGTGCTGGAACACGTAGGTCGTGCAGATGCCGTTGGGCACCAGGCGGATCTCCAGCTCCACCTGATCCTTGCGCGCCGGGGAGGAGGAAATAGAGTAGGCCCGGTACACGGGATCGGGGGTCAGCTCGTAGGCCGGCACCACGAACTGCACGTAGCGCCCGGCCTTGAAGTCCAGCGCCTGCGAGTCCTTGAGCTTCAGGGTCACTTCCTTGATGTCGTAGGTCAGGTCGCGGATCGAGGCCACCGTGGTCTCATACTGCTTGATGCTGAACAGCTCCTCGGGCACCACGATCTGCATTTCCCGCTTGACCTTCACCTGGCAGGACAGGCGCACGTTGGCCTTGCGGTCCGCCTCGGTGATCCACGGCAGCTCGGTGGGCGCGTACTCCCCCGCCCCGCTTTTCACCGCCAGCTTGCACAGCCCGCAGGAGCCGCGTCCTCCGCAGGCCGAGGGGATGAAAATGCCCTCGGAGGTCAAGGTGGACAGCAACGGCCTGCCGCCGTCCACCGTGAGCTCCTTGCTGCCGTTGTTGATCGAGATTTTGACTTCGCCGTAATTGGCGATGGTGGCGTCGGCAATGGCCAGCAGGACCGCCAGCACGGCGGCGATGGCCGCGGCCGTTCCTATCCCGATGAAAAAGGCCCCGATCGGAAACATGCCCTCTCCTTTTAGGCCGCGGGAATCATGCCGGAAAAACCCATGAAGGCCAGGGACATGATCCCGGCGATGATCAGCGCGATGCCCGCCCCCTCCAGCCCCCGCGGTACGCGGGCGCGGGCCATCTTGGCCCGCAGGCCGGCCATGGCCACGATGGCCAGCGCCCAGCCCAGCCCTCCGCCCAGGCCGAAGGCCAGGGAGCCGAGGAAGGTGTACTTGCGGATGAACATGAACAGCACCGCCCCGAACACGGCGCAGTTGACCGTGATCAGCGGCAGGAAGATGCCGAGGTTCTGGTACAGCGATTCGGAAACCCTCTCCACCACCATCTCCACCAGCTGCACCGAGGCGGCGATGACGATGATGTAGACGATGAAGCCCAGGTACTCCAGCTTCAGGGGCACCAGGATGAAGTAGTGGATGGGCCAGTTCAGGGCGTTGGTCATGCCCATCACGAACACCACCGCCGCGCCCAGGCCCAGGGAGCTCTTGACCTCCCGGGAGATGGCCAGGAAGGAGCACATCCCCAGGTAGTTGGTCAGCAGGATGTTGTTGGTGAAAATGGCCCCGAAGAACACGGCCGCGGGGCCCACAGCGCTCCAGTTCATTTCTTCTGCTCCTTCAGGATCGCGCCCTTGACCACCCAGATGAAGACGGCCAGCAGGAAAAAGGCCCCTGAGGGCATGACGAAGATGGTCCAGTTGGTCCACCAGGGCCCCAGGAGCTTCACTCCCAGCAGGGAGCCGGAGCCGGCCAGTTCGCGGATCACCGCGATGATCAGCAGCACGTACGAGTAGCCCAGGCCCGCGGATACCCCGTCGATGAGGGCCAGTCCGGGCGGATTGTTCAGTCCGAAAGCCTCGGTGCGTCCCATGACGATGCAGTTGGTGATGATCAGGCCTACGTAGGGCCCCAGGGTGCGGGAGATGTCCGGCAGGTAGGCCCGCAAAGCGATGTCCACGATGATGACCCACACGGCGATGATCAGCGTCTCCACGATCATGCGGGCTCGCGCCGGAATCCATTTGCGCAGAATCGATACCGAGACGTTGGACATAGCGGTGGCCCAGATCAGGCCCAGGCACATGACCACGGTGTTGGTGACCACGTTGGTCACCGCCAGGGTGGAGCAGATGCCCAGCACCTGTACGAACACGGGGTTGTTGGCCCCGATCCCGTCCACGAACGTCTTATATGCCTTGCCCCGCGGCCGGGCCGGCCGGACAACCGGCCTGCCCGCAACGGGAGCAGAAATATCAGCCATAGGAAATCCTCCTCAATCCACCACATCCCCGACCTGCCCCACTGCGGCGTTGAGCAGGTCCTTGACGAAATTCGAAGTGAGCGTAGCCCCGGTGATGGCGTCGAACTGGTTCTCCGCCGCCGGTTCCCCTTCCCCCACCGTCGTGAAGGGCCCTCGCTTGCCGCGGAACTGCTCGCGGAACCAGGACTCTCCGATCCGGGCGCCCAGCCCCGGGGTTTCGCTCTGCTTCAGGAAATCCACCCCGGTGAGCTTTTCCAGCCGGGCGTCAAAGCCCAGCGCGGCCGTGATTTCCCCCCACAGCCCCGGGCCGTTGCGCAGGAATACGTAGCCCGCCGGCTGGCCCGCCTCGTCCTTGACCAGGTAAAAGGGGCCGCCGCTGCCGGTCTTTTCCTCCACACGCGAATCGAACAGCATGGAGATTTCCGTCGGCGTGGGCGGCACCTGCAGGCCCGCGGCGTAGAGCACCGAGCGCCGCAGGAACACCTGCTCGTTCAACTCCACGGTCGGCTTGGTGATCAGGTACACCAGGGAGATGGGCGACACGAACACCACCGTGACCAGGACGGTGAAGACGACGATCATGACCCGCTTGCTCATGCGCCTCCCTTGGCCTTGGCCTTGACGTTGCGCACGACGTAGTCGATGATCCCCGCGAAGGTGTTGCCCAGCAGGATGACGAAGCCGGTGGCTTCCGGCCAGATGCTGAAGGTGCGCACCAGCGGCCAGAGCAGGCCGATCAGCGCGCCGTAGATCCAGCGCCCGCCCTGGGTCTGGGCCGCGGAGATCGGATCGGTGGCCATGAACAGCATCCCGATCAGGAAGCTGCCGCCCAGCATGGCCCGCAGCGGATCGGCGGCCCCCCGCACCCCGGCCAGCCACAGGGCGCTCTGCACCACCAGGAAAGCGATGAGCTGCGAGACCACGATGCGCCAATTGGCCGCCTTGGTGGCCAGGATATAGACCCCGCCCAGGACCAGCAGCACCGCGCTGGTCTCGCCCAACGAGCCGGCCACGTTGCCCCACAGAAGGGGCAAGAGATCCACCGCCTTTCCCTGATGAAGCAGGTTCAAGGGCGTGGCCGAGCTCACCGCATCAGCGGCGAAACGCGAGAAACCGCCCCAGGCAGCCGGCAACTGCAGGGGTCCCCCCGCGCCAACCAGGGGCTGGACCCAGCGGGCGGTCATGGGCACGGCGAAGCTGACGTAGATGAACACCCGCCCGGTGAGCGCCGGGTTGAACACGTTGCGCCCGAAGCCGCCGAACACCATCTTGCCGAAGGTGATCGCGAACACCGCCCCCACCGCGGCGATCCAGTAGGGGATGGCCGGCGGCAGGCTCAGCGCCAGCAGCACCCCGGTCACGAAGACCGCCGAGGTCACCGGCTCCTTGCGGGCCCGCGTGAACACGAACTCGGTCAGAAAGGCGGCGGCATTGACCACCCCCAGGACCACGAGGCTGCGCCAGCCGAAAAACCAGATCGAGGCGAGCGACGCCGGAATCAGGGCGATCAGGACGCGCTGCATCGGCAGCTGCCAGAGGATCACTGGCTGCTTCTTGGCTTCCGCCATGCGGGAACCTCCATGGTTGGTCTCAGCACAAATATTACCATTTTTTTCACGATTAGCAAGATGTCGCCGCAGCCTACCAGAAGAGGAAATTCCGCAGCTTCAGGCTCTCCGTCCCTCCAATCGAATCCCAGCGCAGCAGGCCGACCTGCCGCTGGAAGCGCTCGTGGGTCCCCCCGACCAGGTACACCTCGCCGCCCAGGCCGACGGCGGCGATGTCGGACAGGGGCCGGGGCAGTGGCGGCAGCTCCCGCGCCCGGAAGCCTTCCGTCCCCGCCTGGATGGCCAGCACCTGGTCCACCTTTCTTCCCTCCCAGCCGCCGAGCAGATAGATGGCCTCCGGCGCCGCGAAAATCGCGCAGCGGATGCGGCTGGAGGGCAGCCGGCCGACCCGCAGGGCGCTCAGGGAGGCCGCGGCGGGATCCAGCTCCACGATCTCGTCCAGGTAGCCGCCCCGGTCGTCGGAGCCCCCCAGCACGTAGATACGGCCGTGATGGAAGGCCGCGGCAGCGAACTCCCGGGGTGAGGGCAGGCGCCCGGCCAGGCTGGCCTCCAGAGGCCCGGAAGGATCGTCATCGCCGGGCAGCCGGATACGCAGCACCTCGTCCAGTTGCCGCTCCCCGTCCCAGCCTCCGGCGTAGTACAGCTCCCCCCCCGCGGTCACCGCGGCGCCGAAGGCGCGGGGGCCTGGCAGGCGGCCGACCGGGGTGAGCCCGCCGGTGCGGGTGTCCAGGACCAGAATGTCATCTAAGACCGTGCGCCCGTCGAAGCCTCCCAGCACGTAGATCCGGCGCCCGTGGCCGGCCACGCCCATGCCGAACCTTGGCGAAGGCAGCGAGGCGACCCGGCGGATGCGCAGCTGGCGGGGCTGCAGGCGGTACACCTCCGCGTAGTTCTCACCCGCGCGGTCCCGGCCGCCGAACAGGTAGATGGCATCGCCGGCCGCCGCGGCGCCCGCCCATTCCCGCGCCGTCCAGGGCTGGAACAGCACGAAGCGGGCCGACCAGGCCGCCAGCAGCACCGCCGCCGCGAGCAGGGAGA
>MIBK01000002.1:3251-3547 GCA_001829505.1 Spirochaetes bacterium RBG_16_67_19 | reverse complement strand
CCGCCCCTTCATCCTGGATGCTGATCTCTGCGCTCCTTCGAAAGCTGAAGTCCTCCCACTCCGGCTTGCGCTCCTGGAAGCGGGGGTGCAGGTTCCGCCAGGCCACGTACAGCGCCGCGGCGGCCATGGACAACACCAGCGCCGCCCAGGCGGCGAGAACCGCGCCGTAGGGCAGCCCGCTGGACTGGCTCAGGATCGAGGCGTCATTCTTGGACGGGAACAAGGAAAAGACCGCCAGGTCGTGCAGCACGTCGACCAGGCACAGCACCCCCAGAAAGTCCGCCAGCCAGCCGGAG
>MIBK01000002.1:0-3152 GCA_001829505.1 Spirochaetes bacterium RBG_16_67_19 | reverse complement strand
AGGACCAGGACGCCGACCCCCAGGTACAGGAAGCGCTTCAGGCGGGCCAGGGGGCCGGCGGCCAGCAGGACGCTGCCCAGCAGGGCGGTGCCCAGGTACCCGGCGGAGTAGACCAGCAGCGGGGAACCTCCAACCGTGGTGACCCCGCTGGAATAGGAGAGCACCTCGATGCTCAGCACTCCGCCCCCGGAGAGCAGGGAGGCCAGGGCGTGGAATATCTCGTGGATCAGGACCACCAGCACCCGCAGCGGCCGGAGCGGGATGGTGTCCCAGGCCAGGGCCAGCAGGGTGGCGGCCAGGCCGTTGCGCAGCAGCCAGGCTTCCCGCGCCTTCACCCTGGCCCCCCCTACAGCTCCCTCCAGCGGTGGCAGGCCACCGCGTGCCCGCTGCCGGCGTCCTCCAGCAGCGGCTCCATCTCCCGGCACCGCTCCTGGACGAACGGGCAGCGCGGGTGGAAACGGCAGGCCTTGGGCGGGTTGACCGGATTGGGCACGTCGCCGCTCAGGATGATCCGCTCCCTTTTGGAGTCCGGGTCGGGAATGGGGATGGCCGAAAGCAGGGCCTTGGTGTAGGGGTGCAGCGAGCGCTGGAAGATCTCCGCGGTGCGGGCCAGCTCCACGATCTTGCCCAGGTACATCACCGCGATGCGGTCGCTGGTGTACTTCACCACCAGCAGGTGGTGGGTGACAAACAGGTAGGTGAGGTGGAAGTCCCTCTGCAGGTTCTTCAACAGATTCAGGATCTGAGCCTGCACCGAAACGTCCAGCGCGGAGGTGGGCTCGTCCATCAGGATGAACTCCGGGCTGGTGGCCAGGGCCCGGGCGATGGCGATGCGCTGCCGCTGCCCGCCGGAAAACTCGTGCGGGTAGCGCTTCAGGTGCCCAGCGCCCATGCCCACCACGTGCAGCAGGTCCAGCACCTTCTTCTCCACGTCGCGGGCCTTGATCAGGTGCTGAGCCACCAGGGGCTCGGCCACGATGTCCCGGATCAGCATCCGCGGGTTCAGGGAGTTGGAGGGGTCCTGGAAGACGATGTTCATGCGCTGGCGCAGCTTGCGCAAGTTTGAGCGGCCCAGGCGGGTGATGTCCATGTCCTTCAGGCGCGCCCAGGCCGCGGCCCGGTCCCCGTCGCGCTCCGAGGCCAGGAGGCGCTCCACCTCCTCGACCTGCGGGGCGGGCTGGTTGTAGTAGATGCGCCCGGAGGTGGCCTCGTGCAGGCGCAGCAAGGTCTTGCCCAGGGTGGTCTTGCCGCAGCCGGATTCCCCCACCAGCCCCAGGCACTCCCCGCGCTGGATCGCCAGGTCCACCCCGTCCACGGCCTTGACGTCCGCCACGTGGCGCCGGAACACCCCTCCCCTTACAGGATAGTATTTCACCAGCCGTCGGATATCGATGAGGGGTTCGCTCATTTCTTTCCGTCCGAGTACAGGTAGCAGGCCACCCAATGCCCCGGGGAGTGCTCGATGGTCGGCGGCTTGACGCCCTTGCAGACCTCCATGGCGTGCGGGCAGCGCGGGTGGAAGCGGCAGCCGGTCGGCGGGTCGATCAGGTTGGGCACGGTGCCGGGGATAGTGGCCAGTTCGCCGGCTTGGCTCAGCTTCGGCACCGAGGCCAGCAACCCTTGAGTGTAGGGGTGCAGCGGCTGGCGGAACAGCTCCCGCACGGAGGCGGTCTCCGCGATGTCCCCCGCGTACATGACCGAAGCCCGGTCGCAGATCTCCGCCACCAGCCCCAGGTCGTGGGTGATGAACAGCACGGAGCTGATGACCTTCTGCTTCAGGCTCTTGATCAGCTCCACGATCTGGGCCTGGATGGTGACGTCCAGGTTGGAGGTCGGCTCATCGGCGATGAGCAGCACCGGGTGGCAGGCCAGGGCGATGGCAATGACGATGCGCTGCTGCATGCCCCCCGACAGCTCGTGGGGGTAACCCTCCGCGATGCGCTCGGGGTTGGGTACCCCCAGGCTGCGCAGCAGCTCCACCACGTGCCGCCGCACGGTCCGCTCCAGGCGCCGCCGGTAGCGGCGGAACCCCGGAACGCGCCTGGCGATTTCGGCCAGGACGCTTTTTTCCCCCAGCCGGTCGCGCCTGCGCTGCAGCGCGCCCTTGCGCCGCAGCGGCTCCCCGGAGCCGGCCTCCTCCAGCCGGTACAGCTCGTGATCGATGCGGTCGATGGCTCCCTCGTACTCCTTCAGGGCGCCCAGCTCGCGGGCGAACAGGGCCCGCGACAGGACCTTCCAGCCGCGGGCCAGGAAGAAACCGCCGCGGCCGAGCTCTTCGTCCAGGTCGCGGATGGTCTCCTCCAGCATCTGCGCCCGGCGGTGGAAGTGGAAGCTCTCCCCGACCTGGAAGCCGATGGACAGCACCGGGTTGAGCGAGGTGCAGGCCTCCTGGAAGATCATGGAGATGGAATCCCCGCGGATGGAGGTCATGTAGGCCTCGCTGCGCCTCAGGATGTCGATGCCCCGGGAGCGGTCCTCGGCCCGGAAGAAGATCAGCACCTTGCCCTCGGTGATCCTACCCGGGGCCTGCACGATGCGCATCAGCGAGCGCACGGCCACGCTCTTGCCGCAACCGGATTCCCCGACCAGGCCGTAGGTCTCCCCCTCGTTCACCACCAGGCCCACCCCGTTCAGGGCCTTGACCACGCCTTCGAAGGTGTTGAAATCGGTGAACAGGTTCTTGGTTTCGATGAGCTTCTGCACCCCTACCTCCTGCGCATCCGGGGGTCGAACACGTCCCGCACCGCGTCCCCGAGCAGGTTCCAGCCCAGCACGAACAGGGCGATCACAAAACCGGGGATGAAAACCAGGTACCAGTAGGCCAGGCGGTTCTCCGGCGGGCCGACGATGAAGTTGCGGCACTGCGAGACCATGGCCCCCCAGTCGGCAATACCGGTGTCCGAGCCCAGCCCCAGGAAGGAAAGCGCGGCGGCGATGAGCACGGTCACCCCGACGTTCATGGAGGCCACGATGATCGCCGAAAAGATGGAGTTGGGCAGCACGTGCCGGAACAGAATGCGCAGGTGCGAGGCCCCGCTGGCCCGGGCGGCCAGGATGAAGTCCATGTTGCGGGTCACCAGGATCTCCGCGCGGATCACCCGCGTGTAGGTGGGCCAGTTGAGGATGATCAGCACCAGCACCACCGCCTTCAG
>MIBK01000001.1:1209-6890 GCA_001829505.1 Spirochaetes bacterium RBG_16_67_19 | reverse complement strand
TGGGTGGAAGAGGCCCTCCTGCTGGCCCTGAAGTACCGCAACGTGTACCTGGACACCTCGATCGTGTACAGCGGCACCCCGCGCGACGCGCTTCAGCACGTGCTGGCCGAGCAGATCGGCATCCAGGTGCTGGAGCGCAGCCTGCCGCGTCAGGTGCTGTTCGGCTCCGACTACCCGCGGGCCGACATCCGCCGCTCCGTGCGGGGCCTGGAGGCCCTGCCTCTCAGCCCGGGCCTGCGGGAGGCCATCGCCCGGGGCAACGCGGCCGGGCTGCTCGGCCTGGAAGGCCGGCCATGAAAAGCGTGCTCAAGCGCCTGACCCTGCTCACCCGCCGGGAAACCGAGCTGGTCGACATCACCGCCCAGGTGCGGCAGGCCGTCGAGGAGTCGGGGGTGCGCTCCGGCACGGCCTTCGTGCTGTCCCTGCACACCACCACCGGCCTGACCGTGAACGAGGGGCTGCCGGATCTGGAGAAGGACCTCGCCGACCTGATAGCGAACCTGGTGCCCGAGGACCACCCCTACCGGCACGCCCGCTTCCTGCACTCCGACGGGCAGATGGCCATCAACGCCCCCTCGCACCTGCGCGGGGCCCTGCTGGGCTTCCAGGTCTTCTTCCCCATCGAGGAAGGCCGTCTGGTCACCGGCGGGCGGCAGACCATCTACTTCGTGGAGCTGGACGGCCCCCAGGAGCGCGGCTGCCTGGTCCAGGTCCTGGGGGAGTGACCCGGGGCGCGCGCAGGCCCTCTTCTAGAAATACGTCTCCCCGGCGATGTACGGGCGGACGTGCATCTCCCCGTAGGCGTCCATGTCCCGCCCGTGCAGGGTGCAGTAGTAGATCAGGAACAGCTGGCTCACCGTGTGCAGGGCGAAGGGGGCCAGCACCGGGTGGCAGTCGAAGTAGTCTTTGCTGTCGAACACGGCCAGGCGGGCTCCGCGCGAGCGGCAGTAGGCCTGGGTGGCCAGCGCATACTGGCGCCCCGGGTCGGTGCCCACGAACTGGATCATGGCCGGGGAGCGCGGCAGCACCTCCAGCGGGCCATGCCGCCACTCGCATCCGCGCAGGCAGGCGGCGTCGACCTTGGCGTACTCCATCAGGTTGGTATAGCCGAACTGGTAGGCCAGGGCCCACACCGCCCCGTCCCCCAGGACGTAGAAGAACTCCTGGTCCTTCAACCGCTCCGCGGCCTCCCGGGCCACCTCCTCGCTCTTGGTCAGGGCCCCGCGGAAGCGGTCCGGCAGGCGCCGCAGCTCCTCCTGCATCCGCGCGCCTTCCGCCTTGTGCCCCCGCAGGCCGGCGTACTCGGCCAGCAGCCACAGCAGGTTGGCCATGGCCGAGGTGTACAGGCACACGGACTCGTAGGTGATCAGGCGGTCGGCCTGCTCCATGAGCTTTCCCTGGCGCGTGCGGCAGATGGCGATGGTCGGGATGCCCCGCTCGCGGCAGGCCCGCGCGGCGTTCACCGTGTCCGCCGTGTTCCCGGAGTAGGAGGCCAGGATGGCCACGGTCTTGCCCAGCGCCAGCTCCCGCGGCTCGTCGGCCAGGAACTCCGGGCCGTAGCGGTGGGCCACCGGGATGGGGGTGCAGGTCTGCAGGAAGTAGTAGCCGCTGTACAGGGTGACCCAGGAGGCGCCGCTGCCCAGCAGCAGGATGCGGTCCGGGGCCTGCTCCAGCAGGAAGCGGGCCAGGCCCGACAGCTCCCGGCGGTTGGCCTCCAGGCTCTTTTCGATTTCATCGGCGGCGATCAGGTAGGAGGAAATCTCGGCGCGTTGATTCTTGGCCAGCAGCACGGGGTCCATCATCAAGGCCTCCTTCAGCCTGCAGTCACGTCCGCCCGCGGGGGGGGCGCTCCTAGAAAAAACCCCGCCTACGGGAGGCGGGGTCCGTGCCACCGAGCAGAATCGAACTGCTGACACATGGATTTTCAGTCCACTGCTCTACCGACTGAGCTACAGTGGCGGAACATTCTCACGCACAAGGAATTACAACACGTTTCTCGTATCGTTTCCCCCATGGTTTCCATACTTTTAGCGGATTTTATATCGTTTTGTCAACAGCCAAGAGGGTCGGCATAGGATTTCAGCAATAGCAGACGGAAGGAATTACTAGACCGTGATGATTTGAGCAGCAATCGTTGAGGATTGAGGCGGCGGCAGAGCGTCTTCTTGCATTCCCTGCAAATGGAAACCAATTGCCTCTTTCATGTTCTCTATTGTCTCTTGTATGGTCGAGCCTGTAGAAACACAACCGGGTAAGTCGGGCGAGTAAGCAGAGAAATTAGGTCCACCCTCTTCCACGATAATCAGGAATCTTCGCGCTTCAGCCATCTTGCAATCCTGCTTGCTTAAGTATACTGCGCCATGAGAATAGCTTCCGCAACCCTGACCGGCATTCATTCAACTATCGACCAGAATGACATTAATATTCAATCTCCCCTGGGCTCTTCAGGAACGTGTGTTCCGCGAACCATCGCCCGATGCGGGCCATGGCCCAGGGAGTGTAGATCCCCAGGGTCAGCAGGACGAGCAGGGTCTGCCCCCAGAGCAGCAGGAAGCCCCGCCCGGCGGGGCCGTCGAAGCCCACGGTCCAGCGGACGACCCCCGCCTCGGCGATCACGGTGCGCCGGGCGAAGTAGGCGTACAGCCGGACGTAGGCCCCCGGCCAGTAGACCAGAGCGGAGAGCAGGGTCAGGACTAGCTGCAGGAAGATGAAACCCACCGCCGGCCAGAAGCGGGTTTCCCAGCACACCTCCCGGTCGCCCAGGCGCAGGCTGAACAGCCAGCGATAGACCAGGTACAGGTAGGACGGGACCACCACCAGCAGCACCACCACCGTCACCGCGAAGCTCAGGGAGTAGCTCTCGGGCTGTCCGAAGCCCCCGGCACGGCCCACCAGGACCAGCGCGAAGACCACCGTGATCGCGACCACCGGCAGCACCAGGGAAAGCAGCAGGATCACGAACAGGCGGCCCCCCTTGCCGGTGAACTCCCAGGGCTTTGCCCTGTAGGAGGTCTGCCCGCTCAGGTAGCGACCGACCCGGGCCGCGTACCAGGGAGCGTAGATGCCCAGGGTGACCAGGGACAGCAGCAGGCCCAGCAGGTTCAGGCCCAGGAAGGCTCCGGTGGAGCCGCGGAACTCCAGCGCCTGGCCCTCCAGGGACAGGGCCGGCACCAGGCGACGCAGGAACGGGATCGTGAACAGGAGGTACAGCAGCAGAAGTCCCGCGTACCCGGCCAAGGCAGCCGCCAACCCGGCGGCGGCGCCTCTGCCGCCCGGCCCGCCCTGGGCCCACCGGCTGCCGGCCAGCACCGCCGCGTAGCAGATCAGGTACGGGAGGTAAAAGCCGATGAAGAGGGGAAACAGCTTGCCGCCCGAAAGCGAGTAGGCGAACCTGCGCATCGTGCCCTCCTAACCATCCACCTCCGCCAGGCGCACCGGGCGATGCTCGTCGTAGGACTTGCGGGCCGCCCGGGCCATGACCACCGGGTGGCGCCCGTCCAGGCCTCCAACCGGGGTGGGCTTGTCCTGCCGCACCGCTTCCACGAAGAGCTTCATCTCGGTCACGAAGCTCTCCGCGTAGCGTTCCAGGAAGAAGTTCAGCGGCAGGTCGCGCCGGATGGCCTCCCCCCCGGAGAAAACCACGCTGTTGGGGTAGTTGTTCTGGCTGGCCGCCGCCCCCTTCTTGCCCAGCACCTCCACCCGCTGGTCGTAGCCGTACACTGCCTGGCGGCAGTTGTCGATGGTGCCGATCACCCCGTTGGCGAACTTCAGCAGCACCACGGCGGTGTCCAGGTCCCCCGCCTGGCCGATGGCCGGATCCACGGTGACCGCGGCCTGGGTGTACACCTCCTCCACTTCGGCCCCGATCAGGAAGCGGGCCATGTCGAAGTCGTGGATCGTCATGTCCATGAAAATTCCGCCGGAGCTCTTCACGTAGGAAAGCGGCGGCGGGCCGGGGTCCCGGCTGACGATGTGCAGGAGCTGCGGCTGCCCGATCTCCCCCTCGGCCACCGCCCGGCGCACACGGGCGAAGTTGGCGTCGAAGCGGCGGTTGAAGCCGATCTGCAGCTTGACCCCCGCCTTCTTCACCGCGGCCAGGGCCGCGTCGATGCGGGCCAGGTCGAAATCGACCGGTTTCTCGCAGAAGATGTGCTTGCCGGCCGCCGCGGCCTCCTCGATCAGGGCGGAGTGCAGGGGGGTCGGGGCGCAGATCACCACCGCCTGGATCTGCCTGTCCGCCAGGATCTCGCGGTAGTCGCTCAAGGCCTTGGGGATGCGCAGGGCCTCGGCCGCTTCGCGCGCGGCCCCGGCGTCCACGTCGGCGATCGCCGCGACCTGGGCCTCCGGGATCAGGAAGGCCAGGCTGCGGGCGTGGATCTTGCCGATCCTTCCCGCGCCGATCACGCCCACCTGCAGGATTTTGTTTTTCACGCTTTGCTCCTTGGTTAGATTTGCAGGGTTGGATTTACAGGCCCAGGGTCCGCAGGTAATCCCGGTTGCGCCGGGCGCTTTCCTTGGGGGCCCCCATTCCCGGCAGCACGTCCTGCTCCACCAGCACGTAGTGCCCGTAGCCGCGGCGGTCCAGCCAACGGACCACCGAGGGGAAATCCACGCTGCCTTTGCCCAGCTCGCAGAAAACGCCGTGGCGCACCGCCTGGAAGTAGTCCCAACCCTCGGCCCGCGCCTGGCGGGCCACTTCCGGGTGGCAGTCCTTGAAGTGCATGTACCACACCCGGTCCCCGTACATCTCCAGCCCTTCCAGCGCGGGATGGCCGCCGGAGGCGTAGACGAAATGCCCCGTGTCGAACACCAGGCCCACCAGCTCGGGGGAGGTCAGGGAAAGCAGGCGCTGGATCTCCTGCGGGGTCTCCACGTAGCCGGCGCAGTGGTGATGGAACACGGTTCGCAATCCCGTTTCGCGTTTCACCGCCGCGGCGATGCTCTCCACCCCCCGGGCGAAGACCTTCCACTCCTCCGGGCCCAGGCCCATTTCGGGTGTTATCCGCCCGGCGTTGCCGCTGCGCACAGGGTCGCTGCCATTCTCATCGGCCAGCACCAGGAAAGGGGCCGGATGGCCAGCCACCGCGGCCAGCAGGCGCGCCGTACGCAGGGCGGTTTCCTGTCCCGCCGCGTGTTTTCCCTCGTGGCGGAAGGCCACCGGCACGAAGGCTCCCAGCATGGTCAGGCCCCGCCGGGCCAGCTCCAGGCTCAAGGCCCCCGCCTCCGCGGGCAGGTAGCCCCAGTCGCCCAGCTCCATGCCCGTGTAGCCGGTTTCGGCCAGCTCGTCCATCATGCGCTTCCAGGGCACCTGTTCCCCGCCCAACCCCTCGAACTCCAGCGTGCCCCAGGAACAGGGGGCGTTGCCCACCGGGAACCTGCCCATTACTACCTCCTCAGCAACCACGATGATACTGGCTCGCGGGAAGGGCGGTCAAGTTTCTACCCTTAGTGTGTCAACCCCCAGCGCCCGCAGGCTGGCCCGCAACGCCTCGACCAGTTTTTCCGGCGGCAGGCCCTGCACCTGCGGGGAAAAGGGCTCGAAGCTGATATCCCCGCGGTAGCCTTCCTCCCGCAGGAAGTCCAGCTGGGCGCGGCCGGCCAGACGGTCCCCCTCGCGGATCAGCTCCCGGTGCTCGTCCAGGTAGCGGTTCCCCGGTACCTCCTGGTAGACCCCGGAAATG
>MIBK01000001.1:160-1178 GCA_001829505.1 Spirochaetes bacterium RBG_16_67_19 | reverse complement strand
CCTTCAGGCTTTCCCGCGAGTCCGGACCTAGAAAATGATGGAAGGTGTCGAACAGCAGGCGATAGACCGGGAAGCCGGACTCCTCGATGAGCGCCGCGGCCGTAGCCAGGGAGTCCAGGGAGCTGATGGCGAAGCCCAGCGGCTCCAGGTAGGCCAGCAGGCCGGCGTCGGCCAGGATGGGCCCGAAGCGCTTCAAGGCCGCCAGGGCTTCACGGTGGCGCTGCGTCGGATCCCGGCGGTCGGAGAGGTCATTGTGCGGGCAGAACACCAGCGCCGGGCAGCGGATGTCCCGGGCGGTGCGGGCCAGCTCTGCCAGCTCCTTCTCCAGCGCCGGCAGCGAGGAGCCCAGATTGAAGTGCTGTAGTGCATTGATCGTAATGACCTGCACGCCGTACCGCTCCAGCAGGGCCCGGGCCTCCCCTGCCGGCAGCCCGTCCTGGACCCGCCCTCCGGGCAAATCATTGCGCAGCTCCACCTTGGCAAGCCCGGCGCTGCGGGACAGGCGCAGGAAAGCCTCCAGCCCCAGGCCGGGGCAGGCGATGCGATTCAGCGCGAAGCGGGATGCGTTCAACGAGGTTCCTCCAATCCAGCAGGCGGCATTGACGGGGTAGGACCTGCTCAGTACATTGAAGCCAATCGAACATGGCTGTCAAATTTCGGGATTATTACGAGACCCTCGGGGTGGACCGCGGAGCGAGCCAGCAACAGATCCAGGCCGCCTACCGCAAGCAGGCCCGCAAGCTGCATCCGGACGTGAACAAAAGCCCGGACGCGGAGGAGAAGTTCAAGCGCCTGAACGAGGCCCACGAGGTGCTCCAGGACGCGGATAAGCGCCGCCGCTACGACTCCCTCGGCGAAAACTGGCAGGCCGGCCAGGACTTCAGCCCGCCGCCCGGGTGGGAATTTTTCGGCACGCGAGGCGGCCAGCCGGGGGCCGGGCGTAGCTTCCGCTTCGACATGTCCGGCGAGGACTTCGAGCAGACGCCCTTCTCGGGCTTCAGCGACTTCTTCGAGATGC
>MIBK01000001.1:0-88 GCA_001829505.1 Spirochaetes bacterium RBG_16_67_19 | reverse complement strand
CGGGAGAGGACCAGGAGGCGGAGGTCACCATCAGCCTGGAGGAGGCCCACCGCGGGGTGCGCCAGAGCCTGATGCTGGCAGGCGGCAA